>JADGDL010000068.1 GCA_016744875.1 Sulfurovum sp.
GTTGTAGCCTACTTCTCCCAAAATAGTCGGAAGGGATTTCTCATCTGCCCATGGATTTTTTTTTTTTTTTTTACCAGCTAAAATAGGTCTATATAAACCTGTTCTTACAGGAAGTCTTCCTGTAAGAATAGCTGCTCGTGTTGGAGTACATGTTGGTTGAGAATATGCCGAAGTGAGCTTCAGCCCTTCTTGTGCCATTTTATCAATGTTTGGTGTAGCAGCACCGATGATCTCACCTCCACCATAAACACCCGGATCTCCAAATCCAAGATCATCTGCAACAATAAGCACAACATTTGGCTTTTTGCCTGTTTTCTTTTCAAGTTCTACCAGTTTTTTCTGTACAGATTTTTCTTGTGCAGGACGAGGTATGGATGCTTCCATATTTTCTTTTGTTTTGACTGCATCACTAAGACCGGATGCATTCACCATAGGTGTTAAGAGTAACAACCCAAGTGTAACCACAGATAGCGTATGTAATATTTTCATTATATTTCCTTTTCTTTTGTTGGTGTCAACCATATTGGTGAGCTCCATGCTCTCTCCTGAATGGTTGCAGGTACTCTATCAAGCAGTGGTAAGTTGTTTCTTACAGCATCATAGGTAGACCATCTTGGTGTCGGTATCTGAATGACTCTTGCGTAGTAGAGAGTTGGCAGTGTTGCATCAAACTCTGTATCGGTAAATGAACCCATGAGCATTGGAGAACCTATTTCATTGGTATATTTTGCAGTTTTAAGATCCACTGTATTACCTACTTTTGGAAGGTTTCCGTTTTTGTCCATTTTTCTATTGTCAGACCAGGCAACATTGATGATCTTCTCTTGCTGATTGCCTTCTTTATCTACCCATCCTTTAATGATCTGAATACGGTCAAGGTTTCCTTTATCCACATCTTTTGATGCCCATACTGTAAAAGTTGGTGAATTTTTAAGCCCCACAATGGTCTGACCCATCGGTACACCATTTTTGTAGCCATCTTCCAGCATTTTATTTGCATCTTTTGGATCTTTAGTTAGGTTCTCTCCTGCAAAAAATCGTACTAGTATACGAGGACCCGAAGTTGCAAACGTTTCTCTGTTGTACATTGCATCCCAAATGGCTGCACGTGTATTTTTTTCTGCCCACACACCTGTGATAGAACCAATGCTCTCGTCTATAGCATCCAACCACTCTGGCACTTGACCTTTTCTTCTAATTTCTGCTGTGTGATCAGCAGCACCATGCCCACCTATATAGTTGTCTTCAGAAACATCTGATGGGAGTCCATTATGATTGTCTGTACCTCCGTTAAAACCATATTTATAGGGGTTCACACCTAGACTTTGTGTGTATTTTAACCCTTCGATCACGCCATGTCGTACAAAATTCTCTTTTTTGATCTCACGCTTTGAGAATTTAGAAAATGAGTCTGCATTTTCAAAATCAGCAAACTCATCAGCAGGCCAGAATGTTCTATGTACTTCTGAGTTTCCTTTGATCTGCATCATCTCAATGAGTCTTTCAAAATGGTTACGTGTTTGTGCATATTCCAAATCAATCAGTTTTCCTGTAGAATCATTTTGGTTAAACATCATCCCTTTTGAAGCATTTGAATTGTGAGGTATTGCAAAAAGTCTGCTTCCTTTTTTCTCCTGTTCTGCCATCCATCCCCATAACCCTTCTTCACGGTTGTACTCAGCATAGCCTACGGGTCTCTCTGGTAGGACCATATCACGGAAGAAGACATTCCTGTGTAAATTTCCACCCTTAGGTGCACCAGACCATTCAAACGCTGCAAGGGTGGTAAACACGCCTGGCTCATAATGTTCATTCACCGCAGCAGTGTTGACTTGCCACGCATTGTTTATACTCTCTACCCCTGTAAAGAAATCTGTGTGCTGAGGAGGTGCATCCCCGCGATTTACCGAGATAACATATTTAACAAACCATTCTACCTGATCCTTATAACTACTTAAAGAGCGTAACTCTTTTAACACATCCTGATCATAACCTTTGGCCTTGGCATTCATGGCTGTAAACATTTCACCTATATACTCAGAGTGGTCAGTCACCGCACAAAAGTCAAGTGGTCTTTCTAGCTTATGTTTTTGACCATTGATCATCATCTCTTCACCTTTGGCAAAACGAAAGGAATCACTAGGTGTCATACGGTTACCTCCAATGTACGCATCCAAAGAATAAGATGTATGCAGATGCGTCTCGCCAAAATAGGCATTTTTCAGTGGATTGGTTGGAGCATTTTTTTCAAGTTGACTAATATGCTCAGCTTTTGCTGCATAAGATACATCTGCATTTTTTTCACTTGCATGTACACCCAATGCTAGCGTGGCGATGATTGAAAGGCTGATTGTTAACTTTTTTGATGTTTTTAATAGTTTCATATTTATCCTTTGTTAGAGTGTTGGAAATAAAAATTTCGCTGTAAATGTAATCTCTGTTTTGGCTGTAGGTGCAAAAAGTCCATTGCCCATGCTTACTTCATCTGCAAAGTTATAGACATATTGCAAAGAGAAGATAATGGGTAATTTGCCAAACTTATGAAGTTTTCCTACTTGAAGACCTATAGGTAAAGATGCCCATTGACTTGATTCCCAGTTATAAATGTACTGTATCTCTCCCGTACCTATGTTCCATCCATTACCCATAGAGTAATTTATAATTGGTTGAAAAGAAGAGATCTTCGTATATGGACGATCATCCTCACCTGCTATACGAAAAAGGTTTTGATTGAAAAGACCTAAGTTTAATCCCTTTTTGAAGGTATTGTTTACAAAACCAAATGCAGGGCCAAGACTCCACTGATCATGACCATCTGCTAGTGGTATGGAACCTACAATACCTATACCAAGACGTCCCCATGAAGTAGGGAAAACAGTCATATTAAAAAGTGTCATATCTTGTATGCCAGTATCTCCCGTAGGGCTATTCGTTGTTGTAGGAAGAGTGACTCTGGCTATTTGATTACTTTCTCCCCACTTGTAAGGGTATGCTGCACGAAAAGAAACACTGTTAGCAGTGTTTCCCTCTAGACTATTATAATAGTCAGAAGTGTAGTTGTCTATGAGTTGTACTGCCATGAGTGGTGCAGTTGGGTCATTTGCCTTTTGTGCAAGGTTTGTATCAGCATATAACACAGATGTGTACAATGTAGCTATACATAATATACACTTTTGTATATCTGTCTTATTCAGGTCAAACTTCATATCTAAAACTTCGCAATAATTTTAAAGAAGAGAGTGTCTCCTTCAAGACGCTTCTCATTATTAAAATCATTAATATATTTTAGTTCTGCAAGAATCTTACCTGAATGAGCTACATAAGAAAGTACAGGACCGACACCTGCTGCTTTAGCTCTAAATGCACCGAGATTGGCTCCTGCACCACTGTCATCAGTCACTTGATTATACCAGTAAGCAGTTACACCAACACCTGCCAATCCATTTTGAAACGGAAAGTGTTGTGCCAAAGTACCATCCAAGTGTATTTGTGTTCCTGATTTATAATTGGTTGCATCATTTTCTTCATTGAAATCTGCACCAAAAAAGAGAGAGGCCTCTCTTCTGTTTTTTTGCCCAAAGTACATAAAGCCGATAGTCGGTTCAATAGTCCAAAAGTTCTTACCCGTATTTGCGAGTCTTCCAGTTTCATAGTCACCCGTAGGTGCATAAAAAGCGACTCGCGTATTGATATTAAAGTCATCATTTACTTTATAGTTAAACATGATAGGCATTAGTACAATATCACCGATTTTAGTCACTTCATCACTTACATTAAATGACGTAAGATGACCAGAGACTTTCATATCTACAACGGGTATGGTCGCAGACATAGCAAAATTCCATTTATCGTCTATGATCCCCCATTCTGGTGCCCAGAATGCAGTGATTCCTAGTACATTTGAGGTAGCCTCCATATCTGCAACATGTTCACCTGCAAGTGGTATGGTTACATCCGCTTTACCATCGTAATAGATATAATTTACCCTAAGAAGAAATGTAGGTTCAGATGCGACCCCATCCATAAAAGAAGCCATCGAACCAGGTAGATAGTGTCCAGATCCGCCCTCTTCAGCAACTAGTGTAGTAGAGGATAAAATAAGTGTATAAAGAGATGTTTTTAGTAACTTTGAAAATGTATTATTTGACTGCATATTATTCCTAAAATAAAATTAGTTATTTTAAATGCACTGTAATGCAAGTTTTATAAAATCTGTATAGTAAAACTTAAGTTTTATCTATTATATTTGAAAATGTGTAGAAAGTGTATGTAATCCATATAAACTCCCAAAAAAGATTTGAGAGTCATATATAAATAATTAAACTTAGAGAACTGTTTTAATTGCTGACTTTGCAGTTTCTTTTGTTAGTGTTTCTTTACCTACAGCTTTTTCTGCTTCTGTTGCTGCTATATCAGTAGCTTGTTCTTTGGCTTGCTTCATTGCTTCATCTTTCATTTTATCCGTCATCGAAGACTCTGCTTTCTCTTTTACTTTAGATGATGCAGCTTTGTTTGCCATATCTGTCATTGCATCTGCAAAAAGTCCTGTTACTGCTATTGCAGAGATCAATATTAATTTTTTCATTCTTTTTCCTTTAAATATTTTGTTTAGGCTTTCGCCGGGTCTAAGTGAATATCCATTTGCGGATAAGGGATAGAGATACCTTTATCATCAAATGTCAGCTTCACTTTTTCAATTGTGTCAAAATGAACACCCCAATAATCTGAAGCTTTCACCCAAACACGTACTGTGAAGTTCACAGAACTGTCACCTAATTCGCCTACACCGATGAAAGATGCAGGATCTTTCAATATACGTGCATCTGTATCAATGATCTCTTGAAGCGTTGCTTTAGCCAACTTAAGATCATCATCATAACCTATACCAAAGACAAAATCTACACGACGTTCTTCTTTTTTTGAAAAGTTTGTGATATTACCCGAAGCAACTGTACTGTTAGGAATCAAGATCACTTTATTATCTGGTGTTAAAAGCGTAGTATTGAAAAGTGTGATTGCTTCTACTGTACCACTTTCCCCTCCAACTGCAATGAAGTTCCCCACTTCAAATGGACGGAAAAGTATAAGTATCACACCAGAACCAATGTTTCCAAAGGTACCCTGCAGCGCCAAACCTATAGCCAAACCGGCAGCACCCAATATAGCTATGAACGATGTGGTATCTATAC
>JADGDL010000069.1 GCA_016744875.1 Sulfurovum sp.
CTCCATTAATCATTTAAAACGGAAAAAGAAAAATGTTGGGAATTGATGATATCGGAAGCCCTGTACAGAGAGCTTTTAGGCTTAACTTAATGGTGTTGTCCCCCCCCCCTTCCTTGTCTCCTGGTTGCACATAATTTAAACAATTATTTCTCTACATGTAACTCATCCAGTACACTATTCAAAGCATCATACAACCCATTCTTATACTCGCTGTCATTATGACATGAGTTCTGTTGCATCTGTTTTGTGATCTCGGCTTTAAACCGCTCTGGGATATTCTTCTCTTCTTGCAGAAAATGCAAACATAATCTATCAATATATTCCAATGCTGCTAATTGCCCTTCACTATACTTTTTACTCCAGTGTGGAGCTCTTGCATATCTATAACGAGTCGATAGAACATAACAATGACTACTGATCTTTTCAAGAAGTTCTTTTGATGATGGTTTCATTTTGGTATTGTGACAGAAAAAAATGCTGTTGTTTAAAAGTATGCCAAATTGTCGATATTATGTAGCAAGCGCACAAGATTTATTTCCTAAAATCAGCTAAAATTTTCCCATATTAAAAGAAAGGGAAACAATGGCAGAAACACACGTACTGTCGGCACTTGCAAAGAAAAGAGCAGAGGTGTCAGGGGAGATAAAACACTATGAAAAACTTCTCAAACAATCCAAAATTAACTTACAATCCATAGACCAGACCATACATATCTTTGATGATAGCTACGATTTGAGAACTATAAAGGCTAAAAGAGTACACAAAGAGCGGTATTTCAAGACAGGAGAAGCCAAAGTGTTGATACTTGATGTGCTAAGGACAGCTAGAGAGCCACTAAGTACAAATGATATTGCTAAAAAACTAGCTTTCAATAAAGGGATTGACGATAATGAGAATTTTCACTTAGATCGTTTTAAAAAGATGGTCTTTGCTTCACTTGAAAGATGCGAAAATAGTGGCTTGATCAAGCGTGTCGGCAAAGATGGATTATCTGTTTTGTGGCAGATAAAATTCTAAGCGCCTAATCTCTCAGCTACCCTCTTATTTCCTTGCCAATATCCACAGAACTCATTAGAGACTGAACGACCTAAACATCTTGTGAGAATATCATTTGCTATTTCTCCGTTGTTTTTTCTTCGAGTATCTTCTCGGTATGCGATTTCATTGGCATAATTTGAAAGATAAAGCGGTGATAATCTATGACATTGCCCGTATTGCATTCGTCTAAATCTAGCGTTATAACTTTCACTTTGATTATTGTTCTCTCCGTTCTTACCACGGTATTCTATTTGGTGATTAACTCTTTTCATATCATAAAGAGCGTGTAAATCGTCATACGCTGTCGCTTCATCAGCGTGTAGCTCTGAACCTCTTTCAATATGGCTTTTTACAATATTCCCAATATCAAAAGTATTTTCAGATTTAAGTACAAAAGTTTTGGTTTTAACAGCTCCAATTTTTTTATCCCAGATATTTGCTCTTTGTCTCACTGAGATCACCACTCTTTTATTCGGGTGGCTAATGGTTCTTCTATCTACACGGTCAGCTATAGCATTTATTTGTTTGGTTTTTCCACCTACATACACACCATCAATTTCGCATACGCCTGTAAGCATTTCATTGTCATTATCATCGCGTAATGACTCTCTGATCTTATGAGAAAGTATCCATGCTGTTTTGTATTGCACATCTAAATCTCTTGAAAGCTGTAATGCACTTAGGGATTTTACAGAGTTGGTAAAAATAGCAATAGCTAAGAGATATGTTTTTAAAGGCATTTTATGATTTGCAAACAGAGTACCGCTTGTCACGCTAAAAGTGTGAAAACAGTCCTTACATCTGAACTGCTGTCTTGCTTTAATGTTATACGGTTTTCTCATAGAGCCACAACAAGGGCATATTGGCTCACCATTGGTTTCAGACCATCTAACATGTTTGAATATTTCAAAGATTTCATCTTCGCTCATCATGGCTATTTTAACGATAGATAAGGTTCTTGCGTTTGCTGATAGCAGGAAATGTTGTGCCATTTGTGATCCTTTATTATACTATCTTATATTTTATACAAATTCATCATTTATGATTAAAAAACTGATATATTGTCATTATTTTAGTATAATTATTTTATAGAAATAAGAGGCATTTAGCCTTGTAGAACATATACAAAAGAGAGGTTTTACTATGGGCGATGAGTTTGACAATCTGGAAGACTACGAGAAGCAAGAGCTTCTTAAAAAGCTAATTTGTGCGCTTGCTACATAATATCGCAAATTGTCATATAATTGAAAAACAGAAGATTAACATTAGTAATTACATGTTAACATTTCTCGGACAAAATTATGTTTGCACAGGAGGCATCTAGAAGCTAATTTGAGCGCATCATTCTTTAATCCTACACCCTAAGTATAAGACACAAGCTTTAAAGCAATATTTACCTATGCTGCGTGAAGAGAACATCAAATCCCTAATGCATGACAACTATTTATAGAAAAAAGATCCCAAAAAGCTTCTTTGATTGTTATATATACAATCCTAAAATATACATAAATATAATTTTATATATAATTAAGCTTTAATACTCTAAAATTATATAAACGTAGATTTATGGAGTCATTATGTCTAAAGGTAAACAAGTTAAATCCTTACCAACACCAGATCTAGATCAATCTCTTTCTCTTGAGCTCATAGGTAAAGCTATTAAAGCCAGACGTACCCAACAAGGAATAGATACCAAAACGGCTGCTATGCTTTGTTATGTATCAGTCGTGACACTTAGCAAAATAGAAAACGCTGCCAAAGGTGTACGTATGGATTCTATACTCAAAGTCATGACTGCACTAGGTATCAAAATGAACATAATACCCTGGGAGAATGAAGAATGAGTGAGCTCCAAGTAAAACTAAATGAAATGCTTATAGGAACTATCAGCATTAAAGGGAAAGATGAAATCTACAAATTTGAATACACTGATGAATGGAAACAAATAGGTTATGAAGTCTCCCCTCACCTAGCTTTTGAGAAAACTATCTCATCTGGTATTATCAAAAGATTTTTAGAAAATCTACTTCCTGAAGGAAAAGGTCTTGATGATCTAACCTCATTTACACATATATCAAAAAACAATATCTTTGGAATTATTCAAGCTATGGGATTTGAGACTTCCGGTGCATTGAGCTTTGGTAACACACATAAAGACACGACTCCCCTATTTCGTCCCATCACAAACAAGGAACTTACGCAACGTATCGATGAGATAGAAAGTAAAAGTATCATTATCTGGGATAAGAAACAGCGATTAAGTCTTGCAGGGGTTCAAGAAAAACTACCTGTACTACTCAAAGATGGAGAATTAGGATTAGCAGATGGAGATCTTAGCTCTACACATATTTTAAAATTTCAAACCAAACGAAATGAAAACATCGTAGTCAATGAATACTTCTGTATGTCGCTTGCAAAAGAAGCTGGCTTGATGGTTGAAGAAGTAAGCTTACGAAAGTATGGTGATCACCCTGTACTCATGATAGAACGTTTTGACAGAGTAATGGGTACAGATACAGTCAAAAGACTGCACATCATAGATGGCTGCCAAATGTTAGACCTCCCCTCTTCTTACAAGTATGAAAGAAACTTTGGCTCCGGTCGTGATGTAGAAAATATAAGAGAAGGTGTAAGTTTTACCAAACTCTTTGCTGCAGCAAATCTTTGTGAAGTGCCCGCTACAGCAAAACTTAAACTTCTTGACTGGGCGATCTACACTCTTATTATAGGCAATGCAGACGCTCATGGTAAAAATATCTCCTTTTTTGTAAACAAATCGGGCATAACAGTAGCACCATACTACGATATTCTCTCTATTATCATGCATGAAAATGTTGATCATGAGCTAGCTATGGCATATGGGGATGAGTTTGATGCAGACAACGTACTTGGATACCCTCTTAGGGAGTTTGCAGAAGAAACAGGGCTAAATCCTAAACTTGTTTCTACTCGTGTAAAAAGCGTATGTAACAATGTAAAAAAAGCTCTAGATACTCATACTATTGATATGGCTCTTTTTACAAACAAGGAGAAAGATTTTACAAATAAACTTCATTTGCTTATATCCAAGAGAATAGATGCATTGCTCTTATCTGCTGATGAAATGTTAAAAGTAAGTTATGGGTAGATACAAATTTTAATCAAAAAATTTTTCTTCATCTTCAACTGATAACTCCTTATTCTTTTTCGATAAATTTAATATCTAATCCCAAACTATCTGCAAACTCGAACAAAAATCTTGCATCATAAGTGCCCCGCCCTACTTTCTGGCGAATAGCATCTAGTGAATAGTTATATCCTTTATCCTGCATCTTCTTTTGAAGTTCTACAAAGTTTATATCTTTTTTAAGCATTTCCATTTTAATAACTTGTTTAACATGCTTAGTAACCTCTTCTTTGTCCATTTTCACACCCTTTCCTTTTACAATTGAAG
>JADGDL010000006.1 GCA_016744875.1 Sulfurovum sp.
CTTGTTAATAATGCAGCTACTGCTACTGATGTTGTGATAAATTTTTTCATTTTATACCCTTTTATTTTTTTGTTATGCCGAAGTATAGTAAAATTTATATTAATAATAACTTAAAGTAATTAATCACATAAGGAAAATTAATTATTATCCCTCATCACAAAATCTTTTATCATCAAAAAAAGACAGCATACCCATAGACTATCCATGATCATATTGGATTTGTATTCGAGTATATAATAAAGGAAAGGCCATCCAAAAAGGATGATATATTTTATATAGTAGAAAAAAAGTATACCAGCTCCGTATACTTCTTTAAAAAAAGAATGCATATTTTATACACTAAAGTTAGGGGTACCGTCTGGCATATGTGTAGATTCTTGCTCTTGTTCTTGTTTTTGTGCTTCTATCTCAGCTTCATATGCCATGATCTGATGGCGCACTTCATTGATCTGATCTACTGTCACACCTTCATCACTAGACCATGCTACCTCAACTTCACCACCATACTCTTCACCCATCATCTCGACCTTCTGGGCATATTCATTAATGTCAAGACATATCTCCATACTCTCTTCTTTCATAGTGTCGCTCAATTCTATATACCAACGTCCTAAAGGATTTGTTTTAATGACAGATTCAATGACAACCATTTATACACCACCTTTAAAATCTTTCTTCTTCAAGTCACCATTATAGATAATATCACGGACATCCACAGAATCCATGTTAAGCATATCAGGGATTACATCTGCTTCTTCAAGCTCTTTGATCGCACCTTCAAGCTCTTCCTGATATGTCTGCATCATATCTGCAGCAAGAACATATTTGGTCTTCTGTATCTTTACCAGTTTCTCGATTTCTTCTTCGACCCCTGTACCATCTATCGTGACGATCATTTTACCTTTTTCTTTGTCACCAAAGTGATAATCACAGATACCTGAGGCTTCTAATTCTTCTTTAAGTGCATCATAATTTTCCTGTTTTACTTGTACTACTATACTTGATATATTCATTCTTCTGCCTTTATTTTCTTATTTAATTTTAACGAGATCAGAGTAGTTTCGCAATCTGATCTAACTGCTCATCTGTCACATATAAGACGACTCTGGAACTCTGCTCTTCACTTTTTCTCAATGCATCATAAGTGTTTTGCATCTTAAGCTCTGTTTCTTTATCTATCGGAGAACGTAAAGACTTGTACTCGACAAGCTCTCCATTTTTATAGACACCGGAGACGTTCGCATAAACCCAGTAGTACCCATTATCCTTGCGTTTATTCTTTACATACCCCTGCCAGCTCTCACCACGTCCAAGTGTCTCCCAGATATCTGAGAAAACTGACTTGGGCATATCGGGGTGTCTAACAATGTTGTGCGGCTTACCTATGAGATCATTCACCTCATATCCGCTGATCTTGGCAAAGGTCTCATTGGCATAAGTGATCACACCGCTGAGATCAGTCCTTGAGATGATCTCTACATGCTCAGGCACTTGGGTCTCTATAAACATATCAAATGTTCTATCCATTCTCGCTCCTTTTATGCTGATTTAGAGAAGAACAAAGTCCCCTCTTGACGCGCTGCCATGAGTGAATGGGTCATAGTCTGGTACCAATTATCATTTTAAATTCCACATCATAACCGTTTTGTCATCGCTAGCGGAAAAAAGTGTGTTTTCATCTTTAAAGAGTATTGTATTAAGTGTACTCTTTTGCCCTTTAAGTTCTGCTATTTTTGTTTTGGTTGCTCTGTTATATATAGAAATATTATTTTGTTCATCCATAGTAAATGCTACTCTTTTGCTACTGGGACTAAGTGCTGTAGCATAGATGAGAAAATGACCTTCTATATATTCTCCCATACCCATCATCACATCATAAAGAGCTCCACGTCTATCTTGACCAGCTCCAGAGACGATACCCTGCTTAAAGTCCACCTTATAGACATTGTCTACATTGAGTCCCTGAAGTACCTTAATGATTTCTCCACTCTTTGTATCAATGATATTGAGCACACCACTTTCACATGCAAAGACCGCTTGTGTCTTTTTTTCATTCAAAGCAAAATCTGAAAACTTGGACTCGCTTAACTGTACACGGTATAACTCTTTCTTACTTGGTATATCAAAAAGTGCTGCTTCATTGGAAAGATAGGCTAGAAGAACCTGGTCTTTATTGATAAACCTTACTTTTATAACAGCTTTTTTATCTTCAGCACTTACAATTTGGGTTGTGATATTGTTTTCATGGATCCAAAGGTCCGAATATCCACCTTTTCCACTGTCACTCAAGAGCAGGTAACGTCCCTGCATTTCATCTACGGAAAAAACACGGGCAGGCATTATATCACCTACAAAATCTTCCACATCGGGAAGTGTTATCATAGACGTAAATACTTTTGCTTCATAATCATATACTTGTAATTTACCACTGTCCGTACCTATCACAAGCTCTTTATCTCTTAGCACCATATCTTTAGCTGTACCGTCCACGACGATTTCTAATACCGGAGAAAGTACTGTATTACTATATAACCAAGTGATGGAAAGAAAAAGTGTTATAAAGACTTTTCTCATACCATGGCCTCTTCTAAAGTATCCAGCACCATCTTTACAATGCCCTCTTCATCTAGTGCAGTTTGAATACCGTACAGATCTACATCAGAAAGATAAAACTCATCTATATCTTTATGATATTTAAGTTTTTTAACCAGTTCAACTACAGCGGTTTCTCCTACAGATTCCTGTAATGTATCCGTCACATAGACCAAATAATTAAAATCTTCAGGGTCAATAGCGTCAAATTCCTCTGTATCGTCATCATCATAATTTTCATCTACTACTAAAAGATAGCGTAATGCACTCACATCTTCAGGCAATGTTTTAAAAATTTTTGGATAGTTCTTCTCTATGGTTTCTATAGTCAATGTATTTACTCCGTTTCAATTGTATGGGTCGCCATACTAATGGCATCATAGGTTATGGCCTGTGTTGGGCATCTGCCTAGACAAAACCCACAACCCGTACATTTATCCATATCGATCACAGGATTAAACATACCGTTGAACAGTATAGCATCATCGATACATGGTTCTTTACATGAGAAACATATGACACCGTGATGTGCAACACAACCTTCAGTAGAGATACGAAATGTAGCATTGAGTTGTTCTGCAGTATGTACATTTTCTAAACTCAATACATTAGGTTCACAGACAGAAGCACAATCTTCACAAAAAGTACAACCGCTTTTTGTGAAATTAAGGCTTGGTGTACCATCATCCTGTATAAATATGATCTGTTCATCACAGGAAGTGACACATGTTTTACTTTCACATGCAACACACTCACTCTGAAAAAGAGATTCACTTAAACCATAAGGAGGTCTCACCACTAGGGGTGAGACCTCTTTACTTTGTTCTAGAGGTTTTCTAAATCTATTTAGAAAATCACGTCTAGATGCCACTCTTATTCACCTTCCATAAAAGGTGTTTTTTCTTGTACCTCAACATCAATACCATCATTCATATGATCGATCAAAGATGAATGTGCTTTATTATCATCATCTCCATAATCTGGTCTAAATGTATTGGCTACTGAGGTTTTCATTTTCGACTGTGGTGCATGACACTGTGTACAGTTGAAACGTCCTTGGTATAAAGTATCACCTTGTTGAGCATCTGCCACTACTATGTCCGATGTATTTGCCATCATCGTACCTAGTACTTGCCCTTCTTTTAAAACCATATCACCTTTCATTCTTGTATCTGGTCTATAGTTTGTAAAGTGTGTTGGAGGAATTGGCGTAGAACCTACAGCTGGTGCAACTTCTGGCATGTGACATCCAAGACACTGGTTATTCATCTTTGTAATAGGCAGTAATCCTTCTACAGAATGAGGGATCATTGGTGGTGCATCTTTAAATGCTCTTTCAAATTTTGTAGACGTTCCTGGTGCCGGTCTGTCATAATCTGCCTGCTGACCTTCTGTATTACTTTCACTATAAAGGTCTGTCTTTCTTAATCCCAGTGATTTCTCAGAGACAGTGTTTCTGTTTCCAAGATCCTCCATCTCTATACGAAGATCATCTGATGCACCTTCATTCAGATCCACATACGTTCCACCTGCAGCAGCTACAGCAGCAGCGGCAGCATGTGTTGTAGCACGTTCAGTTGGTGATGCTGCACCAGCTTTAATTTGTAATGCCATGGCTTCAATATCTGCATCACTCAGGTCTTTAACCTGTACCATCATCATCCCTTTAAGTGCATCACCGTATGTACCGGCCTTATACCCTTTCATTGAATCAATGATATCTTTAAGTGACATATCTTTCACTACCTTTGACTTACCCATCGCTGCTTTTTCAAAATACTGTCCATGACACCCAGCACACGCTGCAACACTCACTGCATACGCGCTTGAAGTTGCCAATAAAGCACCAAGTGCAACTGTTTTTACTAATTTTTTCATCTATATCCTCCTTAATCAGTTTTTGATAAACTGTCTAATTCCAAATTCCAATGCATCATCATTGCACACATCCACACATCTACCACAGTTCGTACATTCACCATCTGTGACTGAGATGCTCTCTTTACTGACCATATGCAGTACCTGATTTTCAGGACAGACCACTTTACAGTCCATACATGCTGTACAAGTATCAGCATTATGCTTAACACGTATCAGGCTGTACTTACCTATAAGTGAATAACTCGCACCCAAAGGGCACAAGTGTCCACACCAACCGTTCTTGACCCCAAATAGATCGAACAAAAATATCGTAATGACCACCGCAGCACCCATACCAAACCCAAAGACAATTCCTCTTTGCATGATGGTAATAGGACTAAATACCTCAAAGGCAGCGATACCGACCACAGCTGAGACGATAAGTCCCACTACCATGATCCAGTAGCGTGTACCTCTTTTGAGAAAACGGTAGTTGACCTCTTCTTTATCCAGTTTCAACTTTCGTCTAAGCCAGTTTGCCAAGTCTGTTACCATGTTGATAGGACAGACCCAAGAACAAAATGCTCTCCCGCCTACAACAAAATAGAACATCGTAATGATCGCTGCACCAAGTAACACATCTGCACCTAAAACAAACCCGGTAGCCAACACTTGAAGTGTTGTATACGGATCAGCCAAAGGAATAACCCCAAATATATATGAAGTACCAAAGGTACCTGCTAAAATATTCCAACCATAAGCATTTGCAGAAAAGTATAAGAACATGAGTCCTATCTGAGTCGTTCTTCTAAGAAGCAGGTATTTTATGTTTTTCATTAGTACTCTACCTCCGAATTCAGATAATCATCCGCATCTTTCCTAGAACGTTTTGTTCTTGTCTCTTCGCTCTTGGCATTTGCCACACGTTCCTGGTCTTTTACATCCCAACCTTTCACGTAATGGTCACCTGCTTTACCTTTGGCAATGTCATTTGGCAATACAAAGATCGCCGGTTCCTCAGTGACACATGCCTGCTCACAAAGTCCACATCCCGTACAGGCGTGGTCTTGCACGATTGGCAGTAAAAATGCATGTTTCCCTGTTCTATCATTTTTTATGTACTCTAACGTGATCGCTACATCTAAAAGAGGACAGGCTCGGTAACACGCATCACACTGTATACCCCAAAAGGCAATACAAGACTCTTTATGTACTATTGCCAGTCCCATCGAAGCTTTGTTGATGTCAAGCTCTTCTTTTTCATTAAGCAAACTTGGCATATCTAAAGCACCTGATGGACAAACAGGTACACAAGGAATATCTTCACACATATAACAAGGTACTTCTGTAGGTACAAAAAATGGTGTCCCTATCAATAAAGGATCACTACCCTTTGCCATCTGCAATGTACTCGGTCTTGGTTTTCCTGTATCTCTATCTATATTCGTATCTCTGTTTACACAAGCTTCTGCACAAAGTCCACATTTGATACAGGCTGCAAGAAAATCTTTCTCAGCCAATGCACCAGGAGGTCTAAGTACCAACGGCGATGCTTTTACAGAGTCGCTATATCCACTCCACAGCATTCCACCAAGAGCAGCCAAGCCTACACTTTGTGCGCTTGTTGCCATAAAATTTCTTCTGCTGTTAGAGTGTGCCATATCGGTTACGCCTTATAGAGTTTTACAGCACATTTTTTAAAGTCTGTTTCTTTAGACATAGGACATGTTGCATCCAAACATACTTTATTAATGAAGACTTTTTCATCAAACCATGGTACGAACACAAGCCCTTGAGGTACTCTGTTACGTCCTCTGGTTTCAACTCTTGCTTTTACCTTACCACGACGTGAGTCAACCCAGATAAGTCCACCTTGTTTAAAGCCTTTAGCTTTCGCATCTGCTGGGTGCATATAACAAAGTGCTTCCGGTACCGCACGGAAAAGTTCAGGTACTCTCATCGTCATCGTTCCAGAGTGCCAGTGTTCAAGTACACGTCCTGTACATAACCAAGTGTCATATGTTTTATCTGGCATTTCAGGAGGATCCATGTACGGTCTAGCATAGATCTTCGCTTTATTTTTAAGCGATTTTTTGTTTTTATCTTTGATACCTTTAAGGTCACCTTGTGCTAAGGCTTTAGCCAATGTACCGTAGAATGCAAAGTCATCAGCACCTGTTTCTTTTGCTGCTTTTGCTGCATATGGGTCATACTTAACATTAAATCTCCACTGCGTCTCTTTCCCGTCAACAACAGGCCATTTAAGTCCTCTTACCTTATGGTAGACTTCAAATGGAGCAAGGTCATGTGCATGTCCTCTACCAAAGTCTGCATACTCTTCGAAAAGATACTCATGGATCATAAATCCATACCCTTTCCACGGTTTACCATCTGTACCAAGTACATTTCTTGAATCACCACGTGACTCAGTATCATCATACCCTTGCTGAGGGAATTTACTTGTATCCACTTTGTATGATTTTGCTTTTTTATTTGCAAACAAGATATCGAACATTGTTGTATCTTTCGTATATCCCATTTTCGCAGCATCTTTGATGATATTTGGGAGTTTTTTACCGTTTCTCAGAACAGATTCACCCCAAAGATCTCCAACCGTAAATCTTTTAGAAAGCTCTACCCACTGCCAAGTATCAGACATCGAATCACCTACAGGAAGGACTTGCTGTCTCCAATGTTGTGTACGACGCTCAGCATTTCCGTATGCACCCCATTTTTCATAGATCATTGCTGTAGGGAGTACAAGGTCTGAGACCTTCGCAGAGATACCGGGGTATCCATCAGAACAAACAATAAAGTTATCCATTTCTCTTGCTGCTTTGATCCAGTGTGATGCAGAAGCAGAGTTTTGATATGGATTGTTTACATTGATCCAACAGAACTTAACCACACCATCTTCCATATCTCTATGTATCTTCATCACGTGTTGATTACCTACAGGATTAAGGGTACCGTTTGGTACATTCCACCCTTTTTCAGTAATTTTTCTATGTTTCGGGTTTTTAACCATCATATCTGCTGGAAGTCTGTGACAGAATGTACCAACTTCTCTTGCAGTACCACACGCAGATGGTTGACCAGTAAGTGAAAATGCTCCCGATCCTGGTTTTGCTTGTTTATTCAGTAGGAAGTGAACATTGTATGCCAATGTATTTACCCATGTACCACGTGTATGTTGGTTCATACCCATCGTCCAGAAAGAAACAACTTTTCGACCTTTTTGTATGTAAAGGTTTGCAAGATATTGAAGTTTCTTCTTAAAGGCTTCTATATCTTCATTTGGATCACCCTTAGATATTTCAGCCGTATACTCAAGTGTATATGGTTCAAGTGACTTTTTATACTCTTCAAATGAAATCTCCCAGTGTTTTAATGTACCTGGAGTGTTCTTCATCACATCACCCTCTTTATACCCATAAGGCTCAAGGGCAGGTGCTTCTTTTTTTGAAATAGTTTTAGTCATTTCTTTTGAAATTGTTTCCATCTCAAGAGCAGTATATTTACCATCTTTAATAGACTTTTCATTGTCTCGTCTCATACCATAACCAAGGTTGACCGGACCGACTGCAAAGACCATATGTTTTTTTACAAAATCCCAGTCAATAATACCTTCAGCTTCATCTCTCATAACGATCTCACGAGCGATGTAGTTCCATAATGTTAAGTCAGTATTTGGTGAAAAAATGATCTCAACATCTGCAAGATCCGAAGTTCTATGTCTATAAGTAGAAAGGTTTACTACTTTTACTCTATCTGGATTAGAAAGTTTTCTATCTGTTACACGTGACCATAAAATTGGGTGCATCTCTGCCATGTTTGATCCCCAAGAAACGATCGTATCTGTAAGTTCGATATCGTCATAACAACCACTTGGTTCATCTACACCGAATGTTTGATAAAAACCAACAACCGCAGATGCCATACAGTGGCGAGCATTTGGATCGATCGCATTTGATCTAAACCCACCTTTCATCATCTTTTGAGCTGCATATCCTTCCATAACTGTATACTGCCCAGATGCAAAGTTTGCAACACCTTCTGGACCAGAAGCTTTAAGTGCTTTTTTGATGTGCACTTCCATCTCATCAAAGGCACGTTCCCAGCTTACTGCTCTAAACTTACCTTTTTTATCGAACTCACCTTTATCATTCATACGAAGCAGTGGCGTTTTAAGTCTATCTGCACCATACATGATCTTCGCATTAAAGTAACCTTTAATACAGTTAAGTCCTCTATTTACCGGAGCTGCAGGGTCACCTTTTACGGCAACGATACGCCCACTTTTGGTTGCGAGCATGATACCACACCCCGTACCACAGAAACGACAAGCTGCTTTATCCCATCTCCACTTGGCTTCTGCTTTGGCAGCTGCTGCTTGTGCTTCCTGCGGAACTGTTATACCCACTGCACCTGCAGCTGCAACTGCTGCTGAATTTTTTAAAAAATCACGTCTATTTAATGACATTTTGCCTCCTTTTAAAATAAGTTTACGTAATACGTTAACATTATCGAGTTGAGGGATTATTGATATGTATCAATTATTGGTTAATTCAGTGTATTTAGCACTTTTTTGTGAGAAGAAAATAGATTATTGACGGTTTAAGTATAGAGTTTTATAATACAAAAATCAGAGAGAAAATCTCTTATTATCAACACTGTTGGTCTCAAGTATTTTATGAAGTGCAACTTCATTCATGATCATCACTTTGTGATCTTCTATACGTATAATATTTTCTTTTTTCAACTTAGTCAAAATACGGGAGAGCGTTTCTGGAGTAATATTCAATATAGCTGCTATTTCGGTATTTTTAAGGCGTTCAAAAATGCTTGGATTTGAGTAGAGTATATCTGCTATCTTTGCTTCAGAAGAGTAAACCGTCTCTTTATGCAACAAGTCGGAAAGCAACTTCATTCTTTTTGCCATAGCTTTTACAAGTGCTTTAGAAAATGAAGTATTTTCTAAACAGGCATGAAACTTCTCTAAAGGGAGAAGACCTATATATCCATCTGTAAGTAATTCACAGGTCGCAGGAAAAGGAATCCCTTCAAAGGCAACAAAAAGTGCAACCGCCTGGGGTGCTTCAAAATTATGCATATGTATCTGCCTACCTTTGGGAGCAGTTTTATAGAGTTTTACTGACCCTTCAAGTAATATATAGAGATATTTACTCTCATCACCTTCATAAAAGACGATACTGTCTTTATCATACTGATGAATATGTACATCTGCCTGTAATTTCGCTAGTTGTATGTCATTGAGTGCAGAAAAAAGTGGCAAGTCTTTAAGTGTAAACATAAATATGATCCCTTGATTTAAATCAATTAAATTATACCATAGGAACCTAACATAGATAAAAAATTATGATACCTCAATAAAAAATCACTTAAAATATTTTCTAAAGTACTCCCCTACCAATGAATCAAAATATTGCATACGCTCTTTTCCTTTTGGCATACTCACACGCAAAGATCTCATTTTACTTAAAAATGCACCCACATTCTCTGGGATGATCTTTTCAAAGTGCTGGCGTATATGCTTTGCAAAAGCCGGTGATGCACCCCCTGTGGAAAAGGCTATGGTAAGATCCTCTTTTTTTACATACGAAGGGAAGATAAAATCACAATATGCTGTATTGTCCACAGAATTCACAAGGATCCTACTGCCTCTTGATTCTGCATAGACCACTTTGTGCAATGTAACCGTATTTGTGGCTACGATAACAATGTCAAAGCCTTCTATATCCCCTTTTTGATAAGCTCTTTGCTCTAAAGTGAGCTGATGTTCTTCTATCAAACTCAGGGCTGATTCTTCCACCTTAAGCGCTATCACTGTGATCTCTGTTGTAAAATCGATCAATTTTTCAAGTTTTTCTGTAGCGATAGGACCAGCACCGATGACCAATACTTTCAGCTCCTCCATATCCATAAACATAGGAAAATAGGACATTAATGTACTCTCATCAATGCTTCTCTCACCTTCACAACTTCACCTACGACGATAAGTGCAGGAGTAGGCAGATCTTTTGCTTCTTCATAAATGTTTTCGAGTGTAGAGATCACAACCTTTTCATCGTCTAAAGTACCTCTGCTGATTACAGCAACCGGATAAGATGCAGGTTTTCCAATCGCCATAAGTTCGGTAGAGATCTTTTTTAACTGATGCAAACCCATTAAAAATATAATGGTCTCATCTTGTCTAAAAGAGTTCCAGTCAAGTTGTGCATACCCTTTCTGTGGTGCTTCATAACCAGTAACCACACGAAAAGAGACAGACTTTCCTCTATGGGTTATAGGTATATTTGCCATCTCCGGCACAGCGATAGCTGATGTTATCCCAGGAATAAACGCAAACTCTACGCCTCTGGCAGCCAAAAACAGTGCTTCTTCTCCACCACGCCCGAACACTACTGAGTCTCCACCTTTTAATCGTACAACGACATCATGGAGTTGGGCTTTTTCATAGAGAAGTGCATTGATCTGATCTTGGGGTAAAATATGATGTTTATCTTCTTTACCTACATAGATACACTCACACGAGGATTTAGCTTCTTTAAGAATATTAGGATTTACAAGTCTGTCGTAGATAATAACATCTGCTTCTTGCACTACACGGAGCGCTTTCAATGTCAGTAATTCCATATCTCCTGGACCGGCTCCTGTCAAATATACTTTTCCCATTATATTTTATTCCCTTCTGCAGCAATACTTTCAATCGTTGATTCTTTAAACATCTTTTGCAATTGTATTTTAGATTTTATCCATTTATCATGTAAGGCACATTTTTGTTTTGCATTACAAGAATCTATACCAAGAATACATTCTTCATCTTTGATGGAGTCATTAAACAACTCTAAAATATCTCCCACGGTGATCTCTGATGCGGGTCTTAGAAATTTATATCCACCCTCACGACCTCTTATAGATTCTATAAAACCAACCCTAACAAGTTCAGTCATAATTTTTGTTAAAAACTTATAGGGTATTTTCAAATTATCCGATAGTTCTTTTGCACTAATTAGTGTCGTATCTTTGTGATTGACCATATTTGCCAAAATTCGTATAGTATATTTTGAAGTATTACTTAAATGCATAGTGTTCCTTTTAGCATTCTAATACATAGTTGTATCGCATTTTAGATTAAGATATATTTAATTACTACCCTAAGGTAGAATTAAATATTATCCTGATACCATTTTAATACTACTTAGGCGTAGAATTTAAAAAAGGATAATCTTATGACTGAACGTATAACGAAAAGTATGGCCAAGAATATTTATTATGGCGGCGGTATGTTCGCAATATTGGTATTTGCAGGTCTCACTTTTGATACTATTAAACAGATACCAGAACGATCGAATCAAGCTACAATGACTGAATCTGTTGTCCACGGTAAAGCATTATGGGAAAAAAACAACTGTGTAGGTTGCCACACTATTTTAGGAGAAGGAGCATATTTTGCACCTGAACTAGGGAATGTATTTCAACGTAGAGGTGCTTCTGATGAAACAACCTTTAAAGCATATATGTTAGGTTGGATGGCTTCACAACCATTGGCTATTCCCGACAGAAGAAAAATGCCGCAGTTTAATTTAACTGAAAAAGAAGTGAATGCAATGTCAGATTTCTTAATTTGGACATCTAAAGTTGACACTAATGAGTGGCCACCAACCATTGAAGGATAGGAGATAGTATGAAATACACATCACAAATGGTCGCAAAACCATATTTTATTTTTGCATTGATCCTCCTTGCAGGAGAGATTTTATTTGGTCTGCTTATGGCCATACAGTATTTGTTTGGAGATTTTTTATTTCCACTCATTCCATTTAACGTACTTAGAATGGTACACACAAACTTACTCATAGTACTTATCTTATTTGGATTTATGGGTGCGTCTTACTACCTCATACCTGAAGAATCAGAGAGCGAACTTTGGAGTCCCAAATTAGCCATTATCACCTTTTGGGTGTTTGCAGCAGCAGGTGTAGCAACTATATTGGGTTATCTTTTTGTTCCCTATGCAGAACTCACAGAACTTACCTTTAACAACCTTTTACCAACCATGGGACGGGAGTTTCTAGAGCAACCCTTACCTACAAAACTTGGTATTGTGTTAGTTGTGGTCTCTTATATTGTCAACGTCACTATGACTGTGATATTGGGAAGAAAAACAGTTGTTACTCTCGTGTTGCTTACAGGATTGTGGTTTATGGCTGTCTTTTTCCTTCTCGCTTTTTACGTGCCTGAAAACCTTGTCTTAGATAAGTTTTTGTGGTGGTTCACTGTTCACCTATGGGTTGAAGCAACTTGGGAGCTTATCTTGGGTGCTATCTTGGCCTTTGTACTGATCAAAGTAACCGGTGTAGATAGAGAACATATCGACAAATGGCTATACCTTATCATTGCAATGACGATGGTATCTGGTATTTTAGGTACAGGACACCACTTCTTCTACATTGGTGCACCTGAGTACTGGTTATGGATAGGATCTATCGCTTCTGCAGTTGAACCTTTACCATTCTTCCTAATGATCCTCTTTGCCTTCTCCATGGCAAAAGAGAGAAAGATCCAACATGACAATGAGATGGCACTTACTTGGGCTAAGGGAACAGCAGTTATGGCATTCCTAGGTGCTGGTGTTTGGGGCTTCATGCACACACTGGCTCCTGTAAACATGTTTACCCATGGTACACAGCTCACAGCGGCACATGGTCACTTGTCATTTTATGGTGCATATATTATGGTCATTTTCACGATCGTCTCGTATGCAATGCCTATCTTAAGAGGCCGTCCACATGGAAACTCAAAAAAAGCACAAGGCGTAGAGCTTAAATCTTTTTGGATGATGAACATCGGTATGTTAGGACTTACACTTTCTCTAACAGCAGCAGGTATCACGCAGATATTTGACCAGAGAGTTGGAACTGAGCTACTAGGATTTATGGAGTCACAAGCATCTATCGCTGGTATTTACACTGTACGTGCTGCATTTGGACTTCTGGTCTTTGTAGGACTCATCACTTATTTTGCTTCTTTCTTTTTTAAAGAAGAGCAAGTAGCTTAGGGTTAAAATGCTTCATTATTGGCTTGAGTTTGAAGAGAGTATTGGTAAAGCCTGGGATAAGTATCTCAACAAAAAAGTAAACAAGTTTCATGAAAATGAGCGTGTTTACTTTACTGATATTTCAAAATCACTCACCATTTTTCACCATCTTTTAGGTGGTGAACAAGGTAAAGAGCTACATGTAACTGACAAACGATTTGTCGATACTTCCCGAACGCTACTTCAAAAAGTATCATTTTTAGGTAAAGAGTTTTACCTAACATGGCAAGATGAAAAGTCTATCTACCTACCCGCATCATTTGCATACTTTCCAACAAAAGAACAAAACGAAATGCTTTACTATTGGCTTGTAGCCATGGTCACTAAAGTTGATATAAACAGTCATAATCTTAAAGAACAAAATAGCCAAGCTGTAACAGATCTAACCTCTAAATACAATGGATTTGAAGAGTTCTATAAAAGTGCTACGCAGTATTTAAGTGAACAGTTTGAACAATTGTCATTTATTAACTCTTTAGAAGAAAAGAACAATGAAGATTTAATCAATGATCACCCAAATCCTTTATGGATCTATCCTCCCATACTATCTAACAATAAAACCAGTAATTCTGATGAGGCAGAAGATATCCAGCGAGAGCAAGATAAAGATAAAACGGATACGCTTGAGATGAAAAAACAGAGTAATCAGATGGATGATGACAAAGAAACCGATGGGTTTTTGGCTTTTTTACCTGAATCTCTTATGAGTATCTTTGAACAAGTTAATATAGACAGGATGGAAGATGACAGTTTTGATGAAGATGCCTTGTACCATGCTGAAGACCTTGATGAGATCACCATAGGGAAAAAACAGGCCAACCTCTCTTCTAGGATTAAAATGGATCTAGATCTTCAACCGGACATGACTGAGATCTACCCTCTTGGGAAAGGGCATCTCATTGATGAGTGGGATTATAGAAAGAGTGACTACCTCATCAACTATGTCCGTATTAAACCGCAGGTCACACTCAACGTTACACCTATAGAGTTACCCAAAAGGTTAAAGAAGACCGTCAAAAAGATCCAGGGAGAGTTAGACCTGCTTGAACTAGACAGGATCAAAAATGACAAGCTCCCCTACGGTGATGAAATCAACATGGACACTTGGATAGACTATAAAGGACACTTCAACAAGTCCATGCACCATCAAAACTTCTATACCACATATGAGAAAAAAACAAGAGACATGGCAACACTTATTTTGGCAGATGTTTCGCTCTCCACTGAAGGAGGTATTACCCAGGATGTACGTATTATCGATGTGATAAAAGATGGACTTATAGTCTTCTCCGAAGCCTTAGAAAAACTGCAGGATAAATTTGCCATTTATTCTTTTTCATCTTTGCAAAATAAAAAGGTCTATTTTAATATCATTAAGAATTTTAATGACAAATATTCTGACCTTATTCGAGGTCGTATAGACACTATGCAGCCTCAGTACTATACAAGGCTTGGTGCTGCCGTACGGGAGTCTGCCAAAATTCTGGACAAACAACAATCTGCCAACAAGCTCCTGCTCATCATCAGTGACGGGAAACCAAATGATGAGGACAGATATGATGGACGATATGGTATTGAAGACACGAAAAAAGCCATAGAAGAAGTGAAAAAAAAGGGCATTACGCCTTTTTGTATCACCGTTGACCTGGATTCTAAAGAGTATCTTTCTTACCTCTTTGGCAGAAATGGTTTTGCAGTGGTAAGAGATGGTCAAAAACTACCAAAAGTCATACCCGAAGTCTATATCAATTTAACGAAATAATAAAGGAAACAAATGTCAAATATATATTATTTACCTCAGGGCAATGAAGTCGAGTTATTTAAAGCATCCGCAGGGATGAACCTCCCTGTACTTATCAAAGGTCCTACAGGCTGTGGTAAAACACGATTTATAGAGTACATGGGAGAAAAGTTAAAGAGAGATGTCTACACGGTGGTCTGTCATGATGACCTTTCAGCGGCCGATTTGCTAGGTCGTCACCTCATCGATGAAAACGGAACCTACTGGCAGGACGGGCCTTTAACCAAAGCAGTAAGAGAGGGCGGGATCTGTTACCTTGATGAAATTATTGAAGCCAGAAAAGATACGACCGTGGTGTTGCACTCTTTGGCAGATTACCGTCGGGTATTACCCATAGATAGAACCGGAGAGCTGATAGAAGCCCATCCTGACTTTATGCTAGTAGTCTCGTATAATCCGGGATATCAAAATGTTTTAAAAGGTATGAAACCCAGTACCAAACAGCGTTTCATCTCTTTAGAGTTCAATTATCCGCAACCTGACACGGAAAAAAGTATTATCATTGAAGAGAGTGGTATAGATGATGCTACTGCACAAAAGCTTGTCTCTATCGCTGGGGACATACGTAATCTGAGTGATACAGACATTCAAGAAGCTGTTTCTACAAGACTCCTTGTTTACTCAGCAAAACTCATGGTAAAAGGTTTTGATCCTTACCAAGCCTGTATACATACCATCGTTCAGTCATTAAGTGATGAAGATGAAGTATTGGAAGTTTTAGAAAAACTTGTTGGTCTATATTTTACAAAAAACCAAGATGCCTAAAAATATATCCATCAAAGAGCCCTATCCTCCTGGTGATTTTGCTATTTGGATCATTATCTATGTTGAGTTACTTACATTTGGACTTTTATTTAGTGGGTATGCGTTTTCAAGAAGAGCAGATGTAGCACTCTTTAATGAGTCACAACTCTTACTCAATCAAACTGCCGGTTTCATCAATACGCTTATTTTAATTACCAGCAGTTACTTTATTGTAAAAGCTGTTCAGAGTATTAAAAACATGCAACAAGAGACTCATATAGAAGCGAACCAGACTGCATCCAAATGGCTTTTAGCTGCTATGCTCTTAGGTGGTACATTTATAATCATCAAACTAGTCGAGTTTTCAGATATCTTCGCAGAAGGTATTACACTGAGTACCAATACATTTTATATGTTCTATCTTCTTTTAACCATGTTCCATTTTATGCATGTGTTGTTAGGTCTTATTATTTTAGGGAATATTTATCAAAAAACAAAAAGACATGGTTATACAAAAGATGACCATATTGGTATGGAAACAGGTGCATCTTATTGGCACTTGGTTGATCTATTGTGGATCGTACTGTTTCCACTTATTTATATCATAAGATAAAGGCACAAAATGACAAGAATTACAAGCGTTAAAATGCAGTGCAATAAATCACTAAATGATTTATGTAAAATTCAGTACAGTGAGGCACTAAATGCCGAATCTTAAAAACACACTGTTTCTAGTCTGGTTCACTTTAGTACTCCTTACTGTCTTTGCTTTTGTGTTAGGGTATTTAAACTATATCAATACAATTCTTGTTTTTGTTTTACTTGTCAGTACTTTTTTAAAGGGTCAACTTGTCATTGATTATTTTATGGGTCTAAGATCTGTCAAATTACGCTATAGACTTATCCCTACAGTTTGGCTATTTACAATGATCTCAATCATATCTATTACCTATTATCTGCCTATATAGAACGACCTCCTGCTTTTAAAGAAAACCTATCAATATGTCATTCTTTAGGTATTGGTCTTTTTCTCAAATTTTGATAAGAAACTATAAACTCCCAGAGAAACAATGATGAGTGCAATACCAATGATAAGGTAGAGCGCATATATCATTTCTGAGTAATCATGTAAGGCGATCTTAAATACTACCATCAAGGCTTCAATAGAAAGTGCGATAATAATGGCAATAGAGAATTTTGTCAATACATTAGCATCTTCATTTGCTTTACCATAGTTTTTAAAAAACACTTCTCTCTCCAAAATCGTTTTGGCAAGGTCAAAAATAGCCAGTCCCAAAGTAAGCGCAACGATAGGTTTAAATAAAGCATCTAGAGAGAAATCCCCACTAAGAAAAATACTCGAAAAATATCCAGAAATCGCATAAATAACAGCAAAAAAAGCAAATGCCATTAAGGAAAAACCTACTGCCTTATAAAATAATTTTGTAAATTCATTAAAATTATAATTCAGTTCTACCAAACCAAGCCTTCCAAGTAACATAGAAAGTCGAAAATCAAGAAAAACAAATTTCTCTTCTTCTTTTTTCATTACAGTAATACAAGCATGTCCTGTGGCAGAATTGATGTATGGAGTACTTATAGAAAACTCAGCATCTTTTTGCAATACTTTTGTACTCATATAAGATCGATTTGTACCTTTTGCAGAAAGTTCTGTTTTATTTCTAAAAATATTGGCATCAGATTGTGTAAAATCTTTATCAGTTATATAGACTAATTCCATTGAAGGAAAAGTCTGAAAAACTTTTTTATAATTATTGGATGTTTCTGCTAAAACCGAACCATTATTTTTCAAAGTTGTAATAATAAATTTTTCAATATCTTCCTGATTTTCATCATATATTTTGATAAATTCTTTCATTCGGACTCCTTGACCTTTAGTTGGGTCAAGTATAACAAATTTTATACACTCAAAGTACGATATGGTGGTTAGTTTTTAACCATTGTACTTTAACATTTATATGACTTTCTATTGACAAGTATCAAGTATTTTTTTTAAAAATAAAGATAAAATCTTATACTAAGTGTAGGAGAAAATTATGGATGTAAAACACTACTATAACCCTGACGGAGAAGAGATACTTGATGAAAAGATATTTGGTGGTTCCCCCTCAGGGTTTGTGGACTTTAACCGTTCAAAATACAGATGGGACAGTAATATCTATGATCTGATGAATGCCAATACCTGGTTCCCTTCTGAAGTCAATACCAGTTCTGAGAAGAAAAACTTTGAAAAACTGACAGACAATGAACAATCCATCTATAAAATGACCTTCGCACAATTAAGCTTCAATGACTCCGCTCAAGAAGAATACCTCAGTGACTTTAGACGTTTGGCAAACAACCGTCTGGTTAAATCTGTGCTTTCCTTACAGATCATGCAAGAAGTGAATCATTCCAAAAGTTATGCCGTTTTACTCGATGCCTGCGGTAACTCCGATGAAGTCTTTAACCTCTACAAATATGATGATGCACTCAACCGTAAAAACCAGCAAGTTGCAGAACAATTTGCAAAATACATTGATGGTGGCTCTGTAGATAAAATGTTACTCTCTGCCATGGCATCTGTCAATTTGGAAGGTATCTACTTTCTTTTAGGCTTTAGCTACATCTATCTACTTGGAGACAAAGTACCAGGGGCCAGAGATATGATAAAGTTCATCGCCCGAGATGAGCTCAACACCCACCTTCCTCTTTTTGCCAATATCTTTAAAACCATTCAAAAAGAAAATAAGATCCAGACGAGCACTATAGATGCTGCCTACACCATGATAGAAGATGCTGTTAAAATAGAATTAGAGTATGGAAAATATCTACTGGCTCAGTTCCCTATCATGGGAGTGACCCCAGAGTTGATGGAGCAGACAGTTTACAACTATGCAAACGACAGACTCAATAAAATAGGGCTTACACCTATCTTTGAATCCTCTAATACAACCTATCTGCAACAACTGGTCACAAAACATCTTGAAATGAATGAAGTAAAAAGTAACTTTTTTGAAAGCAACGTATCTAATTATGCAAAATCAAGTATAGATCTAAATGATTTTTAGGTCTATACTTAGAACGAGTTTTTACCATGTATACCAGAACCAGACAAAACCCTAAAATCCAATAAAACACACTAAAGCTAACATAGGCGAAAATCTTATAAAATATGTTAGATTATAAGGTTTTTATTTTTCAAGGGATTAAAAAATTAGAGGTAATGAAAAATGTTCCTTTTGTAAGAGGTTAAATTTTGGATATATACATCTAGGGGATACTGCCCTAGATGACTTCAAATAATAATTTTTATAAAATTACCCAAGTGCTTTTATTATATAAGAAAAAGTTGCATAGATAACTATAACACTTAAGAATACGATAGTTATTGTTTTTAGCTTCTTATCAGATAGCGGTTTAGTGTAGTCATCAATATCTTTTAAGTTTGGTTCCATGATATCTCCTATCAAAATTTGTATTGTATATTTATTAGCGCACTGTTTATTATTGAAGTGCGGCTTTCAGCTCTTCTTCTGTAGATATAAATTGTGTTGATTTTACAACAGAATTTTCTAAAGTAACTATGGCAATTTTTTCTGCATTAGCTTCATCTTTAAATTGCTTCACTATTATCTCATCGTAAAGTAACAACATCGTGTATGAACTACTTTTTAGGTCAGGAAGCGCAAAGGCATTACGTATAATAACTGGCATAGGACTAATATCCGCTATAAATAAAGCATTTCTTTTTTCCAAATAACCATCTTCTTGTTTTTGTAAAAATTCATTGACTGCATGCCCTGCATCTTTTTTAAAAACTAAGATGAGTTTTTTTGTACTATCCTTTAAAGTATGTACTTTATCAAACTGATCAGGTAAAGTAAAACTGATAGTTGAACCCGTATTTAGTCCGTCACTTACTTTGGCCATGAATTTACTTGGGTCATACTTATCTTCACTATTCATAAAGAAGAAAACTCCTCCTCCAACCATAAGCATGGCAAGTAAGCCCAAAAGTATTTTTTTAATCATTGTTATTTCCTTAGTGTTTTATTACATCGGAATACTAATAGAACATAGATAACGGTTTGTTAATAGCAATACTTATTGTATTAATAGCTCATATAACCTACATTTAATAGGCTTATTGATATAGATAAAAATGCCCCAATTTTTTATCTTAAAAAACTTTTATTTTTTTAAGTATTTATATTTTTTTAGCTTCTTTAAACATAGCTGCTGCTGTTTTCTCCGTTTCAACAATAATATGTGTTAAGTTTAAATCAGAAAGTTGATCTTTGTCTTCTAGGTTGTTTACTTTGACTATAGTTTTAGCATTATATGTCATGTCATTTACAGATTCACAAACATGACTTAACTTTTTACTGTTCCCCAGTGAGATAATAACTGCTGAAGCATCTTTTATATTAACAGATTCCAAAATATGTTTTTGTGAGGCATTTCCAAATATTATAGGTAAACCTTGTTTTTGTGCATCTTTTACTGTTTTTATATCATCCTCAATAGCTATAAATATAAGCCCTTCTTTTTGAATGAGTTTGGAAATATGCTTTCCAAGTCTCCCAAAGCCTATAAGAACAATATGCCCAGATAAACTCTCTGTATATATTGTTGTCTCTTCATTTCCATCATCTTCTTTCTTATGCAGAATATCTGCAATTTGAGAGATGTTTCTTAAAACAAATGGTGTCATTATCATGGATATGACTATGGTGACAATTAAAATTTGGCCCAACGCAGGTTCTAGTAAACCTTGAGCAAGTGAGAGTTCAAAAATGACCAATCCAAATTCTCCAAGCTGAAACAGTGCAAGGGCACTTTTAAGCGCATTTCTTTTGTTTATTACAAATCTCAGTATAGAAAAAATGATAGCTATTTTTATGACTATTAATACAGGTAGAAGAAGAGAGATAGCAAAGATATTTTCATATATAATTTTAAAGTCAAGTTGCATCCCGACTGTTATAAAAAACACTCCGAGCAACAAGTCTCTAAAAGGTATCAAGTCTGCTTCAACTTGGTGTTTATATTGGGTTTCAGATATCATCATTCCTGCAATAAACGCACCTAGAGAATATGAAAACCCCATTTGATGTGCTAAAAATGATGAGCCTATCACAATCATTAAGATAGAACTTATAAATATTTCGTTTGATTTGGTTTTACTGACTGCATGGTAAAAAGGTTCAAGAAGATATTTTCCTGCCATAAATAAACCGAGGATCAAGGCAATAGCTTTGATAAGTGTCATAAAAAGCAAAGAAGAAACCGACTCATTTTCGATAGAAAAAAGAGTAATCATAAGTAAGATAGGTATAACAGCTATATCCTGAAATAATAATATTCCCAAGACTTTACGACCATATAGTTTATAAATATCTCTATTTTCATTTAAGAGTTTTAGTACAATGGCTGTCGATGAAAGTGCAAGTGCTGCTCCAATAATAATAGATGACTTTATTTCAGTATTAAAAAAATAATGCGCAAAAAAAGTAAAAATGCCGGCACTTATAATAACTTGCAGACCACCATATAAAAATACCTCTTTTTTCATTTTTAAAAGATTTTTTACTGAAAATTCTAAACCTATGGTAAACATCAAAAAGACTACACCGAACTCTGCTATCTCCTTCAATTCTTCATTATGTATAGCATCATGTAAATCAAATCCATACGCAATAATTGTTCCTGTGGTAATATATCCTATGATAGTAGGTATTTTAAATTGCCTTAAAAATAAATTTAACAGTGTAGATATGAGTATAGTAACAATGATTATCTCTAGCATAGGTAAATAAATCCTTTCTAAAGTTTCTTTGAAGAGGTGATTATCTTAGAAATAATATAACCAATATTCCAGGATAAAAACGAGTCTAAATGTATAGCTAATTTTTCGGAATAAGATATATTTTCGTGCCATTATACGCTAAAGTCTCGACATTAAACTTATTGGGTTTACCAATGATGCTGAGAATACAGGTACTTTAGGTTATGGAGAGCTTTAAAAAGGTAAACGTGTTAGGTGTAACTATAGAATGAAATTGTTTTTTTAAAAACCTTATAAAATATTGAGAAAACTATATCTAACACATGTGGTAGTATTCGTGATTGTAGTTACAGTTGTGACTTATTATTTTTTTCAACAGAATATACTAAAAAATCGTTAAAATATGGAATATAAGGGAAGAAAATGAAGAAAATGATTTTAGTAACTGCCATACTCTCCAGTAGTGTTGCACTTCAAGCTCTTAGTTTTGATGATGTAAAAGATAAAGTTAAATCTTCTGTAAAAGATTTTAAAAAATTTCGAAATCCTTCTGATATGAGTGCAAAAGAAGTTGTGGAAACTATGTCGATGGGAGTATTAAGTACGGATCTTATCACCAAAGCATTTAAACAAGCTTTAAAAATAGGTGTGAACAAAGCGGTTGACACTCTAGGGAAAAAAGGCGGGTTTATGGATAATGCAGCTGTTCGAATACCTCTTCCCCCACCATTTTCTCAAATGGAGACGATGATGCGTGCAGGAGGTGGCGGTGATATGATTGATGAATTTATTCTTTCTATGAATCGTGCTGCTGCCAGGGCAGCTCCACAAACTGCGGGTATATTTGTAACTTCAATTGATGATATGTCTTTTAATGAGGCTGCAGATATTTTAATGATGGATGGGAGTCCTGCTACAGATTATTTTAAACGGCACACAAAAGAAGAGCTTAAAGAGCTCATCACACCTATTGTTATAAAAGAGATGAAAACAAATAAAGTATACAAATACTACGATGCTGTAAAAAAAATCGCTGATCCGATGATGAAAACTTTTGCCAAAATGACAAACTTTATGGGAATGGCAAAAAAATTAGGTGTAAAAAAGTATATCCCTCAGGATGGTGTGAATATAGAAGAGTATGTAACAGACCATACCATTGATGCTATATATTTTATGATAGGTCAATCAGAAAAAATGATTCGCACAAATCCGGTACACCAAACAACCAAAGAACTTAGAAAAGTTTTTGGGAAGGTAATGCCATAAATACAAAATATTTGATTATGCTTTTTGATATAGTTATTTTTATACTTTATTTTGGTCTTTAGAAAATATCTAAAAATCTTTTTTCAAAACCTTATAAAGTAATTTTCTTTAAATAGAATATTGAATTGTTAGTTTAATATCTTGGTAGAGTCTGCCAAAGATGGTAGCTATTTTTGTACTAAGCACTAACTATTTAATTTGATAGTTACTTACTGATAGATTTAGTTTGATAAATTATTTAATTATAGTAAAATTATTTGTTTAAGTGTTGTTGTTTTATGAGGTCATTTTTATCTAAAAATTGTTGAGCAATATTGATTGATAGTCCTGATTTAGAACAGGCTATATTAAATTGTTCATCATCTTTTAAAAGTCTAATTAATACTTTTAGTCTAGTATTTTCAGGTATATTATTTATTGACATATTTTCTCCTTTATTTGAATGTAATTGGTTGTAGAAGTTGAATTTGAATCAACAACTTTTGGGGTAATGTGTCTACGAATTATCAGACTGATATATTACGTGACAATAAATATATTGAGTGAGTTTATAAGATAGGAAAGCTACTAAAGAGGATTTTTACCTCATTTTGTACTTCTAAAACAGCTCTAGAAGAAACTAGTCTGTCTCTTCATGAAAACTGTTTAAACAAGGCCACTATTTACTACCCTTAGAGGGGTCTTAAAGACTCGTAACGTTTTCAGCTTGTAAGCCTTTATCGCCTTCTGTAATTTCAAAAGTTACTTTTTGTCCCTCATTAAGAGAAACACGACCATGACCATTACTGTTGATATTACGGTAGTGTACAAATACATCTTTCCCGCCATTTTCTTGTTCGATAAAACCGAAACCTTTTTCATCGTTGAACCATTTTACTGATCCGTTTACTTGATTTGCCATTGCAATTCCTTTGGTTGTTTATACACGTCATTACTGAAGTGCTGAAAATATAAAGTGGAGTGTTCTTAGGGAGGATAATACTGCAAACAAAGGTTATTAATAAAAGTCTAGCCAAAGATGATACTCTAAATCATCTTTCAATATGTGCAGTATAGCAGAATAGTTAATCTTTAGCAAGCCATATAGCCGAGTGTAGTATTTAGTTTAGCTAGACCTTATGTAATAGAGAGGAAATATAATTTATATATCTCAGTTAATTATAAGCATAAATCAAAAAAAGTCTCCATAAAGTTTTCTATCCAACTATTTATTGACTCTAAAACTTGTAGCATCTTTTCTTTGATTTTAGTATTTTTTATTAATAACTATTCATCTTCTTTTGCAAACTTCTCATAAAGAAAACTCAATATTGCTTCTCTACATCTGATATATTCTTCATCATGCTGAAGCTCTACCCTATTTCTTGGGCGCTCTAAATTTACATCCAGTATCTCACCTATTGTTGCCTCAGGACCATTGGTCATCATGATGACTCTATCACTAAGAAGTACCGCTTCATCGATATCATGCGTAATGATGATCACCGTGTTTTTCACATTTTGCTGAATTCTCATCAAATGTTCTTGAAGATTCGCTCTTGTTAAAGAATCAAGTGCCCCAAAAGGTTCATCCATCAGTAATACATCAGGCTGTATGGAAAGTGCTCTTGCAATCCCCACACGCTGTTTCATACCACCAGATATTTCACCTGGTAATTTATCTTTAGCAGGATCAAGATTTACCATAGAGATAAATTTTTCTACACGTTCACGAAGTTGCAATGCATCCAGTTCCGGCATTACTTTCTTCACTGCCATCTCAATATTTTCATACACACTCAACCAAGGGAGTAAAGAGTGGTTTTGGAACACCACTGCTCTGTCAGGTCCTGGTCCTTTTACCTCGTTATCTTTAAGCGTGATATTCCCTTCACTTTGTCTGTCAAGACCGGAGATCATATTCAGTAAAGTTGACTTACCACATCCACTGTGCCCAATGATCGAAATGATCTCATTTTTCTTGATCTCAAGATTGACATCAGTCACCGCTATATAATCATCTTTCCCAGGAATGGGAAATCTTTTTTCAATATTTTTCAAACTTAAAAATTCACTCATTACGCTCTACCTTTTTTTGTATAATCAAAGAAGTCTGCTACTTTACCCATGATCGCATCTAACATATATCCAACCAAACCAACAAGGATAATACCTATGATAATATTTTGATATGCAAGGTTGTTATATTCATCCCAGATCCAAAAGCCTATACCGATACCACCTGTTAACATCTCAGCAGCAACGATAACCAACCATGCTATTCCCAGTGAAAGTCTCATCCCTGTAAAGATATACGGTACTGCCACAGGTAAGATGATCTGTACAACTTTTTCAAGGGCTGTGAATCTTAACACTTTTGCTACGTTCATATAATCTTCACTGACAGAGCGTACACCTAAAGCTGTGTTGATGATGATCGGCCAAATAGAAGTAATAAAGATTGTTGAGATCGCCGTCATGTTAATGTCTTGAAAGATAAACAATAATAATGGTAACCATGCCAATGGTGAAACCGGTTTAAATATCTGTATGAAAGGATCAAAAGCATACTGTGCATTTTTACTCATACCCACCAATAAACCTAATGGGATACCAACAATGAGTGCTAAAGTAAATCCACCAAACACACGTTTAAGAGACTCTATGATCTGCCAAAATACACCTTTGTCATCTTGGTTCTCCACATAGAAAGGATCGGATAACACACCTTCTACCTCATCACCTTCAGCATCTATACCACCAAAAGCTGCGATGTACGTAGTACCTGGCGTTGGAAAATCTTCTACTACATTTGCGATACCAGTCCATACACCCAGTATGGCGACAAACACCAACAGTGGTAATACAATTTTTTTGATAAGTTCTTTGTTCATTTTTTCTCCTTCAATGCGAACTCTTAAAAATCCTATCATTCTTGACATAGTTGTGGCCTCCCAAATAGGTCATAACTATGTATATAAAGATGCTTAAGAGTTGACATTTTTGTGTTTACAAGTGCCTGAAGTCAAAAAAATATGAGACGCATATTTGCAAAGGAGGACTGGCTTCAGGCACTTGTAAACACAAAGCATAATGCTTTGTATTTAGATTTATTTTTTAGTAACAAACTTAGGATCTGCACATCCAGCAGGTCCGTAAGGACATACATATGCTGGTTGTTTTGTTTCTACCTTCCAGTCATTTGCTTGGAGTAATTCTTCTTTACTTACTTTTGAGTTCACTACCTCTACATCAAAGATATAATCAACCGCTTTGTTTGGATCCCATACTTTACCATCAATGAATTTGTTGTATTCATCTACACCATCTTTTTTCCATGCTGATGGAGGAAGTGTATAACCCACTTCTTTTGCCACTTCGGCAAACAGGTCTGGTCTATATACAGATTCGATCACTTTTTTCATATCCACAGGTTTATCGATCTGACCCCATCTGTACATTTGAGTGATGAACCACATACCATGTGAATAGAATGGGTATGATGCATAGTAATTTGCAAATGTGTTAAACATCGGGTTAGAACTGTCTACACCTTTATTATAAAGGAACGTTCCACTCATCGATTTTCTAAGGACCGATTTAGGTGCTTTTACATAGTTCTTTTTAGCTAAGTAACCAATCGCTTCTTCTCTGTTTTCCCATGAAGCATCCAACCACATTTGTGCTTCAATGATTGCCTTCATTACCGCTTTAGTGGTCTCTGGATTATTCTTAATGAAATCAGCTCTTGCCTGAAGGACTTTTTCAGGGTTGTTGTTCCAGATGTCATAGTTCGTTACCAATGCAGAACCTTTACCCTTCAGTACGATTCTAGAGTTCCATGGTTCACCCACACAATACCCTTCTATGTTACCCGCGATCAAGTTTGAAGGCATTGTCGGTGGAGGAAATGGTTTGATCGTACAGTCTGAATCTGGAACGATCCCTGAAGCTGCCATCCAATAACGTAACTCATAGTTGTGTGTAGATACGGGGTGAACCATCCCAAAACTAAGTGGTTTATAGCTATCACCTTCTGCTTTATGTTTTGCATCAATGTACTTTTTTAAACTCTGGGCAGAAACAGGTCTTTCAGTTTTATCTAATCCATACTTTTCCATTTCCTTAATGATGTTATTACCATAAGTGATCGCGTTACCATTAAAGTCCAGTGACAAAAGTGCTTGAAGATGGGCATCTCCGTTGATTCCAATCGTGGCAGCGATCGGCATACCTGCTAGGGCGTGTGAAAAGTCATACTCACCGGAAATTACCTTTTGCTGAATCCCTGGCCATCCGCCACCCTCTTTTGCAACATGAACATTCAATCCGTACTTCTTAAAAAAACCTTTTTCTTTTGCCACAACGATCGGTGCACAATCCGTCAGTGCGATAAACCCTATCTTCAGATCTGTTTTCTCTAATTTAGCCATAGAATAAGTCGTAGCAAGACTCAATCCAAGCCCAAGACTTAATACTTTTTTCACAATACTCTTTGCCATTTAAAATCCTTAATTAATATTTGTAATGCAAGTATAACCCATTAATTTCACTTTTTATACAAAATATTGTTTATTTTTTAATCATAAATTGTTCATAATATATCCATATTGTATTTTACACTATGAGATATAAGGTTTTAAGAGAAATATATAATAGGTAATTTTGAATTGTTTAGTTATATATAAAGGAATAAGAAGATTTGAGAAGGTCTCTATAGATAGAAAATAAATAATGATCTAAAATAACTATTGTCTTATTCCAATGGTGCATCATTTTGCATTAGTTCTATTATTCCACCTTCAACATTAAGGGGCGTAAAGCCATTGTCTTCTAAAATACGTGATGCCTTGATACTTCTACTTCCTGATCGACAGTAAACAACAATACGTTTATTTTTATCATTTTTCAGAACATCTAGACTACTGCTTAATGTTTGTACAGGTATATGTATAGCATTTTTAAGATGTCTATTTTCATACTCACGTAAGGTTCTTACATCAAGTACGGTAACGTTATCATCGTTTGATAATAACACGATGGCTTGTTTGGCATTGATAAATTCAAAGTCAGTAAGTATCCAACCTTTCGAATATGAATAAGATATAAGTAGACCCAACATTGCAATTAAATAAAGTATCATAGTTGCTATAAAAAATATAATTAGTCTTGTAATTCGCATGTCATCTCTTTTTATTTTATCATTTTACTTCATAAGTATAACGCATATTTGTACACTAAATATACAAATATATGTATAATATTTAATCAACAAATGACAAATATCCGTATAGTTTTGATGTATACTGTCCTATAATAATTACGGTTACAGGAGTGACAAATGATTGGTTTTGATAGGTTAAAAGGTGAAGGAAGTCCATCTACATTAATTGCAGCTTTTTTGTATTTTGACTTTAGTTTTATGGTGTGGACAATGTTAGGTCCTCTTGCTACAGAAATTTCTGATTCTATGGCTTCATACGGTTTTTTAATGACAGCTTCAGAAAGTGCTACCATGCTTGCTGTACCTATACTCTCAGGTGCATTTTTACGTATTTTACTAGGCTTCATGGTAGGTAGGATCGGAGCGAAGAAAACTGCATTGATCGCACAGTCAATCGTTACCATTACTCTGTTTTATGTCGCTTCATTTGGTGAACATATCTCTTATGACGAGTTACTCCTTGTAGGTGTTGGTTTAGGTTTTGCAGGTGCCTCTTTTGCAGTTGCCCTTCCACAAGCTGGGCAATGGTATCCGCCCCGATTACAGGGAGTTGTGCTCGGTATTGCGGGCATAGGAAATATGGGTGTGGTACTAGGTTTTCTTTTTGCACCTAAGATCGCCGAAATATGGGGATGGCAGGCTGTATTTTTAGTGGCAGCCATTTTCTCTGTACTTATTCTAATACTATATCTTTTAATGGCCCAAGATGCACCTGAAAAAGTCTATAAACCCAGAGTTAAAAAATTATCTGATTACCTAAGATTATTCAAAGACAGGGATACATGGTGGTTCAATCTCTTTTATGCTGTGAGTTTTGGTACATTTGTAGGATTTGCCGTCTACATGAAAGTCTATCTTATGGCAATGTATTTTGATGAGATGGAGATATTTGGTCTCAATGTATTAGGTGAAGAAAACATCCATGTTGTAGCGGGGTACTTTGCAGCATTTTGTATCATGGCAGGAGCATTACTTCGTCCCATTGGAGGAGCTATTGCAGATAGGATCGGTGGTATCAGATCACTTTATTATTTTCTTACATCTGTGCTAGTACTGATCTTTATCAATGCATTTATGCCTTTACCGTTTTGGCTTGATATTATTGTCATGTTTTTGATTATGGCAAACCTTGGTATGGCAAATGGCGCTGTTTTTCAACTCGTACCACAAAGATTTTCCAAGGACATAGGAATAATGACAGGTATTATTGGTGCGGCAGGTGCGCTTGGTGGTGTCGCCATCTTGCAGATACTTGGTGCATCTACCTTAATATTTGGGGATTATACCATTGGATTTATGATCATCGCTGCAAATATAGTGATAGCCATTATAGGTCTTAGTCTGGTAAAAAGTCGATGGAGAACTACGTGGGGTCTACACTCTGGGGGTATCATATAAAATAATTGCTAGATAAAATGGATAAAACTATCTATTTTATCTTTGAAAATTAGCTTTGAAATTGACTGATAACTTTCCATAACCATCTATTAACAACAATTTGGCTAGAATAATCCATTAATTTTGGCTGCCTATATAAGGTAAGTCTTGGAGCAATAATAATGGATAAAGCAAAATATATCTGGATGGATGGTGAATACGTACCTTGGGATGATGCTAAAGTACACGTACTTACACATACATTACACTATGGTAACGGTGCCATAGAAGGTACTAAAGCATATAAGACCGTAGATGGTAGATGTGCGATCTTTAAACTACAAGAACACACACAAAGACTTTTTAACTCATCTAAGATGACACTCATGGATGTACCATACACAATTGAAGAGCTCAATAATGTACAAGTCGAACTTTTGCAAAAAAATGAACTCTTTGAAGGTGCCTACCTTAGACCATTGGTTTATCTTGGTTATGGTGTCATGGGACTTTATCATAAAGATTGTCCTGTAAATGTATCTATTTCAGCATGGGAATGGGGAGCGTATCTTGGAGAAGAAGGTCTTAGGAAAGGCGTTCGTGCAAAAATAACTTCTGTTACAAGAACATCTAATACCTCTAGTATGGGTAAAGCCAAAGCCGTAGCTAACTACCTTAACTCTCAAATGGCAAAATTTGAAGCTGTTGAAGCAGGATATGATGAAGCATTACTTAGAGATGACCATGGATATATAGCAGAAGCATCTGGTGCAGCTTTTTTCATGGTTCGAGATGGGGTACTTATCTCTCCACCATCTGACAATACACTTGAATCTATTACACAACAAACGGTGATAGACTTAGCGAATGATATGGGTATAAAGGTCGAAAGACGTCGTATCACTCGAGAAGAGGTTTACATCGCTGATGAAGCGTTCTTTACAGGAACAGCTGCTGAAGTAACACCTATCCGTGAAGTAGATGCACGTATTATCGGTGCAGGTTCAAGAGGACCCATGACAGAAAAATTACAAACAGCATACTTTGATGTGGTTGCAGGTAAAAACCCTGACTACATCCAATATTTAACATACATAAACTAAACATTCTGTTTAGTTTATCTGAAGCGACAACTGAAGCTTCAGTGAGATGAATTAAAGATGGGCTTTGCCCATCTTTAAAAAGAAAATACCAATAATATAAGGAACTATAACATGCCAGCAGACATGAATGACTATTTTAAAAAGAAAAAACCCACAATGAACAAAAGTACACCAGGTGGTGGTAACGGTGGAGGAGGAAATAACTTTGAAAATCCTCTGAGTAATATGGGTAAAGGTGGACCATTTATCATTGCTATTATCGTTATAGCCGTTGCTATGTTTGTACTTAAACCATTTACTATCATCAACTCCGGTGAAGTAGGTATCAAGATCAATACAGGTAAGTTTGAACAAGAGCCACTTCATGCAGGACTTCACTTTTTCATCCCTGTACTTCAAAAGATCATCCCTGTAAACACACGTATCAGACTGATCACATACTCTAACGTCAGTACAGGTGCATTGGGTGATTCTTATAGAGGTTTTGAAGGTGGCTTACGTAGAAACCCTGCGATTACAGTACTGGATAAAAGAGGTTTGACAGTAAACATCGATATCGCTGTTCAGTACAGACTAAAAGCAGAGTCAGCACCGGCTACTATCGAAAAATGGGGTTCAAGCTGGGAAGAGAAGATCATCAACTCTAAAGTAAGAGAAGTGGTTCGTGATGTGGTTGGTCAGTACACAGCTGAACAACTCCCAGAGATGCGTAACCAGATCGCTGCAGCAATTGAAGTCAAAGTAAAAGAGAGTGTAGACGCACTTGAAGGTGCACCTGTTGCACTTGAATCTGTAGAACTTAGAACAATTAACCTTCCAACAAAAATTAAAGACCAGATCGAAAGAGTTCAGATAGCAAAACAAGATGTAACTATAGCTGAGCAGGAAAAAGCAAAAGCGAAACAGCAAGCACTGAAAGCAGCTGAAGTTGCACGTGGTGAAGCGGAAAAAAACCGTATCGAAGCGCAAGGTGAAGCGGACAAGATCCGTATCGAAGCAGAAGAACAAGCTAAAGCGAATGAGCTCATCTCTCGTTCATTGACAAGAGAACTTCTTGAACTAGAACAGATCAAAACACAAGGTAAGTTCAACGAAGCACTTAAAGTAAATAAAGATGCACAGATCTTCCTGACACCTGGTGGCGCAGTACCTAACATTTGGGTAGATGCAAAAGGTAAACAACAACGTTTAATGGGACAACAATAAGATGATCCCTCGTTACACCTCTCTTGAGGTGTAGCGTATATATAAGTTTAATAGTTTGATTAAATTTATATATGCATTCCATCTCAGAAGGGATGGAACGAGTTTGGAGAAATATCAATGACCATAGACTGGAACAAAACCCCCCTCATCCCTGCCATTGCACAAGACTATCAGACGAATGAAGTACTTATGCTTGCCTACATGAATGAAGAAGCTTACACGCTTACACTGGACACTGGTTACGCGCACTATTTCAGCAGAAGTAAACAACGAATCTGGAAAAAAGGTGAAAGTTCTAACCATACACAAGAAATAAAAGATGTACTTCTTGACTGTGACGCAGATACTGTCATACTTAAGATCAAACAAAACGGTGTAGCCTGTCATACAGGCAGGAAAAGCTGTTTCTTCACGTCTGTGACGCAAGATAAGATTATATTAGATCAAGAAGTAAACACAGATGCCATTTATGGTGTAGTCGATACTTTGTATCACACCATATTAGAACGTAAAAATGCATCAGATGATGCCAAATCATGGACTAAAAAACTTCTTGATGACAAAAAACTTATGCTTTCTAAGATCCGTGAAGAAGCTGACGAAGTATGTGTCGCTATAAACGAAGAGAGTGATGAGCAAGTCATCTATGAATCAGCTGACCTACTCTACCACACTTTAGTAGGACTGGGATATAGAGATATCTCTCCAGATAGAGTCAAGCAAGAGTTAGGACGTAGATTTGGGATGTCAGGAATAGTAGAAAAGGAAGGAAGAAAGAAGTAACTCTTTCTTCTGGATATTACATTAACAGCCGCCGGCACAACCTGTAGTATCTTCATTACCACCAGCAAAATATTTTCCATCAAAAGAAACCAACGAATAATTTCTCTCATTACCTAATGATTGAGTTAAACCTTCTATAGATAAAAAGCCAAGTGATGTTGCACCTATCTTTTCTCTTATCTCTTCTACAGTGTAATTTGCAGAGATCAGTTCCGCTTTTGTAGGCGTATCTATACCGTAACGGCAAGGATATTTTATCTCCGGTGCAGCGATGCGCATATGGACTTCTTTTGCACCGGCATCGAGTAACATACGTACGATTTGTGTAGAGGTTGTTCCACGAACAAGTGAGTCATCAATAATCGCTACTCTTTTACCTTTTATGAGATGTTTTATCGGCGAGAGTTTCATTTTGACCTTTAAGTCACGTATCGCTTGTGTTGGTTCAATGAAAGTACGTCCAACATAGTGATTACGTACGATTCCCATCTCAAAAGGTACACCAAGTTCATCAGCATAGCCTTTGGCAGCTGCCACACCTGAGTCTGGTACAGGAAGTACAAGATCTATCTCTACAGGTGTCTCACGAGCCAAAGCTTTACCCATCTCTAAACGCATTGCATAAACATTTTTACCATCTATGTCAGAATCTGGTCTGGCAAAGTATATGTATTCGAAAGCACATGGATGGAAATCTACATTCTCAAACACCATTTCTGATTGTGGTTCTTGTCCTTCTTCAAAGGTAAGCATTTCACCAGGTTTTACATCACGCACAAATTTAGCACCTACAAGATCAAAGGCACAGGTCTCTGATGCGACCATATAGCCCCCATCTTTGAACTTACCAAGACTAAGCGGACGTATACCAAATCGGTCACGAATAACAAACATTTTTGAACGACTTTGAATGGCCAAACAGTATGCACCTTCTATCTTAGTAAGCATATCTTTGATACGGTCTACCAAAGAGTCTTCTTGTGATTTAGCGATAAGATGAATGATATTTTCGGTATCCATATCTGTTTGGAAGATGGCGCCCTTATCTATCAATTCTTGTCTTACCTCTTGTTTGTTGATAAGGTTACCATTATGTACCACTGAGATCTCTCCGAGTTTATACTTGGCAAACACAGGCTGTGAGTCTCCTGCCGAATCAGAACCAGCAGTTGAGTATCGGTTATGTCCGACTGCACATGTACCTTCTAAATTATCAAGCGTTGCTTGGGAAAATACATCTGCAACCATTCCTTTCTTTTTATAAACAGCGATATTTTCACCATTTGCAACAGAAATACCTGTAGCTTCCTGTCCACGATGCTGCATAGCAAAAAGTGAATAATACGCTACTGTTGAAGCTTTTTTTGCACCAAATACACCGACGATTGCACACATATTAGATTCCTAAACAGTCATTGATAGAGTAAAAACCACTCTCTTGGTTGACTAACCATTTTGCTGCTCTTATAGCTCCCTTTGAGAATGTCTCTCTAGAAGTTGCTGTATGATTAAGCTCCAAAAACTCACCGTCATTGTAAAAGCCAACGGTATGACGACCTACTATGTCACCACCTCGCAGTGCCATAACAGCTATCTCATCTTTGGTTCTTGCACCTATCTGACCATCTCTGCCACTCACACGAACGGCATCTAGATCAAGTCCACGCCCTTTGGCTGCAAACTCACCTAAAGTCAGTGCTGTCCCTGAAGGAGCATCAACTTTATGTTTGTGATGTTGTTCCACGATCTCAATATCAAAATCTTCTAATGTTGCTGATACTTTTTCAACAAGCAGTTTGAGCAGTGCAATACCCGCTGACATATTTGAAGCATAGAGAAGAGGCATCTCTTTAGAGGCTTCCATCATCAAGTTTTGTTGATGCTCTGTAAACCCTGTTGTTGCAATGACGAGAGGTGTAGGATTTTCAAGAGCAGCTTCACAAAGCGCCTGTGTTGCCTGTGGAGCAGAAAAATCAATGACTATATCACAGTTTTCCAAAAGTGCTTTCATACTGTTCGTTACAAGTATATTTTCAGGAAGATCCCTCATGAGTTCATCAAATACATGCACTGCACCTAAGGGCAATACTTCATCATTTAAAAGACTGCTTATAAGGAGATCACCTACTCTACCTGTACTACCTACTATACCTACTGTTGCCATTGTTTATCCTAAGGAGTTAATATATCGAATTATACAGAAGATTTAATAATGTAAGGGTTATTTATAAAGTGAGAATCTCTCTCATAAAAACTATGAGAGAGGAAGAGAGTATTACGCTAATTCCTGAATGTACGAGATAACCTGAAGTGCTGCGATCGAACCATCTCCTGCAGCTGAAACTACTTGTTTTGGTGCTTCAATGCGCAGATCACCGGCCACAAATAAACCCGGTACAGATGTTTTCATACTTAGATCTACAATCACCTGACCACTTTCACTCATTTTACAAATAAAGTCGCCCTTCTCATCTTTCAGCACATCATTTTTCACATCCTGTCCTACAAATACAAAAAGTCCTGTATTGTCCATGTGTGTGATCTCATTTGTTTTAACATTTTTGATGTCAACTCCGGACAAGCCCATAGCATCTCCAACAGATTCTTCTATCACAGAATCAAACAGAAAATGTATATTCTCTTTTCTTGTCGCTCTATCTATGGTAGGCGGTGCTGCTCTAAATTCGTCTCTTCTATGTACCACATAAACATCTGAACAAATATTTGAAAGATAAAATGCCTCTTCAAGTGCAGTATCTCCACCACCTAAGACAGTCACAGGCTTGTCTTTATAAAAAAACCCGTCACATGTGGCACAGGTACTGACACCTCTACCATAAAATTCATCTTCACCTTTAAAGTTTGCACGTCTAGGTACAGCACCTGTAGCAACAATCACGGTCATTGCTTCTACCAGCTCTCCACCTTCAAGTGTAATTGTAAAATATTCACCAGTTTTGTTGATACTTTCGACTTTTTTCATCTCATGTTTTAACCCAAAGTTAAAACACTGCTTTTGCCACGTATCCATAAAATCTAATCCGGTTTTAGTACTATCAAAAAATCCAGGATAATTTTCTATCTCAGAACTTTTGGTAATCTGTCCGCCGGGTACTCCCATTTCGAACATCGTAACATTTTTAAGTCCACCACGTGTTGCATATAATCCTGCTGTGAGTCCTGCAGGACCTCCACCGATAATTGCACAATCTAACATGTCATTCCTTTAAAATAAAATACTTAAACAAATATTTGCTACATTACACAATGTAAATATTTGGTTAAAAATTTTAGAGGGTTTTTCTATCTAGATAGTTAGGAGATGGTAAAAGAGGAGGTTACTCCTCTTTCAGTACACTACTTACAGTTGTGCGTTAATTTTTTCAGCAAATGCATCTTTAGAAGCTGCACCAACCATTTGGTCTACCATTTCGCCATCTTTGAAGAAAAGGATCGCTGGGATAGATCTGATACCATATTTCACTGCGATCTCTTGTTGCTCATCAGTATTTACTTTACAGATAGTCGCCTTACCATCGAAATCTTCTGCTAGTTCTTCGACAACTGGAGCGATCATTCTACAAGGTCCACACCATGGAGCCCAAAAGTCTACCATTGTTACACCTTCAGCGATAGTCGCATCAAAGTTTTCATCTGTTAAGTCAATATATTTTGCCATATTTATTCCTTTTTGTTGTATTTAAAAATTATACCGTAGTTTTATTATAAAACTATTGTCAGTTCTTATATTTCTTATAATATCTATAAGTTGTGCACTAAGTGTGTACTATTAGGACCAAAATAGTCCTAATTAGAGTTTAGGTAAAACGATTTCAGGAAATTCTGCAGATCGAGTCCCCTCTTGTGCCTTGGTATTTTCACCTTTAACTGTATACACAAATGAAATTTTTGTTTTGTCAGTCGAATTTTTATTGGCCCGGTGAAGAAGTAAACAATGAAAAAGGACCACATCTCCTTTTTTTAAATTGGTAGATACCTTCGTTTCCATGATCTCTTTATTTGCTGCATACGATTCAGACAAATATTCTTTTTCATCAAACTGTTCGTGAGAAAAATGCATTTTATGACTTCCGGGTATAAATTCCAACACACCATTCTGGCTAAATTCATCATCCAAAGCCAACCAGATACTCACCAGGTTGTCATCACTGTAACGCCAATACCGTCTGTCTTGGTGCCAACCTGTTTCAGTACTTACATGAGGCAACTTTGTCATAAGTGAGTTATGATGACCAAGTGTTAAAACCACTTGGTCATTTAGGACCTGCTGGAGTACAGGACGTATCTTTTCATTTTCCATCCATGTTTTAAATAGATCATCTCTCCCATACACTTGTCTTAACCTGCGTACAACCATACTATGTTTATCAGACATACTTGTATAGTCTGTCACATCTGTACGATACTCTTTTGAACGCTCATCATACCCTGTCTCTGTTTCGATAGGCTCTGTTTTCTTTTCAAGATGCCTCTTTGCCACTTCCAAAATATCATCACATGCTTTTTCATCTAAAAAGTTTCGAAGAACAATAAAACCATCTTTATCAAATTGTAAAAGTTGCTCTGAAGTAAGTTGCATTCGTAGACCTATATTAAGTTACGTCATTATAACGTAACATTCTCTATAAATTCCACTTCATCCCCACGTACGATCAACGCATCTATACTAAAAGTCATATCTAATCGTTTTGTTTTCATATAGTAGTGCGCTGAGTTTATCACTTTTCTAAGTTTTGCAGGCGTGACATTATAAATAGGGTCAAAAGAGGCAGACTTTCCACTTTTAACCTCAATGAAATGCAATTCATCTTCTTTTTGCGCAATGATATCTATCTCACCAAGCTTTCTGGCAAAATAGTTACGCTCCAAGATAACAAAACCTTCTTGTTCTAAAAAATGTGTAGCAAGACTTTCACTCTCGTCACCATAGGTTTTGGGAAGTTCTCTCATAGTTACTCCTAATATAAGAAAGTATAGAATAAAAAATAAGAGGGTCATAAAAGTATGACATATTGACATACTTTCTAACTAAACAGTTCTTATCCTTTAAACCAGACACCATGATATTAAAGTCATCTCAGACCTGATGGTTAAAACCACTACAAAAAAATATAAACATGAATACCTTATAAGGTTATCATCTGGGTATTAGTTTTATTATTCTTGGGCTATACTTAAAACCATAAAATTAAAACTTGGCAAGGATATATGATGAAGAAAAAAGGTTCGATTGTTTTATTAGTGTTGATTTTGGGATTATTTTTTGCACTCATTTTATTGCGTAATACAAAACCAGTGGATAACAGTCGCTTTGTTGAACCTGACAAGCTCTACAAAACTTTGGAGGCAAATATCCGAAGCCAAGACGCTTATGAGATAATTGTTGATATTGATCATGCTCGACTTGCGAAAGAGGTTGAATCGCCAATGCCACCTTCACATGTGTTGATCTGGTCAGATCCAAAACTAGAAACTGAAATTTTAAAGATCAACCCTGTAGCCGCCGTTGACTTACCCTTGCGTACTTTAGCTTTCGAGGATCCTGCTTCAGGTAAAGCTGCCGTGATCACAAACAGCTTTGACTTCCTGATGAACAGACATGGTTTACCTGATGATCCAGCCATACGTGGGCGTTACGAAACTGCTGTTACAAAAGCTATAAAGGATATTCCATCTGAAAACATAGTAAGCTTTTCCTCAGATAAAATGCTCGATGCAGGTTTAATAACACTTAATAGTCCATATGATTTTAATACAACTGAGACACGTATTAGAGATGCGATAAACGCTCAAGATGATACAGTATTTTTCGCAACTGTAGACTTCAAAAAAAGGGCTAAAAAGTCTGGAGTGACCCTTGCACCTCTTCGTCTTATATTATTCGGTGCTCCTGGTCCTGGGGGGAAAGCCATGAGTGAAGCACCCATACTTGGCCTTGATGCATTTTGCCAAAAAATGTTGATCTGGAAAGATACAAGTGGATCCGTTCATGTGACTTTCAATGACCTGCTCATTCTAGCCGAGCATCAAAAATTGTCATATGGTATACCACTACGAGTCATCAATTACCGGATAAAGAAGACGTTTTCTGAGGCTCTAGAACAATAACATTTTAACTGGAGTGAATTGATATGGTTTACCAGATAGCTTGTAAGGAAAAAGATGACGGGTTGAAAACCTTATACTCTAACATATTTTATAAGGTTATTCGATATAGAGACGTTTTTATACAAATAAGAGTAAATTTATCTTATTTAGCTCATAATAAAGTTTTTATTAATCTTACTCTGTTATTATCAACCAAAATTACAACAAAAGGATACATAATGTATACAGTTAATATAGATAGAGAATGTGGATGCTTCAAAAGAAGTGACTTAGAAAACAATGCAAGTTTTGAAAATAATGATGATGCCCTCATCAAAGCACAATCGATGATCAACCATATGAATGACAAATTTTGTGGGAAACATGGTTTTGGACTCACTGAGAATGGAAAAGAATTCAATATCTCAATGAATGCTCCACAACAGCAACAACAAGCAACATCAGGTGGATGTTGTGGTGGAGGACACTGTTCATAACAGTGTTCTTAAAAGAGAGGATTATCTTATAATAATCCTCCACTAAATCTATTTAAAATTTCCAAACACTAACGGCGCTTTCAAATCAAGTGTTTTCACCTCAGCCATCACAGCCTGAAGATCATCTATCTTCTTCCCGGCAACACGTACCTCATCCCCCTGTATAGAAGGAGTCACCTTTACTTTCATAGCTTTGATCGCTTTAACGATCTGTTTGGCTTCATCTTTATCGATCGTATCAACGATACGGTAGATCACTTTTGTATTACCGCCAGAGATACCCTCAGTCTTCACCTCTTCAAGTGCTTTCCCTGCAATACCACGTTTAATGAGCTTAGAGATAAGTATATCTTTCAAAGCATCTATCTTAGAATCACTTGATGAACTAAGACTCAAAGTCTTGCCTGCTTCATTTAAATTAAACTCTGCAGTTAAACCTTTAAAATCAAAACGTGTAGCCACTTCTTTTTCAGCCATGATCAATGCATTTTTCATCTCCATCATATCCAGCTTTGCAGTTATATCAAAATAGTGCTCTTTTGCCATCTCTTATCCTTTTACTTCTCTATCCTCATCATAGCTATCTCACCATGTACCACATCAAGTTTACCTAAAGCTTCCATAGCATCTTTCATTCTACTCTCTTTACAGATATGTGTTGTAAAGAGCAGTTTGGCTATCTCATCATTTGTCGTAGGTTTCTGAAGCATCGCTTCTATAGAGATATCAAACTCACCCAATGTAGAGGTGATAGCTGCGAGTACTCCACTTTGATCATCTACTTCCAATCGAAGGTAGTACTGAGTCACAATATCCTCTTTAGGCAGAAGCTTTAATCCACTCTCTAACCCTTTTTTATACCCTAGCATTGGCCCTTGGTTTCCACGTACGATATCTACGATGTCAGCTATGACAGCAGACGCTGTGGCATCACCGCCAGCACCTGGTCCATAATACATTGTCTCACCAACACGGTCACCTATGACAGTGACTGCATTCATCACACCGTCTACTTTAGCGATCATACTCTCTACAGGTATCATAGTTGCATGTACCCTTAACTCTACACCATTACCCACTTTTTTAGCGATCCCAAGCGATTTTATCTCATAACCGAACTCTTTGGCGAAGTCTACATCTATCTGTGTAATATTTTCTATACCCTCTATGAGGATATCTTCTGGTTTTGCATCGATCCCATACGCAATACTCGCCAAGATGAGGAGTTTATGCGAGGCATCAAATCCACCCACATCAAAAGTAGGATCAGCTTCTGCATATCCTAACTCTTGCGACTCTTTAAGTATATCATCATATTGTGCGCCATTATTTATCATATTGGTAAGCATATAGTTACAAGTACCATTCATAATACCCTGAATAGAATCTATGTGATTTGCCGAAAGACCGTTACGTAAAGCACCGATAATAGGAATACCCCCTGCCGTACTTGCTTCATACATCAAAGGAATGTCCCCGGCTATCTCTTGAAGTTCATAGCGGTGATACGCAAGAAGTGCCTTGTTTGCAGTCACAACAGCTTTACCATTTTCAAGTGCTTTTTTGACCAGGGCATAAGGTTCTTCCACCCCACCCATGAGTTCTACAACGATATCGATCTCAGGATCATCCACTACATCATAAGGATTATCAGAAAGTTTTATGGATACATCTCTCTTTTTTGAAAGATTTTTCACTACCCCTGATTTAACTTTTATTTTTTTTCCGGCTCTAGCTTCAAGGATATCTGCATTTTCTTCTAAGATAGTGGCAACACTTGCCCCTACTGTACCTACACCAAGGATTCCGATCTTCACCATACTATTTTTTCTCTGCTTCCAAGTCTTTCAAGAACTTTTTAATATTTTTCGCCGCTTGACGGATACGCTTTTCATTTTCGATCAATGCAATACGTACATATTCATCACCATATTTACCAAACCCAATACCAGGGCTTACTGCCACTCCTGCTTTAAGCAAAAGTTGTTTTGAAAATTCAAGTGATCCCATATCACGTGCTACTTCAGGGATCTTTCCCCAGATGAACATAGATGCATTGGGTTTACCCATTTTCCATCCGGCATTCTCAAAAGCCTCCAACATCACATCACGTCTTTTTTCATACCGTGGGATGATCTCATCATCTGGAATATTATGATGTTCATCAAGTGCTACTGTCGCAGCAACCTGAATAGGTGTAAACATTCCATAGTCAAGCCAAGACTTAATACTTTGAAGCGCGCCAATAAGTTTTTTGTTACCCACAACGAATCCTACTCTCCAACCAGCCATATTATATGACTTTGAAAGTGTATAAGACTCAACCGCGACGTCTTTTGCACCTTCCACTTCCATGATAGACGGTGTTTTGTATCCATCAAAAGTGATATCTGCATATGCGATATCTGAAATGATATAAAAACGTTTCTCTTTTGCAAGCGCTACAAGTCTTTCATAAAACTGTGGTGTGACTGTTGCAGTAGTTGGATTATGGGGAAAATTCACCACTAAAAATTTTGCTTTAGGAATAGAATTATCTAAATGATCCTCTACATCTGCTAAAAACTTATCTTCATCCACTTCAAAAGTATCTTCATCAAATACAAGCTGCATCTTTTCTACATTTGCACCTGCAAGTATAAATGCCTGGGAGTGGATAGGATATGTCGGATCTGGAACGATCGCAACATCACCAAGGTTTGATATTGCTTGTACCAAGTGTACATATCCTTCTTTGCTTCCCATAGTTGCTACTATTTCAGTATCTGGATCCAAGATAGCATTGTACTTACGTTTATACCAGTTACTCATAGCAAGACGTAATTTATAGATACCTTTGCTCGCACTATACCCGTGTGTTTTATTTTTTTGTGCAGTCTCACAGAGTTTATCTATGATAGGCTGTGGCGTAGGAGCATCAGGATTTCCCATAGAAAAATCTATGATATCTTCGCCCTCACGTCTTAGACGCATTTTTAAATCATTGATCTCCGCAAAAAGATACTTTGGTAATCTATTTATTTTGTCAAATTGAATCTCATCAAACATTGTTTACTCTCTTTATTTCTTTCTTCATTTTTACCATTGGTGCCAACCACCCTGCTCTACATATTCACTTTTACTCAGTGTGATCATACCGTTTTTATCTATTTTAAAATAGTGTTCTTTCGCATCACTGAAATCTTCTGTCTTGTCTCCCTGCACTACAGAAAAAGGTGCAGAAGATGTTGCAACAAGCCAGCCATTTTCACTTATATCCAAAGCATACGCATTGTCAATAGAAAAATGTTTTCTCTCTTTAGTGTCAACATTGACCAATCCAAACCACAATTTGTTCACAGGAATGATCGATATGGTTTGTAAAGCATTGACAACTTCTGTTTCACTGCTTTCTTCTACAAGACTTGATACTAAAGCAGAAACATTTTGAGAATTTGTTTCTTCTTTCTCTTGTTTCTCAACAGTCATCTCTTCCGTATCTTCCACAGTTACATTTACAATACTCAACTCTGCAGCGGTATCATCAGAATTATCTTCTTTAGTGTTTACAAACTTTTCAATGGTTTCTTCATCAATAAAAGGGATAAGTCCACTAAGGTTCTTTTTGTCAAACTGTGTTAAAAAATACCATGACGCATAGACAAGAAGTCCAAAAACCACAATGATAAGCAGTTTTGATTTTCCTTTTTTCTCTTCATCAATAAAGCGTCTAGTAGTGTATGTGTTCTCTGCTCTATTAGAACTATAATACTCTAAGGCCTCTTCTCTCAAGTTGCTGAGATCTGCATGATATTCACGTTCAATAATAGCTATAAATCCAAGTGCTTTGGTTTTTTGTAAACTGTCGAACTTACTGCTAAAAAGAGATTCCAGATTTTCTTCTAATATCTTGGTCTTTTGACTGATCGTTTTAACACTGTTCTCTTCAAGTATTTCATTTAACTGCATAACCCATCCTGTGTATTAAAATCGCTGCTGCTGCACTCACATTGAGTGAATCAAAAGCATGCTTCATCTCTATGGAGACCATTGTGTTTATTTTGGCTGAAACTTTTTTGGAAAGACCTTTGCCTTCACTTCCAAGTACAAGAACTCTCTTGGATGCAAATGTCACTTCCTGCACATTTTCACCCTCCATCGACGCACCATAAATGCTAAAACCTAACTGCCCTAGCTCGTTAAAGTTATCCAAAATATTTGGTGTGATCATCAAAGGCATGTCAAGAAGTGCACCTGAACTGCTTCTGGTAATCGCAGCCATATTAAGCTGTCGTACACCAGAAACAATAATGGCATCTACACCCAGGGCATAAGCAGAACGTACAACTGCTCCTATATTTCCCACATCTGTCAAGCCATCGAGTACAACTATAAAATCATTTTTCTTGATTTTAGAAAATGTTGTCTCCTCGAACTCTTCCATCTCTACAAGTAAGCCTTGGTGATTCCCACCTTTAGACATGGACTGCGCCCATTTCTCTTCTAAGAACTTTATCTTGTCATGGTACTTGTTAAAAAGTTCTTTGGGTAAAGCCCCTTTAGAATTCGCACCTTTTTGAGCTACATAAACCGTTTTTATCTTTTTTTCGTGATGCTCTAAGGCGTGCAAACACACTTGTTTTCCATATATAATCATAAAGAAGATTTTATCTAACTTTTGCTTTTAAGGTGTTAAGCCTAGCCTATGAGTTCGTTATACCACTCCTTGACACTCTTGTCGCTCAACTGTGCGAGAAGTTTTGCTTTAGGTTTAGGAGGAAGATCCAAGCTTAGCACTTCAGTAAAACTGAGAGATTTTTCTACAGTTTTTTGAGCAGATATAACCACTACCCATTCACCACGAATAGTAAGCTCTTTAAACTGTTCCTTCAGTGAATCAGCCGTACCTCTATAGTAATTTTGGTACTTTTTACTGATCTCTTTTGCTAAGAAAAGCTCTCTGTTTGCATCCAAAGAAGCCACTTCATCCAATAGCTTTTCCAAACGATGGGGAGACTCGTAAAGTACAGTATTGTACCCATTGCTCATCGCTTCACTCAGTGCGGAAGATCTCTCTTTTCCCTTGTGTGGTAAAAATGCATAAAAAAGAAATTTTCCTTCTTCAAAACCGGATGCTGCGTATGCAGTAGTCACTGCTGATGCACCTGGTAACACATCATATTTGATGGCATGTTCCTGTGCATACGCAACCAGAAGTTGTCCTGGATCTGAGATAACAGGCATTCCTGCATCACTGACATACACCACTTCTTTGTCGGCTAAAACAGTGCCAAATTTATCGAGTCTCTCTTGCCCGTTATGTTCATTGAATGAATAAAATTCTGCATCAGGATACGCCATATCAAACCGCTCTTCAAGCAACTTTAAAAGCCGTTTGGTCTGACGTGTATCTTCACATAAAAAAAGTGTAGCCTTTTCAAAGGTTCTCATAGCACGAATAGTAATATCTTGGGGGTTTCCTATAGGAGTTGGAACGAAAGTGATCATTAGGTTAGCCTTTATGACTAATGTGTATAAATTACAGGAGAAGCACTCCTGTAAAACCTGTTAAAGGTTGAATTTTTTCTTAAATTTATCTACTCTACCAGCAGCATCAAGAATTTTCTCAGAACCTGTAAAGAATGGGTGACATTCATTACAAATATCGATACTCATTGCTTCTCTGTCTGATTTGATCTCAAACTTGTTTCCACAAGCACAAGATACAGCACACGCTTTGTAATCTGGGTGTATTTCTTTTCTCATTGTATTTCCTAAAAAGTTATTTTGTGACAGATAACTAATCTGCTCTAATCATAGTGACTCTTCCTTTTAATAATAAAAGGGTTATTGCAACGCTCTTTGGCGAGACAATATAGGGCGAAATTATAGCTAAAATTATTTAAAATACTATAAAAGTATTTTGGAAGCCACAGCACACACTGCACTTTCTGACTTCAAAACCAAAGGCGTATCGAATCCAACGATGTTCCCTGCATTAAACAATGCCACTTCCTCTTCATGAAATCCACCCTCACATCCTATCACGATCGTCTCTACTTTTGTAGATGAAATAAAATTATTTTCAGAAAAATTCAACATTTTTGTATTGGGGTTGTCTTCTAAAAATGATGCCAGGTTTTCAGCGGTTTCTAACTTCATCATCTGTGATCTTCCAGACTGTTGTGAAGAGTTTAAGAGTATTTTTTCTAGGCGTTTGAAGTCCAATGTGAAACTTTTTTGCGAACGTTTACAGTAAAAGAAAGTAATTTTATCTACACCCATTTCATTAAGTGTTGGCAATACTTTTTCAACACTTTTAGGGTCAATGATGCACCAACCTATATGCAGTGAATGTTTGGCTTTAATATCAAGAGATATACTCTCTTTAAGTTCAAGTATGACAGAACGTTTGTCTAAGTGGGTAATGAGATAACGATGGAGCAGTCCATCTTCAAGATTACGCAGATATAGAGTATCTTCTACTTTATGTCTACGTACTTTAAATATATAACGGTGATCATCTCCAACTAAAGTGAACTGAGATGTCCCTGCCTGTTCATGATAAAGATATAGCATCTATAATCCTATATTGATATAACGCCTTTAGCATTTAGTACCATGAGCACTATCATGATAACAACCAATAAAATATGTACCATAGAGATTTTATAAAATGCACCCTTAAGCAAGGAATGTGTTTCAGGATTATCTGTATTAGCCATTTTTATCACTTTGTATTTCTTGATCTCAATATACATCATTACTGCCCACAAGGCGACCATAATATAGATACTCACTGTCATAGGAAGATCAGCCATGAACATTGCAACGACCCCTACAAAAGCAATCATCGTGGTGATCCCCTGAAATGTGAACGTATAGATAAGACTTGCTTTTTTAAATCCCAATGGATTTTTTGCAGTCAACATAGGGATAAGAAGACCTCCCACCAAAAAGCCTAACAAAACTTTCACTAAAAGACTATGTGAAGATAAAATTGTTTCTAACATATAAATTCCTTTATTTTTAAATTGGATTATACCCTAATTCGTTATAATCTTTTAACACTATTTTAAAGGTCAATCATGGCTAGTTCGATTACTGAAGCATTAGATATTATAGACTTAAATATTACTCCGCTTGATGCGGAGATCATTCCTATTGAAATGGCTGTAGACCGTGTTGTTACAGAAGATTACATTGCCTCTTTTCATCTTCCAAGATTTAATAATTCAGCTATGGATGGTTATGCCGTCAAAGTTTCAGATGCTTCTTTGGAAGTACATTGTTCAGAGGTTATCTATGCTGGTGACAATCCACAAATGAGGCTTGAAAAAGGTAAGGCGATAAAGATCATGACGGGGGCACCTATACCTGAAGGATGTGATGCCATTGTTCCCATAGAAAATGTGACTGTAAATGATGACCTTATCACCCTTCCTTCAGACATTCAACAAGATGGTTTTATACGCATGGCAGGTGAAGATATCATGAAAGATGCGATATTCCTTTGTAAAGGTGATGTTATCAATGCATATACCATTGCATCGCTTGCTTCTCAGGGTATTACACATGTCACTGTGACAAGAGTCATAAAAGTAGCCATTTTTGGTACTGGAGATGAACTGCGGCCCCATTTTGAAAAGATAGAAGCACACCAACTCTACAATTCTAATTCACCTATGTTTCTGACACGTGCTCAGTCTTTGGGGTGTGATGCAAGATTTATTCGCTCTTCCGTAGATACACTTGAGGCACTTCAAAGTTCTATATCAGCTACACTTGATGCAGATATTATCATAACTTCAGGTGGTGTAAGTGTAGGCGATAAAGATTTTACAAAAGAAGCCTTTACAAATCTTGGTATGGAAGTACTCATAGACAAGATCGACATTAAACCTGGGCGCCCTACTATAGTGGGAAAGATAGGCAAGACCATTGTGGTCAATCTACCGGGAAACCCACTTGCTTCTATGGTGAACTACGAACTCTTTGTACGTGCAGTCATACGTAAAATGTCTGGCCGTGCAGATGTCTACCATGCTACAGTAAAAACAAAAATGAAAGAAGCGTATTCTGTAAGAGGTGGCAAACATGCTGTGATACTTGGAAGATTTAACGGGGAATATTTTGAAGCACTGAAGCCTCAAATGCCCGGGATGGTCTCACCGATGCAAAAAGCAGATGGATTCATTCTTATCACACCAGACGTCAAAACGCTTGCAAAAGGAAGTTTGGTCAATATGTTACCTATACGATGGGAATGTTCCAGTGCTCAAAAAGTGGAGCTGTATTCAAACTAAACTTTTGTTGGGTTCTCCAAAGGCGTGCCTTTTAAAAGTTTTTCCCATAACGCACTATCACTCCACTCAGATTGAACCTGTTTGGAAAAGTGTATCTCTCCTAGATCTATCTTGCCCATAAGTTCACTATGTGCATCTTCTTTAAATCCCTGTGCATACCCTGTCTCTGTTTCATGTACGATGATACTGTGAAGTTTTACTTCTCTCTCACCATTTTTCATCACCGTACACTCCAGGACTCGCTCCACCATAAGATAGATCACACGGGAAAACTGCTCAGCAGAGGGAGATACAGGTAGCTCTACCCATCTGTTACTATGTTTTTTCATGGCATTGATATACTCACTGTCATCTTTTGACCACAGTGTAATAGCATGATCAAAAGAGTCTATCAGCTCTTTGATGTATCGTTTGGTCAATCCAAAATCATACACCATCTGTCCGTCATCCAAATAATTAGACTCTAAAAGTACTTCGATCTTATAGGAGTGTCCATGAATGTTTTCAGAACAACGCTGTGTTGTACAATCACGGACAATATGTGCATTTTCAAATTTAAAAAGTTTGCGTATTAACATCTGTTACCTCAATTAGGAGTATATTAATCTGATTCTAACAAAGATTATTGAAAGTGAGGTTAGACTGCACTCAAGGCTCATGAAAGTGATATACGCTGAGTAATATATTGTCTTGAATGCAGTCTATACACCCTGTGTTGTATCAAAAACGCGGATATGAAGTCTGTCACTATAATAGAAATTATGTTTCATACAAAACTCAAAGACAGCCTTGTCATTTTTCCAGATGGTATCTCTACTCTCCCCTACAGGCATGCAGTAAACATCCAATTTTGGCAATATCTTTTTTATGTCATTGATTTCATCTATGGCTGTTGTTTGCACTAGGTCAGCATCTATGGTGAACTTCAAAAATGCTTCTTTTGCGTGCATCTGAACATTTTTAAGTGCTCCCAAAACAATCCGTTTTTGCGCAGATTCACCAGAATTTGCCAGCTTTAAAGAGAGTGCAAAGATACAGTCTTTATAGGCAGGGTATGTGTCAAAATCTATCTCTATGGTACCATTGGTCTCAAAGGTAACCTGAATACCCTCTGAAACCAACCAAGCTACCACTGTATAAAAGGTATGATCCGTATGATACATCAACGGTTCACCGCCTGTGATGACCATATGTGGCTTATAACCTATTTTATCAAACTCATTTTTGAGTGTATCAATGAGTGTTTGGGCATCCTCTATTTTGATCCATGACTTTGCATAGCTGCTATCAACCGCAAAGTAAGTATCACATCCTAAACGTATTTCACCATCTACTTCATATTCTGCACCAAATCCCGGGCAGTTCAAGTTACATCCACCAGTACGTAAAAAATAAGAAGGAACACCTGCATACTTCCCTTCACCTTGAATAGAAAAGAATTGTTCAGTTAGGTAAAACATCAGCCACCGGTCTCATAAAATGCACGCTTGGAGATCTCTCTGTCTTCAAGTTCTTCTTCACTCCAACGGTTTTCTTTTGGTTTATCTTTAAGTACCTCTGCCAACACTTGTGCAGCAGCTGCTACATCACCTTTTTTCACTGCTTCTGCGATACTCAAGGCTTCATCAAAATAAAGACAAGGAATGAGATTTCCTTCAGCCGTAAGCCGGATACGGTTACAGTTTTCACAGAAATCATGTTTATGCGGGTCAATAAGTCCAAACTCATATCCTGTTTCTTGTATGAGATAATTAAATGATGGACTTGCACCCTCACGGCCTAAGGCCTTGATGGTATATTTCTCTTTTACTTTCTCAAGTATCTCTCTACCGTGCATACCTTTAAGTGCCTGATCTGCATGCGCATTTTCCATATATTCTATGAAACGTACTTTCATATCACGATCTCTACAGTACTCCATGATATCAAGAATTTCACCATCATTGATACCTTTGAGAGGTACCATGTTGATCTTCACCTTTAACCCTACTTCTAACGCTTTATCTATACCTTTGAGTACTTCTTTTAAAACATTTTTACCAGCTATTTTTCCAGCCACATCTTCTTTAAGAGAATCTAGTGAAATGTTAAGACGTTTAAGTCCTGCATCTTTTAGTCTTTGTGCTGCTTTTGGAAGCAGATAACCATTGGTCGTCAAAGCAAGATCTAGACCAGACTTATAGTCATTGATCATCTTGATAAAATGGTCAAGATCCTCACGTAAAAGTGGTTCACCTCCCGTAATACGTATCTTTGTTACACCACCGTCTATCGCTACTTTAACAAATAAAAAGAGTTCTTCAAAAGAGAGTAAGTTCTCTTTAGGTACCCATGAAAAAGGTTTCTCAGGCATGCAGTACTGACATCTGAAGTTACAACGTTCAGTGACTGATATACGTAAATAATTGACTGTACGTCCGTGACCATCTATAAGCATAGTTTTTCCATATTATAATTTATTTAAATAATTTTCTTAGGTTATCCAAATGTAGATAAAAAAGGGATGATGTATATCAAAAAAGAGTAGATAATAATATTTGTGAAGTGATAGATTTGTGCAAGCAAGTTACTTACCTTCATAAAAGATATAAGCAACCAGTTGCGTGAGCCGTCTGCTGAAGACAGCTAAATGCTGAGGGCTTTGCCCTGAGCATTTAATTAATGATGATCTCTCCACTGATGTTTTTTCCATAAGAATGCAAGTATCGAGAAGATAATAAAGAAACCAATGACCCATGGTCCAAGTGCTTCTCTAGCTTTTTTACTAGGATCTCCTGCTTCAGTAAGGTACTCTTTTACTTTCTCATACCCTTCATGATTCAGACCAACTCTAGGCATAGATGTACCAGGAAGTTGTCCCTGAGGATTCTCTATGAACGTTTCCATAAAGTGATCTGATCTTGCCCTGATGATCATAGAAAGATCTGGTGGTAGATTACCCATATATGCTTTGACCATATTTTGTTCATCGATCACTTTGATCTTATGTGCAAGTGCATCTTTTTCATATTTAAACTTAGGTGTATCACCCAGTTGTGTCGTCTGTGTATAACGTACAGCATGACATCTTACACAAGCTTCAGTAAACGCTTCTTTCGCTGTTACTTCTCCCGCTTTATGCTCAAGCATATAAGCCACAACATCCGCGATCTGCTGATTGTCAGAAACTGTATACTTGATAGAACCCATTGGGTGCATAGCTGTATCTGCATATTTATGATCTACATTTGATGCCATTGCCGGATCTTTAATAACTGCTATAAGATAATTCTTATCATAAATGGCACCTGCATGATCAAGATTTGGTGGTATTACACCACCCATGTTGATGTTTGCACCATTGTGACAACCCATACAGTTAGCAAATACTGCTTCACCTGCGGCTGCATTTCCTGGCATTTTAGATACTGCTACTACATCTGACCAAAATGCTTTTTTCTTCGTTACAAGTGCAGCATCACCTTTACGCTCTGCTTCTGCTATATCATCTGTACCATCATAAGTAAAGCCATGGCTTTCAATTTTAATTTCATTACCTTCAGCATCCACTTTCATGTGCATAGCATGATGAGCATAAGGCTCAACCAAATAATATGTAAATAATGAAAAGAACGCAACGACTCCAAATATTTTTAATTCTCTCATCTTATGCTCCTTTCTTTAGTTTTTTCTCAAAGAGTGTAATAACAAACAATGCTGGTCCCATTAAGAGGAACAGCCATGCTGCCGCCCAACCGATAAATGCAAATACAGGATCTGTTGGAGGTAATTTACCCATTGCTGTAAGTACGATCATATCGACAAGAAGTATCCAGAACCAATACTTGAAAAGACCTCTTTTATGTGCAGGTGCAACATTTGGACTTCTATCAATAAATGGTAAGAAGACAAACGCAATCTGTGCAATAGCAAATGCTACCAGACCAAAATCTTTACCAAATGGACGTAATATCTCATATGACCATAAGAAGTACCACTCAGGGTAAATGTGTGCAGGTGTTTTAAGTCCATCTGCCGGGTCAAAGTTTACTGGATCCATTGCAAAGTTAAAGTGGTAAAATACCAAATAGAAGAAAAGAACGAAATAAACTCCCATTACAAATACATCTTTACTCAAGAATACAGGAGAGAATGGAATCACTTTTGATTCTTTTTTCTTACCTGCTTTATAGAGTTCTGCTGCTTCTTCAAAGTCAATATCAGCACCTTCTTGATTATTTACGTGAGGTAATCTCAATGTACCAAAGTGTAAAACGATTAAACCAATGATCACTAGAGGTAACAAGAATACGTGTAACATAAAGAAACGTGTCAAGAATGCATCACCAGGAACATAATCTCCACGGATCCATTCAACTAAACCATAAGCTTCAAGTGAACCACCAGAGAATAGGTTTGTAATAACCATACCAGCCCAGTAACTCATCTGTCCCCAAGGTAACATATATCCAGAGAATGCCTCTGCTGAGAATGCAACAAAAAGTCCCATACCTGACAGCCAGATGAGCTCTCTACCTCTTTTATATGAACCATAATAGATACCTGTGAACATATGGATATAAATGATAAGGAAGACAATAGATGCACCTATACCATGAATATGTCTCCATAACCAACCGTAACCTACTTCAGACATGATCGTATAGTTTACAGAGTCAAATGCAAGGTTTGTATCTGGTTTATAATACATAAGTAAGAAGATACCAGAAACGACAAGTATCCCAAATGTTGCAGCAAGTACCATACCCATTGCCCATAAGAAGTTAATATCTTTTGGGATCCAGTATTCAGTCTGCATCACTTTTTTCAAAGTATTCACACCTAAACGCTGATCCATCCATTCATTAAGATTTTTTGCTTTTTCAAATTTTGCCATGCTATCCCCCTTATACCGTTAGACCAGAGTCTAACATTTTCTTGTATTCAGGACCTTCTTCACCAAGAACAAGTGTTGTACCACTAAGCTTAAATGGTGGTATTTCAAGTGGACTTGGAGGAGGAAGACCAGGTTCATTCACACCTGAAGCATCAAACACCCCACCATGACATGCACAGAAGAATGTTTTAGTATCTTTTTTGTATGCCGGGATACAACCCAAGTGTGTACAGAGTCCTATAGACATATGGAATCTGTCAGAACCTACAACGAGATCTCTATCGTGTGGTTTCATTTCTGCTGTTTTCTTCAAGATAAAGATAGGTTTACCTCTCCATTTCTCTACTATAAGTTCGTTAGCTTTTGCAGTACTCAAATCAACTGTTGTAAACCCTGCTGCTTTCACAGATGGTAACGGATCCCACGTTCGTTTCATTGCGTACAGTGCCCCGATACTACCTGCGGCAGTAAATAGACCCAGACCTAGACCCATAAAGTCTCTACGTCCCTTTTGTTCATTCCCCATATTATTCCTTTCTTTATAAATAGTTATATGCATAGAATATTACAACTTAATAATCGTACAATAATCGCAATTGCGTCAATGCATATTAATATAATGTCACATTATGTTATATAAAAGTTATAAAAAAAGTGCTTAAAATAGCGAATTTAAGGGGAAATTTAACGTAATTAAATTAAGACAAATATAGTCTTAATTTATAATTGTTATAATTTAATGTTTAAATTATGTCTTTTTATCGTCATGTCTTTTTATAACGACTTTTTTCCCTTTTGCGCCATTTTTATATGCACATGTATGATCTCTAATGCTGCTGGTGTCACACCTGATATCTGTGAGGCTGCAAAAAGAGTTGGGGGCGTTGCTACACCAAGTTTTTCAACTATCTCGTTACTAAGCCCTGAAATATTTTCATACTTAAACCCTTGTGGTATTTTGATCTTTAACATATCACCCATTTTAAGTATCTGCGCTTGTTGCTGCTCTATATAACGACTGTATTTGGCTTCCACAAGTATCTGTTCCATCACATCATCATCATACTTGTCAAAGTCAGGTAGTAGTGTGACTAGCTTTTCTCTGTTGAAATCTCCACGCCCTATCACATCTATCCAGTAGGTTCTGTCATTGATCTTCACAGCACCGATAGACTCTAATTTAGCTAAAAATTCTTTTGTAGGGGTTACATGATTGACTTTCATAAAGTCCAAAGCTTCATCAAGGTCTTTCTTTTTTGCTTCAAATCTTTTCATATAACTCTCGTCAAGAAGCCCAAGCTCTTTCCCATAATGTGAGAGTCTCATATCTGCATTGTCTTCACGTAATAATAGTCTGTATTCTGCACGGCTTGTAAACATACGGTAAGGTTCTTTGGTTCCCTTGGTTACAAGGTCATCGATAAGTACACCGATATATGCTTCGTCTCGTCTTAATACAAGCGGTTCTTTACCCTGCACATCCAAGGCAGCATTGATCCCTGCCATCAATCCCTGGGCTGCTGCTTCTTCATATCCTGTGGTTCCGTTTATCTGTCCTGCACAGAACAAACCTTTGACTATCTTTGTCTCAAGTGTATGTTTGAGATCTGTAGGTTGCACATAATCATACTCTATCGCGTAACCGTAGCGTACGATCTTTGCATTTTCCATTCCGGCAACAGACTGCACCATTTCAAGCTGTACATCTATAGGCAGAGAGGTACTCATACCGTTGATATAGTACTCTGTCTCATCCATGGTCTGCGGTTCAACAAATATCTGATGTCTTGGTCTGTCTCTAAAACGGTTTATCTTGTCTTCAATACTTGGGCAGTAACGTGGTCCCGTACCTTCTATTTGGCCTGAGAACATCGGTGCCCTGTAGAAATTTGACTCGATGATCTCATGTGTACCTTCGTTCGTATAGGTCACATAACAAGGCAGTTGTGTAGGGTTAAATGTTTTTTTATCTGTACGAAAAGAAAATGGCGGTGGTGGAGTATCACCAGGCTGTACTTCCATCACCGAGGTATCTACAGATTTGGCATCTATTCTGGCACAGGTTCCTGTTTTTAACCGTCCGATGTTGAGACCCAATGATTTTAAGTATTCTGCCAACTCTACTGACGCAAATTCGCCTTGTCGTCCTGCTGTTTGTTTTTTATCACCTATATGAATAAGCCCATTCAAAAATGTACCCGCTGTAATGATCACTTTAGAAGCAGTATAGGTATTACCCAGTTGTGTTGTTACACCCTTCACTTCTCCATCTTCTACTACAAGTCCGTCTGCTATTTCTTGTTTTACATCGAGATTTTTAGTGTTAAGCACTACATTACGCATATAGATACGGTACTCATCCATATCTATCTGTGCACGTGTTCCTCTTACTGCAGGACCTTTAGAAGCATTCAATGTACGAAACTGTATCCCTGTCTTGTCTGTACACAGACCCATTTCACCACCAAGTGCATCTACTTCACGTACCAGATGACCCTTAGCCAATCCACCTATAGCAGGGTTACATGAAGATGCACCTATCTGCTCTGCGAGTATGGTTATCATCAATGTTTTTACACCCATACGAGCTGATGCTAAAGATGCCTCTATCCCTGCATGACCACCACCGATAACTATTACATCGTAATTCATTTTTTACCTTGTAAGTGTTACGTGTTACGTATTACGTGTTACGAAAGAACTATAAATCACCCTTCAAACACGTGGTACGTAGTACGTAGCAAAATTTTTTGCTATAATATTCGAATTATATCTAAAATTATTGAGGCATTATGTTTACAGGATTAATCCGCGAAATTGCAACCGTTAAAAGCTATCAAAATAACATCTTAACGATCAAATCAAAACACCCTGCTAAGCTTGGAGACTCTATCGCGATCAACGGTGTTTGTCTCACAGTGATCAAAGTACACTCTGATGGTTTTGATCTTGAACTGGCAGATGAAACACGTTCTATCATAGATGAATCTAAAATATCCGGTGAGGTTCACATGGAACCTGCGATGATGATGAACGATAGATTTGAAGGTCATATCGTACAGGGACATGTAGATTGTGTAGGTAAAGTCACGTCCATTACTCCTAGAGAGAATGCTACAGACTTTATCATCACTGTAGATAAAAAGTTCATCGTACACATCATACCAAAAGGCTCCATTACTATCGATGGTATATCTCTTACAGTGAATGATGTAGGTGCAGACAACTTCCGTCTGACCATCATCCCACATACACTCAAAGAAACACTGATGAGAAACTATAAGGTAGGAACAAGTCTAAATATAGAGACTGATGTCTTTGCCAGATACATTGACCATATTTTAGCCCATAGATCTGCAAAAAAGAGTATGGGCTGGGATGAAATAGATCAGATGCAAATGACATACTAGAGAGTATTCTTAACTAGATATCTCCTAGTTCTCCTTTTTCTGGGTATTGTGATAGAATAAAAATCTAAAGGATAAATAATGATCACCAAAAAAATGGAAAAATTATTGAACGAACAACTCAAACATGAATTCTACTCTGCTTACTTATATCTCTCGATGTCAGCATACTGTAGTAAAATGGATTTTAACGGTGCGGCAAGTTGGTTTTTATTGCAATATCACGAAGAGCAGCAACACGCAACACGTTTTTATAATTATCTAATCGAACAAGATGCTACCATAACCCTTAAACGTATTGATAAACCTGAAAAGAAATTTGGAACACTGTTAGAAACTTTTCAACAAAGTTTGAAACATGAGCAAATGATGACAAATATGTTAAATGAACTAAGCAATAAGGCGCTAAAAGAAAAAGACCATGCTACATACAATCTACTTCAATGGTTTGTGAATGAACAAGTTGAAGAAGAAGCGACTGTGAGTGAGATCATCTCAAAAGTAAAACTTGTTAAAAATGATGGTTACGGTTTACTGATGATAGACAATGAGCTTGGAAAAAGAACCTCTGCAACAAGTGGTGCTCTCGACTAAAACTACTTTATCTATTTTCCATATATTGCGGCATGGCATAATCGCTATCCCGCATACTTCTAGCCGTAGTATTACGTATTTTTTTTAACTCCATATCTATATATTCCAAACCGTCCAACATCTTTAAAGAAGCCACTGTAGAATAACGCATCATCTCTGCTCTGTGAACAAAAATGAAAAATCCGTTTTCATACAGTCCTAAGCGGATGGCTGCAGCGGTTGAGTAGGTAGTCAGTACTGCATCATCATAACAAACAGCTCTAATGTCTTCAAAGTGTTCTTTCGTCCAAAGAAGCGGATTGTGTGCAGGTGAAAAAGCATCCTGGTAAATAATGTCTATTTTTTCTTTGATCTGTGGGATGCTTTGTCTGGCATCACCAAGTAAGATCTCTATCTTAAACTGTTCATCTTCATAATATAACGTTTCGCTTATTGTTTGAATGATCTGCTTTAACTCTTTAAATTCTGGAGGGTAATCAAAGGTGTCAAGAGAACGTAGCAGTCCTTCATCAAACTCTGGAGAAAGTATATGTATTTTTGTTTTTAATTGATGTTTTTTTATGTAATGAAGTGTAGCAAAAGTGTTATAGCCCAACCCAAAACATATATCCAAGATAGTTAATTTTTCATGATCTTTTTTCAGTAGGAAAGCGGGCTTTACATGTTTTTCCAAACTTTCATGTAAAGCACCGTCTTTAGTAGAATGATACGGTTCATCAAACTCTTTAGAGTACAGTGTGTTGGTTCCATCTTCGCAAAGTACCAACTCTTTTTGCGCTCTCAAAGCTTCATCATACAAAGCGTCACATCCCTATTTTATCAAATTATTTATTTGCAGCTTTAAGTTGTTTTTTGGACATTTTCAACTCTTGATTGTCCATCTTGCCTATACCTTGATCCAAAACATTTTGTGCGATTGACTGTGCATCATCCAGCGAGTGCATTTTATACGTTCCACACTGAAAGAGGTTCAGTTCAGGTATATCATTTTCAGATTTTACACCAAGTACATCTTCCATGGATTCTTTCCATGCTTTGGCTACTTTTTTTGCTTTTGGCGTACCAAGCAGAGACATATAGAACCCTGTACGACATCCCATAGGAGAAAGATCAATGATCTCCACATCATCAGAGTTTAAATGATCTCTCATAAAACCTGCAAACAAATGTTCTAAGGTGTGGATGCCTTTTGCAGATAATATATCTTGATTTGGCACACAAAAGCGCAAGTCAAAAACCGTGATCTCATCTCCGCTTGGTGTACTCATCTTTTTTGCAACTCTCACTGCAGGTGCGATCATCTTTGTATGGTCTACTGTAAAACTGTCTAATAATGGCATGGTTATTTCCTTAAAATTTATTTTTGATTATAGCGTTTTTAAATCAAAGCTATATAATATGTTTAACGTTTAAAATTTTGTGTTATTTTGAAGCGCTAGAGAGTGATAAATTTCACAGCTTCCAAAGCGGAATGATAAACATTGTCCGTATGCTTTCGTAATGAATCTTCATCTGCATATCCACACGTTACAGCAACACTCTCTATATTGGCTGCTTTGGCTGCCAGTAAATCCATCGGCGTATCACCCACCATCCAATATTGGGTTTTATTACTATCTAACCTTGATAAAGCTTTCAGTATAGGCTCAGGGTGAGGTTTTGGATATTCTACATCTTCTCGTCCAATGAGCACTTCAAAATAATCCATCAAGCCCATATGCTCCAATAGCTCTATGGAGTATTTGGCTGTTTTGGTTGTTACCACCCCAAGTGTTGCATATTCACTTGCCAATATAACAGCTTCACGTGCCTGTGGAAGCAACACCGTTTTTGCACAGGATATCACACGATAATGCATTTTATAAGCATGTACATAAGCAGCCACTTCTTCCTTGTCAACACCAAGTGTAGGGAACATCACATCCAAAGGGTGTCCTATCTCTGCTTTGATCGCTTCATCAGCAGGTACTTCTTTCCCATGTATCTGAAATGCTACGCCAAAACTTTCCAGTATCGCTTCTGTTGAATCTATAAGTGTTCCGTCTAAATCAAATAGTATTATCATTTTCTCTCTTTATTTTTGGTGCAGAAGCAAGTAATTTTTGAGTATAAGCATGCTGAGGGTCTTCCATGACATCTGCCACCAATCCTTGTTCAACAATCTTACCCTCTTTCATCACGGCAACCTCATCTGCTATCATCGGGATAATAGAAAGGTCATGCGTGATGAACAGATATGAGACACCTGACTCTTCTTGCAACTTTGTAAGTAAATCTAAGACCTGTGTCCGTACAGAAACATCCAGTGCGGAAGTAGGTTCATCACAAATGATCAGTTCAGGTTCAACAGCCAATGCTCTGGCGATCCCTATACGTTGACGTTGTCCTCCTGAAAACTCATGGGGATAACGATGCATATGGACAGCTTCCAGGTCCACTTTTAAAAGAAGTGCCTCGATATACGCATCTTGCGCACTTCTCTTTTTTGGTCCCACACCTAAACTTACCATACCTTCTCTAATGATATCTGCTATGGTCATACGGGGGTTCAATGCAGAAAAAGGATCTTGAAATACTACCTGGATCTTACGCCTGTATGGACTCAAAGCTTTTTTATCTAGCCCCACAAGATCTTGTTTCTCAAATTTCACTTTACCTTCTGTCTCATCCAGCAAAGAGAGTATGGCTTTACCGATGGTACTTTTACCGCTTCCTGACTCTCCCACCAATGCCAGTGTCTTACCTTTTGCAATAGAAAAAGATACATCATCTACTGCTTTTACAAACCCTGCTGTTCTTTGAAAAAAACCTTTTTTAATAGGAAAATGTACTTTTAGACCTTCTACTTCCATAAGAGGTTCATTTTCCTTATCCTCTTTGTTCAACGCTTTTATAGCCATAGCATCTTCTAACAAGCGCTGTGTATAAGGATGCTCAGGATGTGTAAAAAAATCTTTACACGCTGCCTGTTCCACTATCTTTCCGTCTTTCATCACTGCAACCCTGTCAGCCATTTCCGAGACCACAGCCATATCATGGGTGATGAACAAGATAGAAAGATCTCTTTGTGTACATATCTTTTTCAATAAGCTAAGTACCTGTGCCTGTATCGTCACATCTAATGCAGTGGTAGGTTCATCAGCGATAAGAAGGTCTGGTTCACAGGCAAGCGCAATGGCTATCATCACTCTTTGTTTTTGTCCACCGGAGAGTTGATGTGGATACCAATGATAACGTTCCTCAGGATCTTTTAATGCAACTTCTCTAAATAACGAAAGCACTTTTTCTTTCATCTGATCTTTTTTGAGTCCCAAATGTACCTGCAACACTTCTGCGACCTGAGAACCCACAGTCATAACAGGATTCAGAGCAGACATAGGTTCTTGGAAGATCATCGCTATAGACTTGCCTCGTACTTTTTGCATCTGTAGTTCTGACAGACCAAACAAGGATCTCTCTTTTAAACGAACGTCTCCTGAACTTACTGCTATGACATCAGGCAGCAACCGCATGATCGCTAAAGAGGTTATAGATTTACCAGATCCTGACTCTCCGACCAAAGCAAAGACCTCTCCATGCCCAATGTCAAAACTGATGCGATCCAATAACGTTTCATCCCCCACGGTCAACGAAAGGTTTTTTACGCTTAAGATACTACTCATACTTTATTCCTAGGGTCAAGTACTCTTTGTATACGATCAGAAAAGAGATTTGCGGCTAAGACCAAAATAAACATGAACACAAATGCAGAGAAGAGTGACCACCAGACCATCGGTTCTCTTGCCATTTCCAGTCGGGCCTGGTTTATCATATTTCCCCAAGAGTGCATCGTAGGGTCTACCCCTACCCCTACATAAGAGAGCACCGCTTCAGCAAGTACCAAACCTGAAAAATCCAAAACCACTGAAATGAGGATGATATGCATGAGATTAGGAACGATATGACGACGAATAATAGTCAACTTGCTCACACCAAATGCTTTTGCAGCTGTAACAAACTCCATTTGAGAGATCTTAAGCGTCTCGGCTCTAAGCAATCTACATAAACCAGTCCATGAAGTGATCCCAAGGATCAAGATTAAAAATAATAAACGTAGATCTGAACGTTCAAGCGTGGTTTCAAACCATGTGGGATTGTTATCCATCATAACCTGCATGGAGAGAACTCCTGCTGCGATGAGAAGTACGCCTGGGATGGAAGAGAGTGTTGTATAGAGATACTGGATCACATCATCTACCCAGCCGCCGAACAACCCCGCGCTTACACCCAAAATCACCGCTACAGGTAACATAATGAGTGTAGTAAGGATACCTATAAGTACGCCCGTACGTATACTTTTAAAGCTTTGATACAGTACATCACCGCCTACTTTATCGGTACCTAATACATGATAAGAGTAACTAAGCATATAAAGCCAGGTGAATGCCATCACTAAAAGTATGAATGTTATATAGGCTGTACGCCATGGCAGATCACTTTTTCCCAGCCAGATCTCTGTCCATGCAAGCATAACCCTTGATCTCTCCCTCCACCATATATGTAACACCACAAGCAACAGACTCAACAGTAAACCTACACCTAAGGCAAACAAAGATTTCCCTATAAGATCATCTTCTGTAGAAACATATTTTAAAGGAAGGTAGACCTGTTTGGTAATGCCATGTTCATCTATCACAATGGAACTTGCATACTCCGTTGTCGCAAAGGGTGCAGAATAAGTACGTTCTGTATTTTGAATGTTATGTTCAAATATCAGATCAAGAAGAGAGACCATTTCTACCTCATACGCTACCTCCTGAGTTTTTTGTGCTTCAAGAGGAAGTGCCAGACGTACATGTATCGAGTCTAGCAAAGTAAACAGTAAATAAAACAAAAGTACTACAGAAGAGGCCATCGCTATGCTTGACCTAAAGATCGTATGCCAGGTCTTTTTTACTTGTGGAGAACGCGAAATAACCCATGACCACACTAAAAGTACTATCACTAATAGCCACACTAATATATCCGTCCAAAGCAATACTAGTTTCATAATTTCACCCGTGGATCAAAGATCGTATAGGATATATCGGTTAAGATCAACCCTACGATATACAGTACCGAACCTAAAAAGACCATCGCTTTAACGATGGCAAAATCTTGTGAATTAATGGCATCGATCGTATAAGATCCCAGTCCGGGAATCCCAAAAAATGACTCCATAATAAGACTTCCCATAAATAACGAAGGGATGATCACTACAACCCCTGTTAAAATAGGAAGCATCCCATTACGCAGGACATGTCCAAACAAGACTTTGATCTCAGAGAGCCCTTTTGCTCTTGCTGTCCGTACATAGTCCTGATTGATCTGTTCTAAGAAGATACTTCTATACCAACGTACACCTGACCCTATACCTGCAAACACACCTATCATCACAGGCAAAATGATGAACTTCACACCATCCCATCCACTCTCATAACCTGATATAGGTACCCAGTGCCATATTTTTGAAAAAAGTACTTGTCCTGCGATGATGTAAAAAAGTCCGGAGACTGACATGATCATCACAGCAATGATCATCATACTTGTATCTAATGTAGAACCTCTAAAAAGTACCAAAAGAAGTGCCAGACTTATGTTAGTGATCAGCGCGATCATAAACGTAGGTAAAGCGATGGAAAGACTGGGCATCATACGCTCTTTGATATCTGACCCTATATTACGGTTACTGTCAGAAAAGCCAAAATCAAAGGAGAAAAGTTTAAGTGACTCCTGTACAAAAAGTGTATCAGAGACTTGCGAAAACCCTTCTGCTTTGGAATTCACAAAAAGAGGTTTGTCATAGCCTCTCTCTTCTTTCCAGGATTGTATGAGCTCAGGCGTTACCTGTTTCGCTCCAAGTTGTGCTCTTGCCATATCATCAGGGCTATTGACCATAAAAAACAACATAAAAGTAATGAGGTTCACCCCTATAAGTATAGGTATGGCATAAAGTAACCGTCTAATAATATAGGCTAACATGCATCCTCCTCTTGAGAGATCACCCTATGTTGTCTGTTTCTATAGATACGACGGAGTGAAAAGATCATCATAAGAATAAACAATGCCATGATGATCAACGGCATGACTACTGGCTGATTCCACTCTTTTTGTTTTTGAACTCTCAGGGCGGCATCTATACGTTTATACTTCAGCGTATTGTTTGCCATAGCATTGGGGACCACATTCTTGTACCAGGCATGAGACAGGGCTAAAGATTTAGGATGTATACCCCATACCCAAGGTGCATCTTCTCTTGAGATCTTTATCATTTGACGTATGATGTCCATTCTTTGAGGCGTGTTCTTCATCGTTTTCATCTTTTCAAAGAGCTTGTCAAACGCCGGATTTTTATAATTTGAAGAGTTTATTCCTGCCCCATTGGTATCAACAGATGCATTTGCTCCATAAAGTAAAAAGAGAAAATTTTCCGGATCAGGATAATCTGCATTCCATCCCCATGAAAAAAGTTGTGTCTTGCCTTTACGTACTTTATCTTGAAAGCGGTTATAGTCTGTAGCACGTATCACAAGCTGTATACCCAAAGTATCATACTGTTTACGATACCAATCCATCAAGGCTCTGTCGTCCGGACCTGTTGCTGTTGTATCATAGTGAAGCTTTAAGGGTTTACCTGTTTTCTCAGAGATACCATTGGGATACCCTGCCTCTGCTAAAAGTTGTTTAGCAAATACCAATGATCTACGTACACGTTTACCATCAACCCAGTCATATACTACAGTATTGGTACCTTCTTGCCCCTCTTCATATCCATATATCCCTGGAGGTATCACACTCTGTGCTGCCATCCCTCTTTCGTTCATAAAAATAGAGATATACTCTTCCTGATCAATAGCAATACTAATAGCCTGTCTCAATTTTCTAGCTGACTCTGTATAACCGCCAACAACAGGATCTACCATATTAAATGCCATATAAAAGATAGAAGGCTGTACAGACCCTATCAGTGATATGTCCTTTTCCTGCATCTCTTCACTGAGACCCATAGTACCTGATGAAGAGATCTGCACTGCTTGATCAAAGGCTTCAGAACTGATACCTGATGCATCATAATAGCCTTGTAAAAACTTATTCCATAACGGAATACTCTCTTTTTCCAAAGCGTAAATGACCTCATCTATGAATGGTAACTTTCCCCCTGTATCTTCATGATCTGAAGCAGGATACACCTCAGCATGAAAATTTGGATTTTTCACAAGGCGCATCTGTTTGTTTGGATTATTTTCTGCCAAATAATATGCTCCAGTCCCTACAGGATGCCAATTCAATGTCAGGTTTTTGGCTACCAACCCTTTTTGCTGATAAAAGAGGTCTGCCTCCCAGGGAATAGGTGCAAAAAAGTTCATCGTCAACCAATAAAGGAACTGCGGATATTTTCCCATAATCTCTATGATTAAAGTATGATCACCTAAAACCTTTACACCTGAAATATCATGCGTACGAAGATCAAATACTTTCCCTTCTGATTTCTTTTCTTTAGCCATCTGCGTAATACTTCTCGAATATGTTTCAAGTCCAACAATATAGCTTTGCATACTGTCCAAAATAGGTGAATGGTTCTGTCTTACCCCCATACGCTTTATGGCATAAGCATAATCTTCTGCCAGTAGATGACGTGTATCCTTCTGTTCAAAGTCATCTAATGCATCTATCTTTTCCAAAGCTTCTTCGGTCAATGCAGCATATAACAAATTGCCTTTTGCATCTTTTACAAAAGCCGGATGATCTTGGTACATGACATCTTTTCTAAGCTCCAGTCTATATTCACTAAACGCTACACTCTCATCATTTTCATCTACTTCCCGTCTCTCTTTATCCAGATAACGGATCATTGGCATTTGAATGAGAGTAAGGGGTTCAAGCTTATAGGGTCTGTGAAGATAATTGTATTGTAAAGGAGGTTCATAGATCTGACCAATAAACGCCCACTCATTTGCACTGTATGAGACAACAGGATCCAGTCGTTTAGGAGGGAGCGAAAAAGAAGAAAAAAGTGTATTTGATGCACTTTTTTCTTTGCTATGAGGATTATTCCAAACATCTGCATGAAGAGGTAACACTATCATCATAAATAAAAAAACTTTTAGGATGATTATCTTCATATTCTTTGTTGTATACCTTAGTCTAATTTCCTCATATTATAGCTAAATTATTTTCTTTATTTTTTAACTTTATATTGAAGGTTAGAGCCAAACATTAACTCTTCAAAAGTTCTGTCCAACGCCTTGCTTTTAAAGTTTTGGGTCACTAGTTCTTTGTGAAATCGTACATAATCACCTACTTTGACCTCTGTTTTGTTCACTGCTACCCAAAATGTTTTCTCCGAATGTTCTTTTATTTCCAGATAAGAATATGGACCTGCATTTTCTATAGTCACTACTTCACCCTGATAAAATGGTTTCACAACAGCGGTTGTATTTGTCTCCATACTTTGGTTTACATCTTGTGCTTGTACGGACATGTAGGCCAATGCAATAAGTAAATATATTTTCTTCATTTGTTTCCTTTAATTAATTTTCGTTTAGGATATGCCGTAACAATAATTGCTATGATTATCCCAGTTGTAATATACACCCAGTTTGGGATAGGTACTGGGTCACCTGTCGCATACGAATGCATTCCCGCCAAGTAAAAGTTCACACCAAAATAGGTCATAAGTATAGACGCAAAAGCAAGCACTGAGAGTACTGCAAACAAATATGGTGTATATATCTTTTTCATCAGACGCATATGTAAGACTATCACATAAACCAATATCGAGATATATGCCCATGTCTCCTTAGGATCCCAACCCCAGTAGCGTCCCCATGATTCATTTGCCCAAATACCTCCTAAAAAGTTTCCAATAACCAATAATGTAAGACCTAACATCAATGCTATTTCATTGATGTATGTAATATTTTGAATATGTTTGTCCATATGGGGACGACTGTTCCCTCTGAACATAAAAAGAAAAAGAGTGATGATCCCAAGTATTGCGCCCACACCAAAAAAGCCATAACTTGCAGTGATAACAGAAACATGTATAGACAGCCAATAGGATTTAAGTACAGGCACTAAGTTGGTTATCTCAGGATCTATCTCCCCTAAATACGCCGCAAAAATGAAAATACCTGCCATAATAAATGAAGCACTTAATGCAATAGTAGACTTCCGTAAAAATACAACACCTGCAAAAATAGATGCGTAGGCGATGTATACCATCGTTTCATAAGTGTTAGAAATTGGAGCGTACCCTCCAATATACCAACGTAACCCTATACCAAAGGTATGAATAGCAAACAGTGTAAATGACAAAGTGGAAATAAGTATTTTTACTTTAGGTCCTATCAGTCTATTAAAAAACATAGAACTGACTCCATATACAAGCAGTATTAAACCAAATAATAAGTAGGCCATAGAGAGTCTAAAAAATAGTGCTGTCTGATTAAACCAAATTTCTGCATCTAATATTTGTTGATCAGGTATCACACGATGACCAACCTCTTTTTGATACGCATGAATATCTTTGATGTAGGTCAAACCCTTGTCATAGTTTCTATTATATGAAGCATCTAGTAAACGACTTGTACTTCTTTTGACTTGACTGTTGTCAACCAAAGAAAACATCGTTTTAAAATCCACCCATTTATTACGCTCATTATCTGGTAGTGGAAAAAGTGTTAACAGTACACCCCTATAACTCATAAAAGCAATATTGAGTCGTTCATCGGCACGTATGAGGTCTCTCTCATAGGTACCTCTGCGTGATGGCACTAGTTTATTGGCACGTTCTACCTCTTTTGTAAGTTTGTAGGTAGCATTTGCATCAAAGAAATCTGTAAACTTTACAAGTTTTTGACTGGTTGACACACCTAACAGTTTTCTTAATTTAGGTGTAGCTGTCTTTATAATATTGACTTTTTTCCATAAGTCCGGACGGGAGAACATACCCAATACCACTTGGTTCGCATCCATACCTTCCCAGGTAGTGCGTCCTGTAAGCTTATTGAGTACTTCACGATTTTGGGTATCAAGCGGTTTCATACGTCCAACAGGACCCTGTACTACCAAAGTACCAAAAGCGGATGCCAGATCTTTTGAATTCTCTTTATGATCTTGTAAATATGTTTCAACATACGTACTGTACTCAGCATAAGAAGGTGTCTGTACAGATACAAATAGCAATGGTATGAGTATAGAAGCGATAGGCATCTTTTTAATTTTTCGTATCAGGAACTGGAATCTTGACTGCTTGTCAAAGAGATTTAGGATCAAACCTAAAAAAAGAAGCGTATAGCCTATGTATGTTACTTCAACGCCAGGATCTTTATTGACAGAAAGTTTGGTTCCTTTTTCATCACTGTCATACGAAGTCTGAAAAAACTTATATCCTCCATAAATTAAAGTATGGTTCATATAGACCTCACTATCAAAAGTATGATCATTTTCTTCATCGATCACTGTCAGGTCTGAATAAAATTCAGAAGGTGATCTACTTCCAGGATAACGCGTCAATGTAAACTCTTTAAGTGCGATATAAAAAGGTGTTTCAACCTTCTCTTCTCCAATCGTAATGATATTTGATCTTTCACCTTCTCTTATGTGCATCATACCATCAAGACCAAAATAGTGTGTCAGTGCTGCACCAAATAAAATAAGTATAAATGAAAAGTGAAAAAGTGTGCGTGCCTTCACACGGTACATCTTCGTTTTGTCGATCACAGCGACAAGGTTTAAGGAGATTAAAAACAGACTAAGTTGATACCACCAGTCATGATATACTAACTCTTTTGCACGTGCAGTACCAAAATCATTTTCTATAAATGTTCCAACAGCTGCACCCACTGCCAAAATGATGAGCAATACAACCATAGTTTTATATGAAGTCATCATTTTATATAACACAGAATGCCTTTTTGTGATGATTTTTGCATACATTTAAAAAGAAAAAAACCCAAAAGTCTCTTTATATTTAAATGTACCATTTAGGGCATGATGCCCTAAATAGTGTATAAAACATCTTAGATATTAATAAGATGTTTGTGCTTCGTCAAGACCCTTTCTAGAATCTAGATTTAAGTTTCCTTTTGTAACCGCTTGTTTATACCACTCTTTTTCAAGTGTCGCTTTAAACTCTTTTTTCGCCGCTACTAATTTCTCTAAAGGAACACCCGCTAATCCCTGAGCGTTTGTTTTATTTGAAAAGTCTGGAGCTATAAAATCAACTACACCATGTTTAGCAAGGATACCTACAAGTGCAATTCTTGCTTGCATCGCTGATTCATTGGCTACCGCTAAGAGACGTAATGTTTCTTCTGGAGCATGGAAGAATGCTGGGTGAGATGCAACTGCATAATCCCATTTCCACTGACCACTTCTGATATCGGCACGAACATCTTTTAACTCTGCATCTGTTGCACCAGCTTCCATTGCTTTCGCAGTTTCAAGGTGTGCTTTTGCCAAGTTATCCATAGCAAGTTCATGAAGTTGCTCTTTTCTTTTATATTTCTGAAGAACGATACCTCTTAACTTTGTCTCACTTTCTCTGTGACAAGGCATACAAGATCTTTCCATTGTTTCCAGTGGATTTTGTAATTGGTGATCACTATATTTCACAGAACCTTCTTGAGTATATGGCATGTGACAATCTGCACACGATACACCTTTTTGACCATGAATACCAGTTTTAAACAGCTCATATCCAGGGTGTTGTGTTTTTAACATTGGTGTTTTTGAAATTTTATGTGTCCAGTCTTTGAAGCCCATGTCATCATAATATTGCTCAGCACCTTCTGCTGTTAAACCATTTTGCCAAGGAAGTGTAACCACTTTAGCTACTTTTGCAGTACCCTCTTTATCTGTCCATTCTGTTTTCTTGAAGTAATACTCAGTATGACATTGTGCACAGACAAGACTTCGCTTCTCTTGATGGGTAGAATCAGCAAATTTAGGTAATCCTGCAGATTCCAATGCTCTATCCAAGTAAGGTCTTCTTACAACAAGTTCACCCGTTTTATTGCTATGACAATCAGCACAACCAATAGAGTTTACAATTTCATCACCATACTTTGCCCATTTTCCAGTAAAGTATTCTAATTCACCATCTCTTTCCATAATTCTTGGAACATCCGGGGACTTACATGTCCAACATGCAGTAGGCATTGGGCCAGTTTTTGCATCAACCGGTGCACCCGTTCTTAATGAGTTTACATTATCTTGAACCGCATAATAGTGTCCACGAGGTGCATTATAATCTTTTGCAAAACCATAACCAGACCAAAGAACAGCAAGTTGAGATTTTTCTTTAAGCATATCTGTAAGTAAAGAACTCTCTTTTGTTTTTTTCCAAGAGCCATACTGTCTAGGATAGTATCTCGCCCACTCTTCACTTTTATTTTGTGATGCATCAGGTACTGCAGGCGATGTTGCCAAAGAAATTCTCTCAGCCTCTCTTTCATTCACGCTACCTGCCAACAATGCCATAACACCAATTGCCAAAACTGATCCTGCAAATAGTAATTTATAATTCATTTTCATTTTCTTCTCCTTTTTATTTTACTTCTTTAATACCAAGATTATTTGGTGTTGTAGTTAACCCTCTCACTTTCCCGTGAGGCACCTCTTTATGACAAGACCAACATTTTCTACCACTTGCAACATAATCTTCACTAAAATTATGATATCTGTCTGCACTGCTAGTTATTGTTGAACTCATACTCTTATGACAAGATATACAATTATCCTGCACCCTTTTTGCACCATCTTCACTTATCTTAATCGCATGTTCATACGTATCAAAAGTAAACGCCAAAGTATGATTCCAGCCATCTACAGCTTTTGCTTTATACTTCTTAATAAACCCATCCGTTGGTAAATGACACTCTACACATGTGACATCACGTGCATGTGAACTATGTTGCCAGGTAGCATACTGTGTATTCATTGCATGACAATTTATACATGCT
>JADGDL010000070.1 GCA_016744875.1 Sulfurovum sp.
GGAAGCAGAAGTGTTAAAACAAAATGCTGTACTACGATACACGATGCCTACAGAAGGAGATCTTGAGAGTTTTCATGAAGTAAAACTTTCCAGTTTTAACTTGGAGGATTTACGTGATAAAGTGGCATTCTGGCAGGCAGATGCCTGTAACTTGAAACCTATTTTTAAAGAATTCGATCTGATATTTGCAGGGAACCTGATAGATAGACTTTATGACCCTAAAAAGTTTTTAGACTCACTTTCATCACGAATCAATGATGGAGGTATGTTGATCTTAACTTCTCCCTACACATGGCAGGAAGCATCCACTCCTAAAGAAAAATGGATAGGTGGGTATAGACGAGATGGTGAGAATGTGACAACACTACAGGGACTTGATGAGATACTGGGGTCAGAATTTAAACTTGTAGATACGAGAGATGTGCCTTTTGTCATTCAAGAGACAGCACGTAAACATCAACATACTGTTGCACAAATGACGATTTGGGAGAAAATTTGAAAGCAGTAGATCGTCAGGGGACATACACAACCAAGTGGGATGATGCTAAAAAGAAATTCGGTACTGATGATCTGCTCCCTTTATGGGTAGCTGATATGGATCTAGCGTCACCGGTTTGTGTACAGGAAGCGCTCAAAAAAAGAGCTGAACATCCTCTCTATGGTTATACGGTCTATCCTGAGGTCTACTATACGTCCATTCAAAGTTGGATGCAGGAGCGATTTGGTTGGCATATTGAGAAAGAGTGGATCGTACCATGTTACGGTGTAGTACCTTCGATCAATTTTGCGATTACTGCATATACGGATGAGGGTGATGGTATCATCATTCAGACACCTCTCTACCCTCCTTTTGCATCTTCTGTGAGACATAAACACAGAAAAGTACTTGATAATACGCTTGTCTATAAAAAAGGGAAATATCAGATAGATCTTGAGGATTTTGAAGCTAAAGTCATAGAGGCAGAACTCTTTTTACTCTGTTCTCCTCATAATCCTTCAGGACGTGCGTGGTCTAAAGATGAGTTGGAAGAGATGATAGAGATCTGTTTGGCACATGATGTATTGATCATTTCTGATGAGATACATGCAGACATAGTGTATGAAAAGATACATCACAGCATAGGAAGCTTTGAAAAAATGGCAGACAAATGTGTGATACTTAATGCACCCTCTAAAACCTTTAATGTTGCAGGACTAAATACCTCGTATGCTATTATCCCAGACATCAAATTACGTCAAAGGTATATCATTGAGCAAAAAAAGTCCGGTATTACTAACGGAAACCCTTTTGGGATAGAAGCGCTTATTGCTGCCTACAGTGACGGAGCAGAGTGGCTGGATAACCTTAAAATACATTTATCATCCAACATGGCTTATGTGCAGAGTTTTTTGAAAGAACACCAGATACCGATAGAAGCGGTACCAAGTGAAGCTACTTTTTTAATGTGGCTTGATTGTAAAAAGTTGGGCTACTCTCATGAAGAATTGATCCATTTTTTTGTATACAAAGCAAAACTTGGATTAAATGACGGAGAAAGTTTTGGAAAAGCGGGTGAAGGATTCATGCGTTTAAATGTAGGGACCTCAAAAGAGGTACTTGAAGTTGCCATGCAGAGGCTTTTACTTGCTTATAGGAGTATAGATTGAGAGTGATTGTTTTATGTGTACTGTTACTCTCAACATACATTTATGCACTTCCCCAGGAGATAAACAGACAGATAGCCAAATCGGGTATCTCAAAAAGAGATATCAGTATCTACATCAAAGAAGCAGGTAAAAACGGTAAAGTAGTAGCTTCTCTAAATGCCCATAAAACACGTACACCAGCTTCCGTTATCAAAGTTCTAACCACATACAGTGCTTTGTTAAAGTTTGGTTTTAATTATCGTATACAGACTAGGTTTTATACCAAAGGGCGGATCAGTGGCGGAGTACTTTATGGAGACCTGTATGTCAAAGGGTATGGCGATCCTACTTTGGGCAATGATGACTTAGAGAAGATAAGTTCATATATACGTGCTGAAGGTATCAATAAGATCACAGGGAACATTGTCATAGACAGAAGTTTTTTCAAGGTAGGGAGCAGAAACAATTCCGGATTTGATCAACATCTTTATAGTCCCTATAATGCGATGCCAGATGCGATGATGTTCAATGAACGTGTCAGTACTGTCTCTGTCACACCAAAAAAAAATGATGTACGTAAAAAAAATATAGATCCAAGCTATAAGGTGGTCAATAAACTGCAACGTGTGAACAAACCTTGTAAAGGACGTTATTCCTGGCCCTCTGTCAAAATAGACAATTCTCAAACCATCCCCGAATTTATCTTAAAAGGTAAGATCTCAAAACGCTGTGGTAAGCGTGATATACGTAAAGTAATTACAAAGCCATACCATACATTTTACTATGCACTTAAAGAGCAGCTTAGAAAAGATAGCGTAAAAGTGGCTGGTTCTATGACGTTAAGAGAAGTACCTAAAGATGCAGAAGAACTTTTTTCTTATAATTCAGACTCTTTAGAAAAGATCATATCAAAAACCTCTAAAAAAAGTAACAACCTTTATGCAAGACATCTTTTGCTTTATTTGGGAGCAAAAGTATATGGTGCCCCGGCTACTTTACAAAAAGGACGAGATGCGATCACTACTATACTTCGTAATAAAGGTGCTTTAGGTAATGGCGTACTGCGTATAGATAATGGAAGTGGACTTTCTCGAGTCTCTAAAATGAATGCAAAACTTTTAGCAGATATGCTAGATAATGCTTATGACAGATATGGTCAAAGATGGATGGATACACTCTCAATCGCAGGAGTAGATGGTACTATAAAACGTCGTTTTAGGCACACAACTGTTAAAAACAGAGCATGGATGAAAACAGGTACGCTTAAACGGGTAAAAAATATAGGCGGATATGTTAAGAACAAAGCAGGAAAATACTATACAGTCGTTGTATTGGTCAATAGTTCTAAAGCAAAATACCGTGGTGCCAAGCTCCAAAATGAGATCATGAAGTGGCTAGTGGGGAGCAGGGTAAAAGCATCAAGGCAGGGTGTGCCTCCTAAAGCCAAACCAGTTTCAAATGTGAAGATAACAAAACCTGTAAAACAGCGTATAGAGGTTAAAAAAAGTCCTAAAAAGACGCTTGAGAAAAGTTCTGAAAAAAGGACTAAAAAGCCTACGGGTAGGTACTATATCCAAGTAGGTGTGTTTGGTAAAACACCAAATTCAAAGTATTTTCAAAAGATAAAACGTGCAGGTTTCACTCACAGTGTAAGACGTGGTAAAAATGTAAGAGTCTTTGTTGGAAGATATAAAGATAAAAAGTCAGCACAACGTGACGTGGCAAAAGTCCGCAAACAGATCAGTTCTGGTGCATTTGTTGTTAAGCTATAGGAAACCAGAAGATATGGAAGCTTTGAACTCTCTCTGATCTTTCTTTCAGATCAATGTGATGCATGGTCTGGAGGGTGAACGACGTCTATAATACCTTAACCCCAACTCTGCTATAATTCCACTCAAATACTATAAAAATATTAGGGCAACAATGAACTTCGAAACTTACCCTTTTGAGAAGCTTAACAAGCTGCTTCAGGACATTACACCAAGTGGTGAATACACAGCACTTTCCTTAACCATTGGTGAACCACAGTTTGAGACACCACCGTTCATCTTGGATGCACTCAATGACCATGCAACACTGCTAAATAAATACCCTAAAACTTCAGGTGAAGTGGTGCTAAGAGAAGCGATGCTTCAGTATAACCAAAGTCGCTTTGGACTGATACTGGACAATGCTCAGATCATCCCTACTTTTGGTACAAGAGAAGTTCTTTTTAATTTTCCACAGTTCTTATTGCATGATGTAAAAGATCCTGTGATGGTCTTCCCAAATCCTTTTTATCAGATCTATGAGGGAGCGGCGAAAGCATCAAGAGCTGAGGTGATCTATTTAAACTTAAACGAGGCAAATAATTTTCAACCTGAGGTAGATGAAGAAGCATTGGCCAAAGCAGATTTTGTGATACTCAATTCACCTAATAATCCTACTTCTTCAGTGATGCTGATGGAAGATCTTAAGAAGTGGGTAGAGCTCGCGTTAAAACATGATTTTGTACTGTTGAATGATGAGTGTTACGCAGACTTATATCTTGGAGAGCCTTTGCCGTCACTGTTAAATGCCAGTATCGAAGTAGGCAATGAAGCGTTCAAAAATATACTTGTTATTAACTCTGTATCTAAACGTTCTTCTGCACCGGGACTCCGTTCAGGTTTTATAGCAGGTGA
>JADGDL010000071.1 GCA_016744875.1 Sulfurovum sp.
GCGTATACGTGAACTCATCGCACGTGCAGCACATCTACAGCTTATGGCTGTGGATGAAGACAGGATAGCAAGAGTAAATACTATGTCTTTAGCTGAAGCAAAAAGTTATGGAAATGTGATACTGACAGATGTCAATACACCTGAGAAATACCTGCTACGATCGATTCCTATACTTGACGGTTCTATGTTAACAGATGCAAAAGTAGGGTTTGATGAGAGTAATCAGCCTGTGATCAACTTTACACTTAATGGTCAGGGAGCCAAGATCTTTGGTGATTTTACCGGTAAGTCTGTAGGTAAAAGAATGGCTGTTGTGCTAGATAACAAAGTGTATTCTGCACCAAACATCAATGAACGTATCGGTGGAGGACGAGTACAGATCTCTGGACGTTTTGAGCTTTCTGAAGCACATGACCTTGCCATTGCCTTGCGTTCAGGATCACTTCTTGCACCTGTCTATGTCATGGAAAAACGTTCAGTGGGACCAAGCCTTGGTGCGGACAGTATCAAATCAAGTTCACTTGCATTGATGCTTGGCTTTGTGTTGGTCATCATTTTTATGTTCCTTTATTACGGTATCGCAGGTGCCATTGCCAATGTAGCCTTAATAGGAAACCTTTTCCTCATCTTGGCGATCATGTCACTTTTTGGTGCTACACTGACTCTGCCTGGTATGGCAGGTATCGTACTTACGGTAGGTATGGCAGTTGATGCCAACGTGATCATCAATGAGCGTATCCGTGAATTGCTGCATGCCGGTAAATCTGTAGGAAAATCTATAGAAGACGGATATAACAATGCTTTTACAGCGATCTGGGATGCCAACGTTACGACACTCATCGCGGCAACTGTACTTTATGCATATGGGACGGGTGCGATCAAAGGCTTTGCCTTGACGATGAGTATCGGTATTATGGCATCTATGCTGACAGCGATCGTCGGAACACATGGCATTTACCAGTGGATATTACCTAAGATAGATAAGAAAAAACTGGGCTTCTGGTTTGGTATTAAACAAGTAGAGGGGAAGAAATAGTATGGAAATATTTAAGTATAAAAAACCTCTCTCTTTAATGAGCATGAGCAAACGTTTTGGTGCACTTTCTGTTGTTGCACTTATTTTGGCGTTTGGGCTTATCTTCACTAAAGGATTTAACTACGGTATTGACTTTGCCGGTGGTACATTGATACAAATTAAGTATGAAGGTAAAGCACCTATCTCTGAAGTTAGAGATGTCATCGCTACAGACAAAGCATATGAAGGGGCAACCGTTACTTTCTTTGGGTCTGAAGATGAGATAGTTATTAAAACAAAGATGAGTTCACAAAACTTGGGTGAAGATATCAGTGATAAAGTGCGTACTCTACTTAAAGATACACAAGGCTTCAAAGAGGTAAGACGTGTAGATATGGTAGGTGCAAAAGTCGGTTCAGAGTTACGTGAACAGGGACTAATGGCGATGGTCTTGGCAATCATTGGTATTTTGATCTATGTTTCATTTAGATTTGAATGGCGTTTTGCTGTTGCAGCTGTACTCGCACTTATACATGACGTTACAATTGCAATGGGAATGATCGTACTTGTGGGCGTCGAAGTAAACCTTGATATTTTAGCAGCATTATTGACAATACTGGGGTACTCACTGAATGATACTATCATTGTATTTGACCGTATACGTGAAGGGATCAGAACGATTAAAAATCCTGATCTTGAAGGGATCATTAATGAGTCTGTATCACGTACACTTTCACGTACGACATTGACGTCACTCACAACATTCTTTGTTGTATTGACATTGTTCCTATTTGGTGGTGAAATCATAAATGGATTCTCATTTACTTTACTGGTAGGGATTATTGTGGGTACATACTCATCTATCTTTGTAGCATCACCTATCTTGCTCTGGCTTGGTTTCTCAGTAGGAGGCTTCAGAGAAAAGGAAGCTGCAAAACTGAAAAGAGAAAAAGAGAAAGAAAAAATGCGTGCAATGTATGAAAATGGGACATTATAATTTACGTTATAATAAGTAAAGAAAATTAAAGGATTCTAATGAATTGGGGTAAAGTTTTTTATATGTTTTTTACGTTGATGTCATTGACGACATCAGCAGCATTTTTGTATGAACCAAGTGTTGTAGCATTGTTTATAGCAGGTTCTGTGAATATCATTTCAACATTGATGAAGATCGGAGTGAGAAACTTACTTTCTGCAGAGCTTTTGGCAGGTTCCCTGGTAGCTGACCTACATCTTTTACCGGCATTTTTTGTATTACAATTTTACGAAAATCTAGCGATGTCAACTGGTTTGGTGATCGGTGCTGTTATCGCAAACCTTTATACGATCTTTATCTCGATGATAGAGAGTGCAAAAGAAAAGGCAGATTTCTGATTAACAGAAGGTAAAGGGAGCAAAGCTCCCATATAACTACGCTAACACTGTGTTAACTTCAGCAGTTGGCTCAAGAAACTAGTTTCTTTTAAGACATTTTAGATAATCTATTAGATAATTTTTCTAGAGGAATATGAATGTCAGTTATACCAGCACTTGGAGGTTTAGACCCTGAGTTGAAACGTCAAGAGATCAAAGCGTACTTTCAAGAAACATATAAGCGCTATGAGTCTCTTTTCAACATTGTGGCTGATGAAAAGGCATACTTTCAAAAAGCCGATACACTTCGTCATCCTATTATTTTTTACTACGGGCATACAGCCACTTTCTTTATAAATAAATTCAAACTTGCCAAGATCATTGATAAACGTGTAGATCCAAAACTTGAATCTATCTTCGCAGTCGGTGTTGATGAAATGTCCTGGGATGATCTTAATGATGCACATTACAAATGGCCAACACTTATAGAAACACAGACTTACAGAGACAATGTATACCAAGTCGTAAATCATCTTATAGATACGCTTCCTTTAGAACTCCCCATCACTGAAGAATCACCTTGGTGGGTGATACTCATGGGAATAGAACATGAAAATATACACTTGGAAACTTCTTCTGTACTTATACGTCAAATCCCTCTTTCTGTTATTCAGGAAAATATCGAATGGCAGGAGTGCAAAGACTATGGGGCAGCACCTCAAAATATACTCTTGAATATTCCATCAGGTTCAGTGAGTCTTGGAAAAAATAAAGAAGCTAAACTTTTTGGCTGGGATAATGAATATGGTGAACATCAAGCAAATATCCCTGCATTTAGAGCAGCCAAATATCTTACTTCTAATGCAGAGTACTTGGAATTTGTGCTTGATAACGGGTATAACAATGATACGTATTGGTGTGAAGAGGGTAAAGCATGGAAAGCGTATACCCAAGCAAAACATCCACTCTTTTGGATGAACTCAAAGGATGGATATAAACTTCGTACGTTAAGTAGAGAGATAGCTTTACCACTGTCATGGCCAGTGGAAGTAAATCACTTGGAAGCCGCTGCATTTTGTAAATGGAAAAGTGACAAAGAGGGTATACCTATCACTTTGCCTACAGAAGATGAATATATTCGTATCTCAGATGAAAGTCAAATACTTCCATATTTGGAACGGACAGATAAAGGTCAAAATACAGCAAATATAAATCTAGAAGCTTTTTCTTCCTGTGTTCCTGTAAATACCTACAAACACGGTGATTTTTATGATGTCATAGGAAATGTTTGGCAGTGGTCACGTACACCTATGTATCCTTTTGACGGTTTTAAAGTACATCCTCTCTATGATGATTTTACTGTACCGACCTTCGATGGAAAACATAATCTTATCAATGGAGGTTCATGGATCAGTTGTGGTAACCTTTCTACGAAAAAAAGTAGATATGGATTTAGACGGCATTTTTATCAACATGCTGGATTTAGATATATAGAGAGTAACTATGAAGAAGATGTGGTGACGGATTATTATACAACAGATAGTATCATCGCACAGTATTGTC
>JADGDL010000072.1 GCA_016744875.1 Sulfurovum sp.
TTATTTAGGTATCGAAAAATGGCAATTTGCTATCATTTTATTTGCCATTATCCTAACACTTTGGCAAAAACAGTTTTTGTATCTTTTATTGATTGTTTTTGCCTATCAATCTGGTCCTGTAACAGCAGATAAACTACCAGAGAACATCGCACTGGTCACCACAAATACAAAAGTAAAAGACAAATGGAATGAAACTCTACACCCCGAGCAATTCAATGCTGTTTATACACACATAGATCAGGCTATCAAAGAAAAAAAATCACTCATCATCCTTCCAGAATCTGTCTTTCCCATTTTTCTCAACCGTTCGGAAAAAAACATAGCAATACTCGAAGAAAAAGCCAAAGATATCTCTATCGTTATTGGCGGACTTTACTGGGATGGAGAAACTCCACGAAACTCAACCTACATTTTTACAGATGGTAAAATACACATAGCCAACAAAGTCGTCCTGGTACCCTTTGGAGAAAGTAATCCTCTACCAGACTTCCTTTCCGACTGGGTCAATGAAGTCTTTTATGACGGTGCTGTAGATTATAAAGCTAGTTCAGATGTCATAGACTACCAAATAGACGGTATCACGTATAGAAATGCCATCTGTTTTGAAGGCACATCTGAAAAACTCTATGAGGGTACACCAAAAAACATGATACTTCTAAGTAACAACGGCTGGTTCACCCCTTCAGTAGAACCTACTTTACAAAAGCTTTTGTTGCAGTACTATAGTAAGAAGTATGGAACTACTATTTATCATTCGGTGAATATGTCTGAGTCTTATATTGTTAAAAATGGAGAAATCCATCAATAATATACCTTATAAAGATATATTTTATAAGGTTTTGGTTTTGAGAAGAGCAGGAATCATTTAATGACAAGCACAACATAATATAACATAGAATATACTGTAAGTACGTACCTATCCTTCTTTGAGAATATTGACTTGTAGAATTATTTCTAGATCTTCTGAAAGAAAGATATAATCCCTCACTTAAAAAACAGGACACAATATGAATTATCTACATAACTACAAGATAAGAAAATATATCATGGGTCTCTTGCTCTTGATAATAATGCTCTTTGGAGTTTATGCTGTATTTGCTGATACACTTCAAGATGCACTAGGGGGGAAATCAAGTAGCTTATGGATTGAAATGGCTCCTTACGCAGGATATGTGGCATTAGGGGCTATCATCATGTATATTCCTCTAAACTTATTAGATAAAAGACTTTACGAAAAGGCTTTGAAAGAGCATAAAGACAAACGGGGGAAGTAGCCAGAGTTGTCCCCCCTGTATAGATAATGAAGGCCTTATAAAATGTTTGACTTAATGCTCATCTCAAAAATATATTAGAACGCTCTACCCTATACAATAAATACTATATATAAAATTTAGAAGTCCTCAACAATTTCAAAGCATTTCCTATCTTTTCTTCTAATTCTCTTTCATTTTCACACAACAGTGGGTCTATATCTAGTGTTTTATTTACAGACTGCTCTTTTATGGTGTCAAGTATCGTTTTTCTCTCTTTACAATTTCTGTATGCTCTTAAAGGTTTTAACAAAATGTTGAGTTCATCGATGATAATTTGTGCCTCTTTTTCACCTATGATATGGAAAAAATCTTCCAGAAGTGTCTGAAGGGTATCCATAGCTGTATAAATCTCTTCAAGTAAGTCATACCCATACCCGTCTTTTGTTTTAGCCAGTAATGTCTCAAGTCCACTTAAATGTGCCCTGACAAGTTTTTGAACCTCATCTGTTAAAGCATTATATTTTTGCTTCTCGTGTATCTTTACCTCTCGTGTAAGTATCTGTAACAAGTGTACAAAAGGCTGTGATAATAGCATATCTGTGACAGCCTGCTCTTCTTGAGAAATAAGATTTTTCAGTTCACTATACAGTGTTAGTTTTGCATGCTCACGGGTAGCACAAAGTTCGTCTAAAAAATAAAGATAACGCAATACCTTTGTCTCTTCATGGTAACGTTGCAGTAACTGAATACAAAAATTCTGGACATTTGGATCAAATAGATCTGAAAAATTCTCCAGGATAGTAGCTGTCCTACGAAAAAGTACCCGTAAACGATGTAAAGTGGAATTAAAATGTTTTGTGAGGTAATTCATTTTATAGTGATTGATCAGACGAATGTTTTTATAGAGTCCTAAGGCAACACCATCACGTACATACACCCTTGGTGGAACTTGCCAAAAAAAGAGGTTAGAAGCTTGAAAAGCATCTATTTTCTCAAACAGTCTAGCAAGATTATACTCCATTGGTTTCACACATAAAGCAAGTACATTATCGCTATATTTCTCATCTTGATCTATCTCTTTAAAAATAAAAGGTTGTAATGCAGGGATAACCTCCGAGTTTCTCACTACTTTTTCATCTTTAAAATGTGCAAAAAGCAGGTAAAGTCCTTCAAGCTTTTTAGAATATTTATCTACCACAAAAGTATCTTCACCGATATGTACTGTATAAGACTTTTTAACAAGCTTTCTTCCTATACGGTTCTTGCGCTGTAATGTATATTCTTCTTTTGTGACTGGGGTTACTTCTTCGTTGCCCTCTGCATCTATAATTACCTTACTATAGGTATCCGGAAAATATTTAAGATAAAAACTGTTGTTTTGTTTAGAGGACGTACTATAAAACTGTTCTGATTTTTGAGATGTAGATGTTTGTTTCTCTAGCCAGCGCTGTATATCTGCTGATACTAAAAACTTGCGTTGTATGTTATTCATAATTTTGATTATAGCAGAAAAGTAAAAATTGACTCAACATCTAATTTTAACTATAATTAGCCATGAAAAACTTCTTCTTAGCCCCCATTAAAGGCTACCAATACATCTCTAAAATGTTACCTGCTTCCTGTCGCTACTACCCTACTTGCTCAGAGTATGCCAAGTGGCAGTTTGAGTTTAATGCGCCACATAAAGCTTTGGCTTCGAGTAGCTTACGTATTTTACGCTGTAATCAGTTTTTTAAAGGAGGAATTGACTATCCTTTGATTAATTTCCAACCTCCTCAACATCTTTCTATACTCAGATTTAATCCATATTGTGGCAAAATAGATATAACCTATTGGCTTGTACCACAAAATACAGATCTCGATCACCCAAAATATTATGTACTAAAGGATTTTGATGCAATTAAACGCACCGCTTGACATGCACCTTCACCTCCGAGACGGAGAAATGTTAGAAAATATCGCTAAGAGTTCAGCGAGCACTTTTTCAGGAGCGATCATTATGCCTAACCTTGTGCCACCTGTGAGCACAAAAGAAGAGGTAGTTGCCTACAAAGAGCGTATTATATCAGCTGTAGGAGATGAAAAATTCACACCGTATATGACACTCTTCTTCAAACCCTCGTATGACAAGGACTTTTTAGAGTCAGTAAAGGATGAGATTACCGCTCTTAAACTCTACCCAGCGGGCATTACTACCAACTCTGAAGGTGGTGTAAGCGGCTTTGATGTTGAAGAGTTACGTCCTGCACTTGAAGCGATGTCTGCACTGAACATACCACTGTGCGTGCATGGAGAAACCAATGGTTTTGTCATGGACAGAGAAGCAGAATTTGCTTCAATATATGAACGTTTGGCTACTGCATTTCCAGATCTTAAGATCATCATGGAACACATCACTACCAAAACTTCTGTAGATCTGCTAGACAAATATGAAAACCTTTATGCGACCATAACCCTACATCATCTTCTCATCACACTGGATGATGTTGCAGGTGGTATGCTTAAACCGCATCTATTTTGTAAACC
>JADGDL010000073.1 GCA_016744875.1 Sulfurovum sp.
ATTTATACCTTTTTTAGAATTATACTCTTCATGAGATTCTACCGGTATTTCAAAAACAATATTTTGAGGTTTAACGATTGCAGGGGCCAGGGCCAATTCATGTGCTTTGTCAAATTCAACAAAGGAGATTGGGATCCCAAGGAATCCTCCTGCACCATACGTATTGTATGGGCCAGACTCTTCTACTTTTCTACGCATGACTTCTGATCTTACATCTAGACAGAATATAGTGGAAGAAAGAGGTTTTTCATCATAGGTATGAGGTGTTGTAAATTCATCCACATGTTGCATGATATAACTGTCTTCCAGTGACTTTAGCCAAAGAAAACCTTCCTCTTTTTTAAGTAAATTACTAAAGTTTGAAAACTCAATGAGTGACATATTAAGCTCAGGAAACTCTTTTTTTGCAAGTTGTACTTGAAGTGAATTTAAATTGATCTCATCTTTAACATAAGCATCCAATATCTCTTGGTAGTCTCCATAATCTTCCATAGCATCAATATAAGTACCAGTCAGCTTACCTTTGTCCCATAAGAGTTTTAATATGGCATAAGGCGTATTTTCTTTGATATAAGCTTTGAGTTTATCAAAGTCATTTATCTCTTCTTTATGCATATATTTTAACTCAAAATGCAATCTGACAGCCATATAGTCCATCATTGTTGAGGGATGCTCTTTTTGCGGAAAGTATTCTTGATCTTCTGAACGGTATTTAATATATCCAGCCCACCCATGCAGTTTTAGAATGTGGGTTAAGAAATATTTCTCTACATCTTCAACTTTAAGTTTTTCCAGAGCTTCTAGTACATAACCTTCTGCATCTACGACATAGTCGATATCTTCATAGAGTTTAAAGGTATTGAACATACCAAGGTCTCTATCTGCCATACTCAGTGTAGTTTGCTGTTTATCAAGAAAACGCGTAATGTATTCTATAACTTCTTTTTCAATCAGTTCTTTTTCTCTTGTGCCAAATATCGCATCATGTATTTCATAGAGTGTCATATGCTCGGTAAGTGATTCTATCCATGCATCTGTATTCATGTAGATCGAATTTTCTTCAAGATATGTGTGAAGTTCTTCATCAACCTCATGTACTTTTAATTCTTCATAGCTTCTCAAACTGTTCCATAATGGACTCATCTCCAGCATAAATGTTTTAGCATCTTCTAGATTGTTCTCAAGGCTTGATTCTTTTAAGAGTCTTAGTAAGTTTTTTTCCAGTTGTTCTGTTTTGATCTTACCTTCATTATGGAGGGCAATATAATAATCAGAATCCATATAGACCTTACCACCAAAGATACTTTGGGCTTTATCAAGTCCATCTTTAAAATTAAGGTGTTCAAAACCTTTTAGGGGATTATGATGAATAAAAGCACCTATAGGCCAGTAGTGTGGTACAGTGTCTTTCACTGCATTTAATTTTTCTAATATACTCATGCTAATAACTCCTTAAGTCCTACAACACTTAGGACTAGTAATATAATAAACATAGTTAGGTGTAGCCACCGCTCTTTAGGGGCTAAATCGATGTAATGTACATTTTTATTTGGTTTTCCAAAAACTGTTTTTGCCATGACTCTCACGGCGATTAAAAAGTTTCCAAAAAATATAACTACGACAGATACATACCATAAATCATTAATCTCTGATGTTAGTATTCCATTTAGAAACATTAACGAATTTGGAAAAGGGGGGTAGAGTGCTAAAGCTGTTAAATAAATGGTTAACATTAATCCTGCATATGGAGTAACAAGTGTAATACCAGTTATAGGACGATAGTTCGCACTACCATAGTTACGCTCATAATATTTCCCCATCAGGAAAATACCTAGTAGGGTTATAAGTAATGATACTCCATACAAGGTACTCTCTTTTGTTTGAAACATAATAAGCACTGGTGCATTAAAAAAGAGTATATAGTAAGACAATTTATATAAATTAGTTGTCTTGTTCGCTTTATATAGAGAAAATAAAGAAGCGATCAGTGCAACGATAGCAATTGGCATTGATACTGTATGTGGAAGTTGATGAGAAAGTATCATCCCACAAATAACCATAAAAGAAGAAAGATAAAATATCTTTTCTTTATTTAAGATATTTGTCTTTTCAAAAAAGAGATAATAGGGTATCCCAGCAAATAATAGTAGTAAAATAAAATCTATTAACATGACATTTTTTCCTTAAAATACTTTAAAATATTTGATATACAGATCAGACAAATAGCCTTCTTTTGCTAATATCTTATAGATACGCCATTGAAGTTTGTTAGGTTTGTGTTCACCTATAGGTATACCAACGAAGTGTTGCTTATACGTAAAATACCAACCGATAAACATGATGGCTATCAACATGAGAAGGGTCATCGTACCCGATACGTGTAGTGTAGCTACTTTATAAAGAAGTGCACCATGTTCACCATAGAGGAAGTGCTCTAGCGCTAAGCCTACGAACTCATAGGTAAAGAGTACAATAATAAAGGAACTAATAACCGTAAAGATGACTTTTGGTGAATTGGCTTTTGTTACTTCAAAGAATGATAAAAAGAGTTGTGTTCCAGTAAGCCAGGCAAATGCCAGTATAAGAACAGCAGCATTTAAGTGGAAGAAGTCTTCACCCAGTGCTAATTTTACTCCAATGAAAACGACAACAGGGACTACGGTAAATAGCGCAACCATACGGAACATATTGATACTATTATATTGAGGTTTCTCTTCCCAGAAAAGTTCATGTGAAAGCCTTCTTGGAACATTTGGCTCCTTCCTTGCAGAGTTAATAAGACTACCAGACTCCAAGAAGAGGGAAGCTTTGAAGATTCCATGTACCATGAGGTGGTAAATGGCAAGAGAGAATGCTCCAAGACCCACTTCCATGATCATATATCCCATCTGTCCAACTGTCGAATAACCAAGTGAACGTTTGATATCAGAGACGGCAAGCATGAGAATCGATGCAAAAATTGCTGTAATAAGTCCCATAACAAAAGCCACATTAAGTACAGCAGGTGTGAGTAATAATAAGAATGCTATCTTATTTAATAAGATACCACCAACATTTACTACACCCGCATGCATTAGCGCAGAGACTGGGGTAGGTGCCTCTGAAGTATAAGGTAACCAAAGGTGGAAAGGTATGATCGCTGACTTCATCATAGCTGCAAATAAGAACAAAAATCCAATAACATAGATTAAAGGGTTATCTATAGGTCCACTTTGTGACATATCTAGCCATTTTTGACTGAGCTCAGCCAACTCAAAACTACCAAAGATCTTATAAGTGAGAATAACAGCGATGATAAAGAATAGGTCTGCCAGTTTATGTACAAGCATGGTCCACCCACCATTTTTAATCGCAGATGATGATTCGACATTAAAAGTGATTAGAAGATAGAGACTGATACTCATTAGTTGCCATGCGATAGTCAATATGATCAGGTTATTACTCATCACAAGAAGATAGATCGCCGAGAATATAAAATTCAAAAGGACAAAAAATCTTTTATATCCAGGTTCATCCCACATGTATTTTGTGGAATACTTACGTATAACAAGACCTAGTATGGCAACATAGGGTACAAGTATGGCTGAGAGTTCATTGAAAATAAGGTACCCTCCAAAACCATCAATAACATGATCTGTACTTATCACATAATAGGTACCATACAGGCCTAATAGTGCAACAATAGATGAAAAAAAGATAGCAACTTTTGGCATTAGCTCTTTTTTATTTAAGAAGCCTATCACGATAGCGATCATGATAGGTATGAACGGAATTAATA
>JADGDL010000074.1 GCA_016744875.1 Sulfurovum sp.
TGATGTTGTTGGAACAGGTTCATCAAGAAAGTCTGGTATCAATTCACTACAGTGGCACATGGGTGTAGATATTCCTTTCATTCCTGGTAGTAGAACTGGTGGTATTGTTATTGGTGATATTATCGCTCCGATATTTTTTAATACAGCAGAAGATTCTGGATGTATTCCTATTCAAGCACCTGTAGGTAAACTTAACACTGGTGATGTTATCACAGTTAAACCTTTTGACGGTGTGATCGAATTAGATGGAGAAGTAGTTTCAGAGTTCAACATTGAACCAAACACACTTCCCGATGAGATGAGAGCAGGTGGACGGGTATCACTTATTATTGGTAAAGGTCTTACTGTAAAAGCAAGAGAAGCATTGGGTATGGATACTGGAGACATTTTCATGACACCAGCAATGCCAGAAGATAACGGTAAAGGCTTTACACTTGCACAAAAGATGGTAGGAAAAGCTGCCGGTATGAATGGTATCAAACCAGGTGTTTATGCTGAGCCTGTATGTACAACTGTTGGTTCACAAGATACTACTGGAGCAATGACAAGAGATGAAGTAAAAGATCTTGCAGCACTTAACTTTGGTGCTGACTTTGTACTTCAGTCATTCTGTCACACATCTGCTTATCCAAAACCAGCAGATATTAAATTACAGCATACCCTTCCAGAATTTATGACGGATAGAAAAGGGTTTACACTTAGACCAGGTGATGGTGTTATCCACTCATGGTTGAACAGAATGTGTCTTCCTGATACTGTAGGTACGGGTGGTGATAGTCATACAAGATTCCCAATCGGTATCTCTTTCCCTGCGGGTTCCGGCCTTGTTGCCTTTGCAGCAGTGACAGGTGCTATGCCACTAACTATGCCTGAATCAGTACTTGTACGTTTCTCAGGTGAAATGCAACCAGGTATAACATTACGTGATATGGTAAATGCTATTCCTCACCAAGCGATCAAAGATGGTCACTTGACAGTTGAAAAAGCTGGTAAGAAAAATATCTTTGCTGGACGTATCTTAGAGATCGAAGGTCTTGAACAACTTAAATGTGAACAGGCATTTGAACTGTCTGATGCATCTGCTGAACGTTCGGCTGCTGCCTGTGCTGTTAATCTTGATAAAGAGCCTATCATTGAATACTTAGAGTCAAACGTAGCACTCATTGAAGAGCTGATCGCTCAAGGGTATGAAGACAAAGGAACGCTTGAAAGAAGAGCACAGAAAATGAGAGACTGGATCGCGAATCCGGTACTTCTTTCTGCGGATGCTGATGCAGAGTATGCAGCAGTTATTGAGATCAATATGTCTGA
>JADGDL010000075.1:0-420 GCA_016744875.1 Sulfurovum sp.
AGCTAGAGTCATATATTAAAACGAGTATAGACGCCTTACCAGAAAATATTGATCAAGACCCATACGAGAGCGTTGCTCTTTCGCGTTTAATAGATAACATGGTCAGACATATACAATCTGCTCAACAAACTAATGCTAACGTAGGAGACTTAATAGCTGCCGTGTATGAAGAAGAAAACACATTTTCATATATGTTGCTTAGTCAGTACCAAATTTCTAGATTAGATATATTAGAAATCATTTCACACACTGAAGTTCCCCAAACAAAAGATGAAAATAAGTCATACTTAGAAAAATATTCTATAGATTTAATTCAAAAAGCAAAAGATGGGAAAATAGATCCTGTTATTGGTCGAAATCCAGAGATTAAAAGAGTTATGCAAATACTGTGTAGACGGAAGAAAAACAATCCTATCTTAG
>JADGDL010000075.1:430-870 GCA_016744875.1 Sulfurovum sp.
GACTTGCTTTAAATATAGCAGCAAATAAAGTACCTGAGATTATTAAAAACTCTAAACTTTACGCTTTAGACCTAAGTGCTCTACTTGCAGGAACAAAATACAGAGGTGATTTTGAAAAACGACTCAAAGGCGTTATGGATGAGTTAAAGAGAGAACCTAATGCCATACTCTTTATAGATGAAATACACACTCTTATTGGTGCAGGAAGTACAAGTGGGACTATGGATGCGGCAAACCAGCTTAAACCGGCTCTAGCGTCAGGTGAGTTAAAATGTATGGGAGCGACAACTTTTGCAGAATACAGAAATGGATTTGAAAAAGACAAGGCACTTAGTAGACGTTTTTCAAAAGTAGACATAGATGAACCATCGAAAGAGACTTCTTACTTAATTTTAAAAGGTCTTCAAAAAAAGTATGAAAAACATCACTCAGTAAAATAT
>JADGDL010000076.1 GCA_016744875.1 Sulfurovum sp.
ATCGTACACAGTTTGAAAATATCATCAGTGCACCCTTAGAAGACTTAGAAGAAATTATTTTGAAGGAATTACTTTAATTACTTTTCCTGACACTCATAGACTAAATTTCTTCCATTCTCTTTTGCCATATAAAGAGCATCATCAACTTTTCTATAAAACGATGTAACATCATCTTCGGTGTTATATTGACACACACCGAGACTAGCTGTTATATTTTTATCTCCGCTATAAAACTTTTGAATTCTTTCTCTAATTCTATTGCCTAGTAATATAGCTTTATCTTTTTCAATCTTATTAATTATTATCATAAACTCTTCACCACCAATTCTATAAACTCTATCATAGTCTCGTGTCATATTTTGCATTATATCTGCAATCTCTGTAAGAATTTTATCTCCAACTTGATGCCCATAAGTATCATTGATTTTTTTAAAATAATCTATATCTAACATCATCAAAATTAAGCTCTGTTTTTCTCGTATAGCTTTTGTTATAGAACTTTGTAAATCTTTGTCAAAAACTCTTCTATTATATACATTTGTTAATTGGTCAATTGTAGAAATTTCATAAAGCTTTTCATTCTTTTTTTCAAGTCTCAATAATAAATATACGATAATTATATAAACTAAAAGCAATGATATAAAAATAATTAGCAGTAGTTTATTAGAATACTCACTTGCATGTTTCAAACCTTGACTAAGGGGGATTTTGATTGATAATACAGCTCGAATATCCCCTACTTTCTCATGAAAACCTTTTACATTACCATATTTGGCTACAAGCTCTTTGGGTGCAAGTTCAGGGTCACTATGACATCTTAAACAAC
>JADGDL010000077.1 GCA_016744875.1 Sulfurovum sp.
AAGGGAATGTTGTAGGTTTTGAAACTGTTCAGGATTAAAGTTTTTTATCTTTAGATTTTTGGGGTTAGTATGGAGTGTGTCATCTAGGAGTAGTTCAGGGGTACTAATAGTTATGGGAGAGCTAGAGACATTTTCAGGACAAAAGTTGTAACTGTATCTGTCTCCAAAGCCAACATTTAACGAAGAAGTGAGCGCGTTAAACTCTTCATTCTGACTATTTTTAAATGAAGAAAAAAGTTTTTTAATCATAAATGCTTACGCTACTTTAGCTATCACCCATTTTTTTAAAAAAGAGTTCATGGCTTGCACTTTTGATCGTGATACCATCAACACCATACTTTTCTTCTTCTTTAATGCTAAAACCTTCGCTTACAGTTTCTTGTAGTCGTTTACTCACATAAGTGTGGATGTTTTCTCTACATGCCATACGGGTAGAAAGTAGCTGTGCACTATAGGTCTGCTGTTTTTCATCTTTGATGAGATTACCAGAGATTTTATTGCACCCGTCAAAGCCATGAAGTTGCATACGTTTGGCATCGAAGTCTAAAATAGCTCTTGCTTTTCGTACTTCTCCACCATCAAGTACACGTAGATGCCATGCACCAGAGTATTCTCCAAGGTCTTCCATTTCGGCAAAAAGTGTTGTAGTGAGTAAAGAAAATACTGTCATTGTAATCAGCATTATTTTAGAGGACATTTAAAAGTTCCTTAGTATGAATTAGGGTAGTATAATATATATTATTTAATGGAGAATAAATGAGAACTTTTTTTGCCTTTTTTGTGGTAGCTACCACACTTTTTAGTAGTGAGATTATAC
>JADGDL010000078.1 GCA_016744875.1 Sulfurovum sp.
GTAATGGTTGCTATCAAGCATGTTTTTGCTTCGCTTTTTAATGACCGTGCAATTTCTTATCGTGTTCACCAAGGTTATGATCACCGTGGTGTTGCTTTATCTGCGGGTATTCAGCGCATGGTTCGTAGTGATATTTCGGCTTCTGGTGTTATGTTCAGTATTGATACTGAATCAGGCTTTGAAGATGTTGTATTTATTACTTCTAGTTTTGGTTTGGGTGAAATGGTAGTGCAGGGCGCAGTTAACCCTGATGAGTTTTATGTACACAAACCAACACTTGCTAAAGATAAACCTGCTGTTGTTCGCCGAAATATTGGTAGCAAAGCCATTAAAATGGTGTATACACAATCTCAAGAGCACAATAAACAAGTTGAAATTGTTGATATTGACGAGCAAGATTCTAATCGCTTTTCGTTAACTGACAATGAAGTACAAGAGCTTGCCAAACAAGCGGTAATTATTGAAAAACATTACGGCCGTGCCATGGATATTGAATGGGCAAAAGATGGTTTAGATAATAAACTTTATATTGTACAAGCCCGCCCAGAAACGGTAAAAAGTCGTGAAAACGCGAATGTAATGGAGCAGTTTCAACTTCAAACAAAAGCTAATATCATCTGTGAAGGTCGTTCTATTGGTCATAAAATTGGTAGTGGTGAAGCAAAAGTTTTAGCCTCTATTGAGGAAATGGATAAAATTCTACCAGGCGATGTGCTTGTTACCGATATGACAGATCCTGATTGGGAACCTATCATGAAACGCGCCTCTGCCATTGTTACAAACCGTGGTGGTAGAAC
>JADGDL010000079.1 GCA_016744875.1 Sulfurovum sp.
CCATAAAACTGCTCAAAACCCACAGCTTTGTTAGCGCTTTTAATAGCCTTATTTATTCTCATATCTTCATGCCCTAAAACGCCATTATCTCCAGCATGAGGGTTAATTCCTAGAACAGCGATTTTTTCTTTAGAAATAGACTCGTGAAGCGTTAGTAAAAAAGGTTTGAGTTTTTTGTAAGTAATGGTAGTAGTAACTTCACGAAGGGGGATATGTTCAGTTACAAGCGCTACATACATCTTCTCACATCCAAGCATCATAATGGCATCTCTGTCAAAATGTTGACGAAGTAAGTCGGTGTGACCTTTATACTCTAAACTAGCAAGCATCCAAGCTTCTTTATGAATAGGCATCGTAACAACTGCATCTGCTTCTTTTTTCTCACACATAGCAATGGCACTCATAAAAGATTCATACGAATACTTCCCACTATTGGCGTTTACAAGCCCAGCTTCTATAGTAAAAGAACCATCTACTGGGTTTAATCTAAAGTCAGTAGGTATGTCTGTGTTTAGTAGTAAAGCAGCTTGAGAGAGTAACTCTTCATTTATACAGTAGATAGGGTTACAAAGTTTTGTAACTTCTTCATGAGCCTTGAGTGCTATCTCAATACCAACACCATTAAGATCACCGACACTTATTGCTATATTTTTCATTTTTTGTCTTCCAATATCTTTTCTTCTAGTTCCCATGCTCTGCATGGGAGTTGATTTAGTGCTATTTTTGTGTAATAATAGTTTGAGTTGGAAAAGCAAAATCTAAATTATTTGCATTAAACTCTTTTAATA
>JADGDL010000007.1 GCA_016744875.1 Sulfurovum sp.
TCTACAAACGAAAGTGCACGTGACTCTGTAAAACAAGTTTCAACTGACACATCTGCTTCAGTGAAAACGGTTTCTGAAAATGTAAACGATTCTACAAAGACAATTTCAAACGACATCAAATAACATCAAAGCAACTCTTTCTAGAGTTGCTTTTTCACTTCACACTTCACACTTCACATTATTTTAACACTAATCTTTAATCATTTACAATCCACTTTATAAAAGTCACACTCTCAATTTGCTATAATTATTTAATTAGAAATTACAAGGAACAGCAATGTTTGGAATATTTGATGAAAAAGGCGAAATTGCAGAAGCTAAGATTTTCCTAGGTTCTACAGAAGAAACTAGAGAAAAAACAGAAGAACGTACAAGTCCTTATAACGGTGATGTTGTAAGCAGAGTACCCGTCTGTACAGCTGAAGATACCAAAAAAGCACTTATCATGGCAAGGTATGCAACTAAAGCTGCAAAACAATCTCCTCTTTCCCAGAGAATACAATGGTTGGAAGATGTAGCAAAAAGACTTACAGAAGAGAAAGAGCATTTTGCTTTAATGTTGGCAAAAGAGGTGGGAAAACCTATCACGTTTGCACGTATAGAAGTGGAACGTTGTGTTGAGACCCTTAAAATCACTGTTTTTGAACTTGCCAATCTCTCCGGAGAAACACTTCCTACAGATATCATGCCAAGCGGTAAAAAAACTTTAGCATATTATAGACGAGAACCTGTAGGTGTTGTAGTATGTATCACTCCATTTGATTTTCCTTTGAATCTTATAGCACATAAGATAGCCCCTGCACTTGGTGCTGGAAATGCTGTGGTACTCAAACCTACACCTGAAGCACCTGCAACAGCCTATATGTTCGCCAAACTGTTTGTAGACTCTAAGTACGCTGTACCCGATGCACTATCTGTGGTCTATGGTGACGCAAAAGTAGGTTCTTTTTTAGTACAAAGTGACATCCCAAGAGTTATCTCTTTTACAGGTTCTGTACATGTTGCAAACATTATTACCAGACAAGCGGGTATTAAAAAAGTGAGTTTGGAACTTGGGGGGAATGCTGCAACGTACATCGATAAAAGTGCAGACTTAAAGTTAGCAGCTGCACGTTGTGCTTATGGTGCTTTTTATAACTCCGGACAAGTCTGCATCTCTCTTCAGCGTATCTATGTGCATGAAAATGTCTATGATGAGTTTGCTACACATATAGCAAATGAGACCAAGAAACTTAAAGTGGGTTCACCTTATGATGAAGATACTTTTATGGGACCACTCATTGATGATGACTCACGTAATAGAGCTAAGATATGGATAGCTTCAGCCAAAAATGAAGGTGCCAAAGTCATAGCAGGTGGGAAAGATATAGATGGTATTATCCCTCCAACAGTAATGGTTGACGTGAAAGATGATATGAAGATCATCTGTGAAGAAGTATTTGCACCTATTGTGAGTCTTGTTTCTGTACCTGATTATGAAACTGCAGTAGAGAAGATGAATGATTCTCCTTATGGATTACAATTTTCTATCTTTACCAATGATCTTAAACAGACACAGGAATTTATAGATGATGCTCAGTGTGGAGGTGTTGTGATCAATGATAGTCCAACTTTACGTTTTGACATACAGCCTTATGGTGGCTCAAAACGTTCAGGCGTAGGACGTGAAGGTCCTAAGTGGGCACTTGAAGAGTTTACAGAGCTTAAGTCTGTTGTGATCTGTTAGTGAGAGATCTCAAACGGTGAGTTTCCTTCAGTAGGAAGTTCAAGTGATTAGTCGCTTTTATATACCTTTGGTATAGTATCAGTATTATTTTATGGAGAGAATTTTATGGATTTTTTATTTACATCTGGATTTTTAGGTACGCGTGCACCACTTTTTATGGATATCGTATCTGTGATCGTTGCAGTGTTGCCTTTTTTGATTTATGGGGCGATCTCCCTTGCAAAGAAAGGAAATTATAGTGCACATGAAAGTGTACAGAAATTACTTTTTATAGTGACGGTAATAGTGGTGGCATTTTTTGAGTTTGGTGTGCGTATGGAAGGTGGATATAAAAATTTAATGGAGGGTAGCTCTGTTGGACATAATTATTTTATCTATGTCTTGATCTTTCATATTATCATCTCGGTCATTACCTTGATCTTATGGGTAAAAACGATTTATACTAGCAAGCGTTATAAAAAGCAATCTACCCTTCCAGGACTTTATTCTGAGGCACATAAAAAAGATGGACAACGTACCTTTGTAGGCATTATCTTAACCATGTTGACCGGTGCCTGGGTGTATGCATTACTCTTTGTCTATTAAATATGAATAAAGTTGCTATTTCCGCATGTCTTCTAGGAGAAAAATGCCGCTATGATGAAACAGACAATAAAAATGAAATGCTTTTAGCACAGTTAAAAGATATACAACTTATTCCTTTTTGCCCTGAAGATCATGCTTTTGGTTCACCCAGACCTACGATGGATCTGGTACGAAGCAAAGAGGGCGATAAAGCGATCTCAAATGAAACAGGAAATGATCTCTCTCAACCCGTAGAACATTATGCTACAATGTTTTTTGATACACATCCAGATATAGATCTAGTGATAGGGAAAGACAGAAGTCCTTCTTGTGGTGTATGTTCGGCACGACTTTATGATGAAGAGAAAAATCTACTCTCATCTAGAGAAGCTGGACTTATGGTAAAAGAGGCACAAAAAAGAGCTATCCTCTGTGTGGATGCTGAAGATTTTAGAGGATTATGATGAAGTTATTTTTGACACTACTACTTAGTATATGTACACTACTATATGCACAAACACAAGAAGATATTACCAAACAGGCGATCGTCAAGATATATACAGTTTCTAAGAAGTTGAACTATCAGGAACCTTGGGCATCTTCCATGCGTCAGAGTACAGGTTCCGGAGCGATCATAGAGAATAATTACATCTTGACCAATGCCCATGTGGTAGCCAATGAAACATTTTTGGAAGTACAGCGTTATGGGCAAAGAAAACGGTACATAGCCAATGTGGTTTTTGTCTCACACCAGGCAGACCTTGCATTGCTTAAGGTAGAAGAGAAAGCTTTTTTTGAAGGGGTTACGCCTTTAACATTCGGTACACTTCCTGAAGTAGAAGAGAGCATAGTAGTCTATGGATATCCTATGGGAGGGAGTACTCTTTCTGCGACCATTGGTGTGGTGTCTCGCGTGGAACACCACCGTTATGCACACTCTGGAGAACGTTTTTTAGCTATTCAGGTAGATGCTGCGGTCAACCCTGGAAACTCGGGAGGTCCTGCACTTTCAAACGGAAAGATAGTAGGCGTGGTAATGCAGGTTATCAGCAAGTCTCAAAATATCGGTTATCTTGTACCCGTCAGCATGGTGCAGCACTTTATGAAAGATATCAAAGATGGCAAATATGATGGTTTCCCTGAACTGGGAGTAACGACACAAAAACTTGAAAACCCTACCATGAAAGTCTATTATGGATTGGATGATAACACAACAGGAAAACTGGTTGCAGATATCGTCTATAATTCACCAGCAATAGATGTTATAAAAAAAGGTGACATCATAACCTCTATCGATGGGCATAACATTGAAGATGACGGTACAGTATCATTTAGAGAACATGAGTACACAGATTTCGGCTACTATGTAGATATGCATCAGATGGGTGAAAATGTAAAGTTAGAGATCATCAGAGAAGGTAAAAAGATGATGATTGAAGCCGAACTGACACGTATTCCTGATGATGTACTACTGGTGAAAACAACACAGTACGATGCCATGCCAAGTTACTTTATAGAAGGTGGATACATCTTCTCTCCACTCTCTAGAAACCTATTATTATCTACGAAGCTCAATAGATTAAAGCTCAGTTATTTTGCAACACAGTGGCCAACAGAAGAGAAAAAAGAGGTGGTGGTTATATTGAAGGTCTTAGCGTCTGAAATGAGTAGAGGACACAATGATTTTGTAATGTGGCCTATTGAAAAGATCAACGGAGAGACTTATGACAGTTTTAGCACTTTTTATCATAAAATGAAAAGTTTTAAAGGGAAGTATATTATCCTTGAAGATAAAGATGGTGTGGAACTGATCATAGACACTGTAAAGGCAAAAAAGAACCAAAACAGCATACTTAAAAAGTATAATATCGAATTTGACAGATCGGTAGATCTGAGAAATTAGAGGAGTTACCATGAAAATATTCAAAATGCCATTTTTACTACTGTTTTTATCTGCTGTAATATATGCGTCTTCAGAAGTAAATGCAACAAAGCAAACAGGTTTTTTTAACTTCGATAAGAAACTGTTTGTCTCTGATGAGGATGGGAAGTTTGATGTTAGTGATTTTCTGTCAACCAAATATGGATTTATGCCTGTCCCTATCATTGTTACTGAACCTGCTGTAGGCTATGGGGGTGGTTTGAACCTTTTGTTTTTGCATGACAGTTTGGCATCCAGCATAGAAAGAAAATCCCCACCTTCTATTTCCGGTGTTGTTGCCGCGGGTACCGAAAATGGTACACGCTTTGGTGCTGCCTACCATCTAGGGTTCTGGAAAGAAGACACTATACGTACTACAACAGCAGTGGGTGTAATGGATGTAAATATGAATTTCTATTTACGTAACCTTGGGATAGATATGAATTTAAAAGGGTATATGGCATATCAGGAAGTGATGTTCAGGATAAAAGAGAGTGATTTCTTTTTAGGTGGAAATTATGTTTATGTTGACATAGAAAGTAAGCGTAATGATGGAGATCTTCCTATACTGAATCCACTGTTTGAACATGAGTTTAAGATGGGAGCATTGGCTGCAGTCGCTCAATATGATACCCGTGATACTATTTTCACCCCTTCTAAAGGCGTTTTTGCAAAAGCAACACTGCGACGTTTTGATGAAAATTTTGGAGGCAATGAAAATTTTTGGCGCTATGGGGCAAAAGTATTTTCTTTTTATCCCTTATCTAACAAGTTAATACTTGGTGTAAGAGTAGAAGGTGAAGCTGTTAATGCTTCAGATAATGAGAGAGTACCTTTCATGGCTAATCCTTCTATTAATATGCGTGGTATACAAGCCATGCGTTACCAGGGTGAAAAAATGATGCTGGGAGAGGTGCAACTACGCTGGGAGTTCATAGACAGATGGAACATGGTCTTTTTTGGTGGAGCAGGAAAAGTCTTTGGGAATGAATATAAATTTAAACCAGGAGAAGGGGCAGTAGAAGAAAATATAAGTTTTCAGGATGCACCTACTCATGCAGCAGGTGGTGTAGGCTTCCGTTATGAACTGGCAAGAAAATATGGTCTTTGGGGCGGATTGGACTTTGCTACAAATGAAGAGAATGAATTTGCATTTTACATTACAATAGGTAGCGCATGGGGAGCATTTTAGACAGCATCACATAAGGGGAGGAAGAAGTCTCATCTCCCTTTATAAATTAGTTTATAAAAACTTCTTGCGCATTTTTTGGTGTGCTAAATACAAAGTCACTAGGTGAAATGGTTGAAGCTTTTTTCCAAAAAAGTGTTGTTGATTTATATGCATTGTTTTTACTGGTTTTATCTTTGATCATGTAGTGCTTTACGAGAGGTGTATCACCTGTTGTAACCCAAACATGTACCTCTTTTGTTTTATCAGAGAATGCTATGTAGTGACATTCCTCTCCTGCCAAGTCAACAATACCAAAGTTTTTACTTCTATCAAATTTGATACGTTTGCTCATATCGGTATAGATAAGCTGTGCCAGTGGCGCTTTGATTTCAAATTTATCAAAGAGCGTATCTAAAGTTTTCTCAATATCTTTAGATACTTTCAGATGTAAATAATAATTCTTGTCATAGTCATAGATAGTGTATACGCCATTATTTAGGTAATTACTTCGATTTCGAATGTCTCCTTTTACATCAATACGTAATTGATCAGGACGATTCACTTTAACAGAAACCTGATGTTTATTCTTGTTGTCATCTGTGTGATTCACGATGATCGCATCAAAAGCATAACTTTGATGATTGTCAAGTACATCATAAACCTTTTTCGCAATATCTTTTGCACTCATGTCTGCTAAAAGTGTAGAAGTACTAAGGAGCAACCCAAGTCCTGCAGTAAGTAGAAATTTTCGTGACGATTTCATAATTAAGTTCCTTTTTTATATAGTCTGTTTTATTAAAATAGAGTTAAATTAATCTTCTTACTAGTATTGTGTATTGGATGAATTTGCTGTTGAGGCAACAGCCGCACCCACTATCATACCTGCAACAACAGCTGCCCCAGTATTATGATTATGGTAACTGCCACCACCATAATAACGGCCACCACTTACATGCACATTTCGGTTCACATTCACATTACGGTTACGATTCACATTACGGTTACGATTATTGTTCCGGTTTACATTTCTTGATCTCTGTCTTGCTTCTGCTGTTTGTAAGATAGACATATTTATACTATATCCATCTTCTGATACTGCAACACTTTCCAGAGTCACTGATGGTGACAGGAATCCCACGGCTAGTGCGACCACTGCAAATTTCATTGCAAATAGATTTTTCTTTTTCATGCTTCTTCCTTTTGATCAATTTGGTATTATTTATATTTTAGCAGGTAATACATCATTTAGTCAAATAAATAAAGTATAGATACTATACATCTTTAAAATACTTTTTCTTTAATCCTATTTATTAACAGTAAATTAACACTCCTAAGTAAGAATACTGAATATTTTTAATAGGAAAGGCTTATAAATGAAAAAAGGACAAACAATAAAATACTCGATAATTGCAGTTTTAGCAATTGCTTCAAGTATACATGCAGCAGAAGATCTGGGGACGATCACTGTTGAATCATCAACGATAGATGATAAGTTTGATGCGAAAAAAATGGAAGTGTCTAATACGGTCACATTAAATGGTGAAGAAGTAGATGCATTCCAAGCAGAAAATATTGCAGATGTATTAAATACTGTGCCTGGTGTGACAGCAAGAAAAAATGAGGGAGATTCAAACAAGATACATATCAGGGGTGTTGCAACTGAAAACTATATGGGGGAAAAACCTGGTGTAGCAATCGTTATCGATGGTGTTCCGGTACAAGAAAGAGCAGGAGCTGTAAACATTGATATGGACAATATCGAGTCTATTAAAGTCATTAAAGGTGGAGCTTCTTATTTATATGGAAATGATGCTTTATCAGGTGCAGTAGTCATTACTACAAAAAGACCTAAAGCGACCAATGAAGGTTCTGTGAGTGCAGAATTTGGTAGTTATGGTTTTGAGAAGTATATAGCAAACTATACAGGCGGTACAGATAAATTTGCTTATCAAATACAGGGAAGTTATAAAGCAAGTGATGGATATTGGGACGATTCAGATTATTGGGCAAAATCAATGAATGGTAAATTCCAATACTACATCGATGATACCAGTGATATCACATTTGGTGCAGATATATCTAAAAGATATGAAAATGATACAGGGTCGATCACGCATACTGTAGATGGTATAAACCAAGTGAAAACCAATCCAAAAAGTGTAGGTGAAGTAGGGTATTCAACAGATTATGATATCGATCTTTCAAAGTATTTCTTAACATACTCAAAAGATTTTGCAAATGATGCGAACCTGATGGCTCAGCTCTATAGATATGAAGATACCACAGAGAACAAAAATGGGGCGTATTACAATAGGGATCTTCCCGGTAGTACATTAAGAAATGATCACCTCTATGATGCTTATGCAAATACGACTCAGAATGGTTTCAAGTCTGAGTATAGACAAGATGGTGATAAATTAGCTTATATGATAGGACTTGATGTCGCTAGAAATGATGAAGATAAAAACAGTAAGTACAGAGTGGACTATACAGATAGAAGAGGTAATTCATATAACGTTGGAGATGTGAACAGTGATACAAGTTTTACAGAAGATATCTCTGCACTATATGGGGAATTTAAATATCAAGTAAATGATCAATTGATCACGACACTCAATGCAAGATATGATCATATGGAGTATGATTATACAAATCATATGGCTAGAGGTGGAGCTGCAAGTTGGGAAAAGGACTTTAATGAACAGTCTTATAGGGCAGGCTTAACGTATAAACTGGAAGAAAACTCTATTATCTTTGCTAACATTTCAACAGGGTTTAGAGTACCAACGATAGATCAACTCTATGCAGGTGATATTTTATCGGGTAGATATGATTATGCGAACAATCCAGATATAGATACAGAAGAAACAATTAACTATGAAATAGGGTACAGAGGTCAAGAAGGTATGTTTACATATGATATTGCTCTTTTTCAATTAGACAGAGATGATATGATCACTAGAAATGGTGGTAATTATGTGAGTGATATAGCAAGTCCTATCATGTATGGTAACTTTGCAGATGCTCGTAATAGAGGTCTTGAATTTAGTTTGAACAGTGATATGTCACAAACATTTTATTTTGCCTTTAATTACGCGTATTTAGATGCACAGTATACTAGATACGATGAGTATAATTTGGTTCTTACAAATCCTAATACAGGAAGAGACTATATAGAAGGTACTTACGATCTGTCTGGAAATACAGTACCTAGAACATCTGAACACACTGTTTATCTAGAAGGTAACTATAATGTATTGTCAAACTGGCTTCTTACAGTAGGTGTTAACTACAGATCAAGTCAATATGCAGATGAAATGAATCAAGTAAAAGTAGATGGATATTCACTGGTTGACTTGAGAACTACTTACAATGTCAAAGTATCAGGCGTTGATGTAGAGCTATTTGGAAAAGTAGAAAATCTATTTGATGAACAATACTTCATGATGCCGCGTGTTACTGGTGATAGAAATGAAGATGGTTTATATAATGTAGGAGACATGGGTCTGACTGTAAGTCCAGGGCGTATGTTCTTTGCAGGACTTCGTGTTAAGTTTTAAAGGAGTGTAGATGGTAGAGTTTAAAGAAAATAGAGACAGAAACGATATATACGGCATGCCCGTATTAGGGTTTTTGTTTAAAAATCAAACATTTATGATGGTTTTGAAGTTAGTTGTTCTTGCTCTCTTCATCTATGGGGTATATATGGGATTTACTGACCCTGGGAAAGAAAACCTTTTTACCCAACATCTTTTTTGGGGACTCTTCTGGTCCCTGTTCATAGTCGTTACACTTACCACATTTGGTAGAATTTTTTGTGGCATCTGTCCTCATGGATTTTTAGGAAAATACATCACGAAATTTGGTCTTCAAAAAGAGATGCCAAATTTTTTGAAAAATAGATTTATCGGTGTCTTTATCCTCTTTTTTGGATGGTGGGCTATTTACTATACGGTACCGGGATTTTGGAAAGTACCACTGGCTACAGCTTGGTTGTTTGCCTCAATTACAGTGGTCGCTTTTGTAATGTATTATCTCTATAAAGATATGAGTTATTGTAAATATATCTGTCCTATCGGTACGTTGACTAAAGCGTATGGGAAAGTGTCATTTGCAGCTTTGGGTACCTATAAAGAAGATTGTAGCTCTTGTAAAACATTGGATTGTGCAGTAGCCTGCCCATATAACTTAAAACCATTTGCTTTTGACAATAAAAATTCCATGGATGACTGTACACTGTGTATGGATTGTAGCGATGCTTGTGATTCAGTGGCTTACAGGATTACAAAACCTTCAGCACCGTTGTTTGAAAAATTCAAATACAATAAGGCAGAAGTGTGGGCATTTATACTCATTACAGCGGCTATTTCGCTTACGATGAGTTTTCACCATGGACTAAACCGTTCTGCTATTGCAGATACATTTATCTGGTCAACAAGTGCTGAGTTTGCGAAACAGTATATAGATTTCGGAACACTTGATCCTGTAGGAATGTTTGCATTTATCTATGCTACTTTATTTGCGATAGGTATCGTATATTTTGGAATGTTTGTGGCTTCAAAAGTTTTAAAAGCGCCTTTTGAAAAGACGTTTTATACTTTAGGTTATGCATTTGCACCGCTGTTTCTCATTGGTGGACTTGCGCACTTGATACACAGCTTTTTTACACATAACTATGCAGATATAGCCAATGGTTTCATTTATGGGTTTGGTTTAGATGCAGGCACAGTAGAAAACCTTGCTTCTAGAAAAGATGCATGGTTAGGGATCTTTAAAGTGATACCGTATATCGCTGCTTTTTGGGGTTACTATATCTTGGCTAAAAGAATGCAATTCTTTAAAGCCACAAAGACGAAGAAGGTTATTGCATTTGTTTTTGCTTCCTCTCTTATCACGCTTTATTTGTCAACAAATCTTTATAGAGCCTATATATTTAAAACGTATGGTATGGCAAAAAGAAGTCATCATGGTAGCCATGGAAGTCATGGCACAGCTAAACCTGCTAAATCAGAAACACCTGTCATGAAATGTGAAGCGGGTAAATGTGGTGCCGCTATGAAAAAACAGTAGCATTATGCTGCTGTAAAAACACTAAAATTAATCAGTCCAACTATACTGCCATGCTATGGCTATAGCATCAAAGTCAGTACCATATCTGACGTTAATACCAGTATTGCCATATATCTTAATGGAGTTTTGCTTATCTATAGGCATGGCAAATGTTAAGCCCATACGGCTGTTTCTTAGTTCCTCATTTGATCCAATACCATCATTGATATATTCTCCACCCCAGTAATAAGTTACTCCTATAGCTAGCCACATAGCTCGTTTAAATGTATAAAGAACATGTCCCTGAGTTGAATATACAGGGTCTTGTTTCCTTGTTATATCGCCATAAAAATCTTCATTAGTAGTATAGAACTCAGCCTCTGCTCCAAATTCAAACTCAAAATTAGATATTTTTTTAGAGAAACCGATAGCTGGCTTTATTGCCCATCTGTTTGTGCCAATATTCACAAGTTTTGATTTATCGTATTGACCTGTTGGAATAGTAGCTTGAATACTTAGACCTATAATGGTGTCTTGTTGATATGAGGAAAACTCTTCAAGTGCAAGTGCAGGGGCACCTAGTAGATTGAAAGTCAGTCTTGCTTTGGTGTCTCCCATACCATGTACACTTCGACTTACATCCATACCAAAATGCTGTGCTGTACCTGATAGCGTCGAGTAGGGAAAAATAATATCAAACTTTGCATTATGACCCAAATAACCAAATGATCTAGCATAGAGTAGGATTGTACTGTCAATTTTTAGGTTTGGATCTTCTAAGCCTAGAGATTGGTTTTCAGGTATAGCACCTTGAGTATGACCATATCCCAGAAACATAACATTTACATCAATAGGAGTATTCGCATAAAGTTTAGGTTCAAGTGTTTGTGCATTAAGTACTTGAACTTCTATAAAGAGTAGTAAAATAAGGATTGACTTTTTCATTTACTATTATATCACTTTTCTTTCATTGTATCATCAGTCGTATTTTTTAAACTGTTCCAACCATGCTTTATCTTCATCACTAAGTTTTCCTACGCGTTCAAGCAGTTTAGCTTTTGTATTTATGAGGTCTTCTATCTCTAGGTAGGCTAAAAGATCAGGGTTGATGGTATTTTCATTTCGACCATATGAGATAAGCTTTTCTATATCTTCGAGTAATTCTTCTTTTGTTTGTTCATTCATTCTGATATACTACCAAAAAACAAATAATACAAGGATAGATTTATGTTAGAAGTAGGAACACAGGTACCGGACTTTTGTCTGCCAAATCAGGATGAAGAAGAGATATGTTTAAGAGACATCAAGGGAAGATGGATAGTCCTTTACTTTTACCCAAAAGACAATACGCCGGGTTGTACCACAGAAGCATGTGATTTTACTGCTGCAGAACCAGACTTTACAGGTTTGGATGCGATCATTTTAGGGGTGAGTCCAGACTCTCCTGAAAAACATAGAAAATTCATAGAGAAAAAAGAGCTTGGTATTACGCTTTTGGCAGATGAGGACAAAGAACTTTGTAATCTTTTTGGTATCTGGCAGCTTAAAAAATTCATGGGTAAAGAGTATATGGGTGTGGTCAGATCTACCTTCATCATAGACCCAGATGGAAAAGTGGCTGCAACATGGACGAAGGTTAGAGTAAAAAATCATGTAGATGACGTGAAAGCAAAACTAGAAGAACTACAGGCATAATCCTACATCTCTAAATTCTACAAGATAGTGTAAAACTATGTTGTAGAGTGAAGAACTATTAAAACCCTTTTTTCAGGACCGCTTTATCTACAACCTCATGATGTGAAGCTTTAAGCGGAAGCGTCTCTCTAAACTCTATAGTAGTTGGCATCATATACGTAGCTAAATGCTTTTTAAGCTCAAAGTTTATTTCATTGAGCGGTATCTTATCTTTAGCACTATAGATTAAAATGATCTCTTCTTCTATCTGGGCATTAGGCACACCAAAGACAGCACATTGTTTTATCTCTTTGAAGTTGCTATAGACCACATCTTCTATCTCTTTGGGGCTTACTCTGTATCCTGATGTTTTGATCATGTCATCTTTTCGGTCTACAAAATATATGTAACCCTCTTCATCTTTGTATACATGATCACCCGTAGCGATGACTATTTCATCAGGATTATCTATAGTGACAACTTTTTCTAAAATAGAGATGTTTTTAAATCTTTCTTTTGTCGATTCTTCACTGTTCCAATACCCTTGGTAGATACAACAACCTCTATGAATAAGCTCACCTACCTCATTGGCCTTACACTCATTACCTTCTTCATTGATAATGTACACTTCAACTTCAGGAATGGCTTTACCTATAGAAGTCGGTCTTATATGAATTTGTGATGGGTCAAGATAGGTACTTCTAAGTGCTTCGATCAGTCCATGCATGGAGTAAAACTTTGCTGGTTTAAAGTAGTCATCTACTTTCTTAACCATCTCTTCAGTGATATTCCCACCTGATGAGGTAATTACACGTACATGGTCCAGTTGACTTGAAATTGGCAGTCTATGAGAATCTTCATCAAACATCTTTGAAATATGTACAGGCATAAGTGCCAGCACCGTTACTTTGTCTTTAAGTAAGTGTGCAAAGAAGTTACTTGGTAATATGAACTTATGAAGTGCCAAAGTTGCCCCAGCCTGGAGGGTACAAAAAATCTGATTTAGTCCATAGTCTAAGTTGAATGAGAGGAGTCCGGAAATAATGTCATCTTCTTTTAAATCTAAATAATTTGAGACGACTCTAGTACCATCTAAAAGGTTTTTTTGTGTCATCACAATACCTTTTTGAGAGCCATCACTACCAAAACCATAGGTAATAATAGCAGGTAAAGCAGTATCGATTTCCAGATCAAATTGAGGATTAAAACATTTATAGATCTCTTTAAGTGAAACCAGTGCATCTTGAAGAGGTTCAAAAGTGATCATTCGACCTTGAAAGTTTATTTTCTCTATGGTGTCGATCTTAGTTTTATCAGTGACGATACACTCTACCCCTGCATCATTGATAATGTACTCAACCTGTTCAGGCTTTAGGAAACGTGTAATGGGAACAATAATATAAGGCGTAGAGAGCAGGGCAAGTATTGTAATGACCTGTTCTATACTTTTATTGGAGTATATTCCCACTCTTGCGCCATCTTCCAGATCCAGCTGGTTAAAATAATTGGCTAGCTGATTTACTTTTGTCAATAACTCTTTGTAGGTGAGCTTATTTTCTTTTTCTATCAGAGCTATTTTGTTGGGGTTTTTTTCATTCGCTATTTCTAATAATGATCTAATACTATTTTGCATTGTTTATCTCCCTTATTCCTAAAGTCCAAATCTCATAGTTTCTATCGGTAATGACATTTGGTGTTTCTGTGAAGTTGAGTATCTTTTTATAAAAGAAGCCAATTATCTTGTCTATATCCTCATCACTTAATACTTTTGAAATTCCACCTGTCAGTACGATGCTGTTTAAAATTTCTAATTTGAGAGTTACATATTCATGATGACTTTTTGATACCTGATACAGTACTAGGAAAATAGCCAGTTGCATGAGAACAACAGTGGCTTCATCACTATGCTCATCCAAAATATGTTCATTTACATTGAGGTGATCTAGAAGCTCATAGACAAACTCATTGTTTTTTGCTCCAAAAACCAAACTCTCTCTGGATTTAAATACACCAAGCTTTTTAAAGACCAATCTGTCATAACCACTACTGGTCATAATGTTTTTATTGTCCACCAAGTCTGTACTGTAGTGAATATCTGTTGTAGCTCCACCCACATCGATTACTAAAAATGGATCAGCCACATCAAAAAGTGTTCCCAGTTTAGGCAAAGCATTATTGACAATATAGGGTGTTGAATAGATTTGATTTGAAGTTATTTCATAAAGTTTTTTAATATCTTCTTTCCCTGTGATATCGGACTGGTAAAGGTGTGTTAAATATTCTTTTAATTCCTCTTCTTGAACCTGTAGCTTATCACCTATAATATTTTTTAAAACGGTGAGGTCATCTAACTTATCATTTAAGAAATCATGATTTTGCTCATTTCCTACATACACAATGTTCTGATAGTCCACTGCTTTTAGATAGGTGATCAATTTATCATCAAACTTGGCTTTGACACCATCTATACCACCTACCACGATCACCACATCTATGACATCAGTAGGGACCACAGCTTTCTCTATGGTTGAATAAAGAATCGTATCAATGATATTGATTCCTGAGTTGAAAGCAATGTTGGTTGCATACTTTAATGAAAAAAGAGAAGTAATACCGATAATAAGTGTGCTTAATCCACCATTTGCAGAACTACAGATGGAAACTTCCTCTTTTTTGTAGTTTTTTAGAAGGTTTGCACATTTGTCGTGAAGATCCTCATAAATAGTGGTATCAAAATTTCTAAAGTGTTGGTTTATTGTACCGTTTGCACTGGTTTTGAAGTAAGTACTTCCTATGTCTATTTGTAATTTGTTCATAGCATTATCCCGATATCATGAATAATGTGGTTAACCAGTGATTGCCCACATAAATCTACTTTTGAACGTTCGAAAGCCAAGCATTTATCACTAATTGGGACATTCCCTCTCTCATAAAAACGTATGTTGTAGTTTTCATCTCTTACAGTAATGGCTTCACCACTATTTGCTATATGTGGAGAAAAGGGAATATCTATGATCCCATTTTTGATAGAGTTAAAAACCTGTCTCCACAATGTATCAGCAGGGTCATTGAAAACAGCTTCCATAATATCATCTACCATCTCAGTAAGATTCGCTTCTTCCTCCTCATCAGTGATAAGTGGAAGACCTCTTAACATATTGAGTGTATATTGTGTATTTTTCACAGCAGAAGCATTGACCTCTTTAGTTGGGATACCAAATGCCTCATCTCTGGTTTTCGTGATCATCTTATCTGCACGTATCATGGCTGCAATTACTGTAGAAGTATTTATAAGTGAATCTGAAAACTCTTTGTTTCTAGGAAATGCTCCCATCCATTGGTGATAAACAAGATGAATGTCTGCATCGCCACAGTTGATCTTCTCAGCATATTTCTTAGCGAGCTTTTTAATGACGTTTGAACTTACAATATCTTGTGACATAGAACCCGTCTGTGAGAAACTGACAGAGAAAGACTTTACACCCTCTTCAAGTGATAAAAGCATCTCTAAAAGCTGGATAACGATCACAATAGCAGGAGGCTGAAGGGTCGCAGAGAGTGGTCCAAAAGACTCACGGTTGATAGGCTCATTGAGTTCAGAGTATTCCGCACAGACCCTCTCTACATATTTCCAATATAAAAATGCTTTGTCAAGCGGAAAGTTTTTTGAATAAGGAAGCAGGTAGGTAATAGGACCTCCCTCTATCTCAAAGATTCCAGAAGCCAGTGCTACCTCTATAAGCAGTCTTGCATCAGGTGTTCCATGGCGTAGACTGATAGGTGTATCATAATGTGTGACCATTTTTCGTGTGCTGCGGTACCCATGGTTTACAAGAGGATACCCGTTGAGCATATTTTCATCATTTTCTTCAGAAAGAGCCAACATTTTTTTAGCCATCTCATAGTCATTGAGTCTGGTATTACTGTCTATAGTGAGGGGAAGTATATCTACGCCAGCATTGGTAAATTCACCATAAAGTTCAAAGACTTTATCATAGGTAGGAAAACCACCACGGGGTTGGACTAAAATTTTGTCAGATGTTTTAAATTTATGTGAGATAAACAGGTTTTTACTGGCACCGGTAATAAACTCTTTTATCTCGTCAAAATCAAAACTGTCAGTATAAGGTGTTTTGGTAATAATTTCTCGTTCTCGTTGAAACATAATTATAACCCTGCTTTCTGATTTTCTTTAAGGCTCTCTTCTATCATATTAAGCCCCTCGTTAAGGTCAATTTGATGAAATACCAAGTCAAATCCATAGGCTTTGTATTTGGGAACCAGTTCTTCTTGTGTGGCTTCACCTACACTAAGGTTACCGCCAATGGCAAAAATAACCCCTTCTAGGTCAAATCTATTTTTTAAAAAGAGTAGATCTCTTGACCAGCCCTCTGCTTCACCATTGAGTGATGAAATTAACAATACATCAGCATCTGTCTCTATTACTGCATCAATAAACTCTTCTAAATAGGTATTTACCCCTAAATTAAAAACTTCAAATCCTCTCTCTTTTAGAGAGATTTCTATGAGTCTATTGGCTACAACATGGATATCATTTCCTACAACACCTGTAACTACTCGCATAATACTACCTTTTATTAGTAGAGTAATTTTACCCAATATTGGATAAACGGTAGGAATAATGTATAATTTTATAAAAAAATTAGGAAAGATAATGAATTTTTCAACAGCGGATCTATGTGACGCAAATGCAGATAATGTAAAAGTACTAGAGATGAACTTATCCTCATACGGAGCTAAAGAGAGTTTTTATGGACAAATTGTCACCATAAAACTAGATGAAGATAATAGAGGTTTGGTAGCCATGCTCAGAGATGAAGAGGGGAAAGGCAGAGTAGCAGTAGTAGATGTAGATCAAAAATTCTGTGCTGTTGTAGGCGATAACCTTATGGGGTTTGCAGCAAAAAATGGTTGGGAAGGTATTATCATCAATGGCTATGTAAGAGATACAAAGATCACAAGAACCATTGATGCAGGATTATTTGCCCTGGGGACATGTCCTAGAAGAAGTGCAAAAATATCTCCCTGTACAACAAACACCGTATTGAATTTTGGCGGCATTGACTTTAAAGAAGGTGAGTGGATCTATGCTGATGAAGATGGTGTGATTGTCTCTAGTGATGCGTTGACATTAGCATAATTTAAGAAGATTTAAACATCATTTGGGTATAATCGCGTTCCTTATTTCTCTAGTAACCCTAGAATTATAGTTGAAACGACTAGTCGTTTGAGCTCTCTGTTGAAGAGAACTTAGCGTTAGCGTAAGTAAAAAGGGCTTTGCTCATTTTGCGTTCTATATAATAATAATGGAAATACTCATGTAGTTATTCCTTGACTGGTTGCACATAATGTGTTGATGACTACAGCGGACGATTTGGATGATTATCAATCCAACTCTTAAACCTAGTGATGAAGCTATGCTTTTAACCGAGTTTTTACTATGTAAAAATTCTATTAACGATATACCAAGGAGAACTTATGGTAACAATGAAAGACCTATTGGAGTGTGGAGTACACTTCGGACACCAAACAAGAAGATGGAATCCAAAAATGAAGAAATTTATTTTCGGTGCAAGAAAGAACATCTACATCATTGACCTTCAAAAAACACTTAGATACTTCAAATATACTTACAACGTAGTAAGAGATGCAGCTGCTGAAGGACAAACAGTACTTTTCGTAGGTACTAAAAAACAAGCTAGACAAGCAGTTAAAGAGCACGCTGAGAGATGTGGTATGCCTTACGTTGCAACTAGATGGTTAGGTGGAATGTTAACAAACTACCCAACAATGAAAAAATCTATCAGAAAACTTGAGATTATCGAGCAAATGGAAGAAAATGGTCAACTTGAAATGTTGACAAAAAAAGAAGCATTAATGCTTTTAAGAAAAAAAGAGAAACTATCTTCATACCTTGAAGGTTTCAGACACATGAAAAAACTTCCAGATATGATGTTTGTTGTAGATGCTGTTAAAGAGCATATCGCAGTAAAAGAAGCAAGAAGACTTGGTATGAAAGTTGTTGCACCACTAGATACAAACTGTGACCCTGATGTTATCGATTACCCGATTCCAGGAAATGATGATGCTATCAGATCGATCAACCTTTTCTGTCAAGAAATGGCTGAAGCGATCATCGAAGGTAAAGCAGCATACGCTGAAGCAAACGGTGGAGATGCTGAGGAAGTACCATCAACTGATGAAGTAGCTGAAGTAATGGCTGAAGCTGCATCTGAAGAAGAAGTTGCAACTCTAGTAGAAGAAAAATCAGCTCCAGCACCTAAAGCAGAAGCTAAGACAGAGACTGCAGGTGATGATCTTACAAAAATCGCTGGTGTTGGTAAAGTATACCAAGGTAAGCTCAACGACGAAGGTTTCCACACATTTGCAGACGTTGCTAACATGACTGACGCACAGATCGAAGTAATGGAAGAAAAATACTCTTTCAAAGGGAATTTCAGAGACGCTGTTGCATCTGCTAAAGAATTGGCGGAGGCGTAATCATGGCAAACTTCGGACCTAAAGACATCAAAAAACTCAGAGAGATGACTGATGCTGGAATGATGGATTGTAAAAAAGCACTTGCTGAGTCTGATGGAGACATGGACAAAGCAGTTGCTTGGTTACGTGATAAAGGTATGGGTGCTGCTGCTAAGAAAGCAAATAAAGTTGCTGCAGAAGGTGCTATCGGTGTAAAAGTTGAAGGTAAAAAAGCAGTTGTAGTTGAGGTAAACTCTCAAACTGACTTTGTTGCACAAAATGATAAATTTTTAGCGCTTATGTCTGATGTTGTAAACCATACTTTTGACAATGCTATTGCTGATGCTGATGCTATTAATGCATCTACTATCAACGGTGAGCCATTTTCAGAGTATCTTTCTCAGCAAGTATCCACTATCGGTGAAAAACTTGTTGTAAGAAGATCTGCACTTATTAATGCAGATGAGAACACAGCAGTAAATGCGTACGTTCACTCAAACAAACAAAACGGTGTTATCATCGAAGCAAAATGTGATTCAGCTGCAACTGCAGAAGCGATGACTCCAGTACTTAAAGAGCTTGCAATGCATGCAGCAGCTATGAGTCCTACTACACTTTCTTACAAAGACTTTGATGCTCAGTACGTAGCAGAAGAGACTAAAGGAAGAATCATTGCTATTGAAAAAGAGAATGAAGAACTTGTAAGACTTGGTAAAACACTTAAAAATGTACCTGCGTACATCTCTATGAGTCAATTGACTGATGAAGTGATGACAAAAGCAGAAGATGCACTTAAGGCTGAACTTGCAGCAGAAGGTAAACCTGAGAAGATCTGGGACAGAATCCTTCCAGGTAAGATCGAAAGATTTATCTCAGATAACACAACACTTGACCAAGAGCAGTGTCTTCTTGATCAAAAATTTGTAATGGATGACAGCAAAACTGTTGCTCAGTATGTTGCAGAAAAAGCAAAAGCTGCCGGTGGTACAGCAGAGATCACTAGCTTCACAAGACTTGAAGTTGGTGAGGGGATTGAAGTTGCAGAAGAAGATTTTGCAGCAGAAGTTGCCGCACAAATGGGCTAATAAATAGTTCTTCTATTTTACAGCACCTTTGACTGAACGGCTTTGTTCCGTTCGGTCATGTACTATACGTACACTCTCTTACTTCACTCACACCGTTTAGCCAAATCTACAACAAACTAGAAGATTATTTTATAAAAGTTCCCAATTAAAATTAAAAATTACTTTATTCTCTTTTTCAATTACTTTATTATGATAAAATAACCTAATTAATTTAAAGGCTATTTTTATGTCCAATGCTCTTTTAGAGGCTACACATATTTCTCATGGGTTTGACTACCCACTCTTTACAGATATCCATTTCACGATACTACCTACACAGAGTGCAGCCATAGTAGGACGTAGTGGTTCAGGCAAGTCGACACTTTTACATATCTTTTCTACTTTTATGAAACCAGAGAGTGGCAAGGTGACTTTGTTTGGAGAAGACCTTTATGGATTAAATGAAAAATCCGTAGAATCGTTGCGTAGGTATGATATTGGGATCATCTTTCAGTTTCACTATCTCTTTAAAGGCATGAGTGCATTAGATAACATTGATGTAGCTACTATGTTATCAGGAGAACAGATTGATGAGTCAATATTAGAAAAATTGGAAATTAACCATCTTATGCACCATAAGACATCTGAACTTTCCGGAGGTGAACAGCAACGGGTCTCCATCGCAAGAGTACTTAGCAAAAAACCTCGTATTATCTTTGCGGATGAACCTACTGGAAACCTGGATAAAGAGACTGCAAAATTAGTGATGGATGTACTTTTAGAATATATTAAAGAAAACGAAGCAGGACTTGTACTGGTTACCCATGATGAGAGTTTGGCTGCACGTTGTGACTGTGTGTATAAAGTAGAAGAAAATAGCTTAAAAGAGTCTCTATGAAGGATATAGGTTTGATAGATGTACTCTATACAGCTGGTATATTTTTTTTAGTATTTTATGGTGCTATAGCAATTACAAAACTGTTTTCAAAATATCTAAAATTGTCTCCAGAAGCAGAGGAAATAGAGGAAGAAAAGGCAGAAGATAAAAAATAGATTTATACTATTTTGCTTGTGCGATCAGTACACCCTCTAAAAGTTTATCTATATCCCCATCTAAAATGTTATCTACATTAGAGTAAGGGATGTTGGATCGGGTATCTTTCACCTGTTGGTAGGGTTGCAATACATAGGAACGTATTTGATGACCCCAACCGATCTCTGATTTCTCTACACCATCTATAGCGGCTTGTTTTTTAGCCATTTCATATTCAAAAAGACGTGATTTTAGCATTTTGAGTGCTGAAGCTTTATTTTTGTGTTGGCTTCTATCATTTTGACATTGCACAATGACATTGGTAGGGATGTGGGTGATTCGGATGGCTGAATCTGTAGTGTTGACGTGCTGCCCTCCTGCTCCTGAAGCCCTATAAGAATCTATACGTATATCTTTGTCTTCGATGACGATGTCTATATCGTCATCAATTTCCGGTGAAACCATAACAGATGAAAAAGATGTATGACGCTTGGCATTAGAATCAAATGGAGAGATACGCACAAGTCTGTGGATACCATTTTCCACTTTGAGATAACCATAGGCATTTTCACCTTTGATCATGAAAGAGACATCTTTGATACCGGCTTCTTCACCTGCTTGATAATCAAGCATCTCCACTTTAAGACCATGACGTTCTGCCCAACGAAGATACATACGGTGAAGCATAGATGCCCAGTCCTGTGACTCTGTTCCTCCGGCTCCAGGGTGTATAGAGACGATGGCATTTTTCCCGTCATGTTCACCCGAAAGCATCATTTGTACTTCAAGTGTATGGGTACTTTCTTGCAAGCTAGAGGCATCATCATAGAGCATTTCGAGTGTCTCTTCATCATTCTCTGCTTTGGAGAGCTCAAAGTATTCTACAGCATCATGTACAGCATCTTTTGCATTGTTATAGGTAGCAAGTATGCGTTCTGTTTTTGTTTTTTCCTGAGAGACTTTTCCTGCATTGGCAGCATCATTCCAAAAGTTTGCATCTTGCTGCATTGTTTCGATATCATCCAGTCTAGCTTCTAAAATATCTGGTTTTACAATGTTTTTAATATTGTCTATTTTTTTAGTAAGCGATTTTAGTAGTTCGCTGTATTCGTATGCATCCATCTTTGAATGTCCTATTATATTTCTAATTATTTTGCTATTATTCTACCCAAAGAGAACGAAATACGAGGTTAGAGATGGTTATTGTCAAAACAATAGATGAGCTGCAAGAGGCTAAAAAGGCACTGTCAGGGACGGTTGGTTTTGTACCAACGATGGGAGCACTACATCAAGGACATCTCTCCCTTATACAACAAGCACGATCAGAGAATGAACATCTCATTGTTTCGATCTTCGTGAACCCGACACAGTTTTTAGAAGGTGAGGACCTCGATGCCTACCCTCGTAAAGATGAAGCCGATATTAAGATATGTAAACTTGCTAAAGTAGACATACTGTTTATGCCAAGTATAGAAGATATGTATGAGAGAGATGAACTTTCTATCGGTGCACCTGCGATACGCGGTTATGTTTTAGAAGGTGAAAAGCGTCCGGGACATTTTGACGGTATGCTGCAAGTGGTCATGAAGTTACTTAATCTTTCTTCTGCTACCAACGCCTACTTTGGAAAAAAAGATGCACAGCAACTTGTACTGATCACGCAGATGGTTAAAAACTATTTTATGGATGTGAACATTGTTGCCTGTGACATTATCCGTGATGAGCAGGGATTGGCGTTGAGTTCACGTAATGTCTACTTGAAAGAAGATGAGAAAGGACGTGCCCTTTGTCTTGCACGTTCATTAAAACGTGCCACAAAGATGGTGATGGCGGGTGAGTTAAATGTGGAAGTTATTAAAAAAGAGATGTTCACTGTTTTGGAAGATGCGGATGAAGTAGAGTATGTTGCTATTGTCGATAGAGAATTTAATGTACTTGAAGAGATAGAGATCGGCAATACTATTATGTTGGTAGCTGCATGGGTGGGGAAACCACGGCTTATAGATAATATTTGGATCTAAGACTAGAACATATCTTCATTATAGTCGTGTGAAGGTGCTTTATATGAAGGTTTTACTGTCGGCTTAATCACTTTTCGTACAGGTTTTGGTTTAGGTTTTTTGGTTTGGAAAAGTTCTTGTACCGTTTGTCTTTTTGGTGTCACAGGTTTTTTTATAGTAGGTTTCTTTACAACAGGTTTCTTTTTGACTTCAGGGTGCACGATTAATTTTGGCACAGTTTTTGTTTTGACAGGTTTGTCTATTTTGATTGGTGCAAGAGGTGATTCTATTTGCTCTTCAGGCTCAAGATAGTCAAGATCTACCAGAATATCTATCATTCTTCTAAAGGTTGGTACAGCTGATTTGGATGCAAAGTAGTGACGGTATTTTTTAGCACGGATCACTAAGGCACCGATGGTATACTTATGTCCTTTATCATCATTGGCAAAACCATAAAAACTACTGTGGTATTCACGTACATAACGCCCATTTTTGGCGATGTGTGCTGTTCCTGTTTTCCCTCCGATCTCTAAGCCTGGATACAGAGCTTTCTTACCTGTTCCTCTAGTGACAACCTCTTGAAGTATCTCTTTTATCTGATTTGCACTCTTTTTACTGACAGCTTGCATATCGGGAAGTTTTGGATCAAGCTTATATTGGTTTCCTTTTGCATCCTGCAGATAATTGACGATACGGGGTGTAACGGCTAAACCATCGTTGTTAAATGCTGAGTAGGCTTTCATAAGTTGTGCAAAAGTGATCATCATACCGTAACCGTAGGAGGTATTTGCTATATGGAGTTGATGGTCAAGTTTATAGACAGGTTTCAGGCTACCTGGCAAGTCTCTTGAGAGGTCAACACCGGAAGGTTTTGCTACACCAAATTTAAGAAGTCCTTCTCTAAATTGTTTACCTGAAAGTTTCCATGAAATTTGAGATGTACCGACATTGGATGAATGTACGACAATATCGGTTACATTAAGAGATGCATATTTATGGTCATCTGTGATCCACCGTCTTTTACCTATTTTGAGGCGACCATTGTAAGTATTGAACCAGGTATCGGGTGTGACTACTTTATTATCTAATGCGATGGCAACAGTGAGAGGTTTAATGACAGAGCCTGCTTCATAGGGGTATTCTGTAAATTTTGGTACCAGGGCAGGGACATCTTTTTGTCTGATACGTGACGGATCATAACGTTTGGTGGTAGCAAGTGCAAGTAGTTTACCAGTATTGCTTTCCATCACCCCTACAAGGATCTCTTCAGCGTCAATACTGCGTTTCATATCGTCTATCATCATCTCTGCACGTCTTTGAACAGCCAAAGGAATGTTTAAATGCAGATCAAGTCCATCTACACGTTCTTGTACGATGCTATTTTTATCATGGATAACGGCACCCACAACATCACGTTTACCTCGAAAATAACCATTTTTCTTAGAGGTGATATGTTTATCATAATGTCTTTCAAGACCTTTTTTACCTGAAGGACGTGTATATTTACCATCACTTTTTTTACCGACATATCCTAAGATGGGACTAAGCACATCTTCTAAGGGGAAACGTCTACTTTCACCATTTTCAATGATATCCAGACCATACAGTACCTCTATCCCTCTACTTGTTTTAATGGATTGAAAGACATCCAGTTTTCTAAGTTTATAGGCGAGTGCTTTGAGCTGCATGGCAGAACGGGAACTGATCGTTCTTGAGAGTATAATGTTCCCTTTTTTTTCTTTACCTTTACGGTTTTTAAATTGTTTGAGAAGTTTTGCTTCAGGAATGTTGCTGTAGATAGAAAAAAGTTTCACAAAGAGTGCTTTTTTCTCAGGAGCTATACTGGCGCCACGTACAACAGCCTGATAGGTTTTGTGTGAATCACTCAATACATAGTTATCTGCAGAGATGATAGACCCTCGAAAAGAACGGTCATAAATGGTTTTATTGTTACTGGGTATACGCCTGTCAGAGGAAATGGTATTTAGAACAGAAGAGAGAAAAATAGCCATAGCCAATACTAAAATGATAAAAAGAAAAGAAATTTTATTCTTTCTTTGGTGTATGGCATTGTTTTGGGTTTTTTTGTTCATTCTTCACATTCCTAAAGTTGAATTTTATCCAAGTTATCTGTTAAATTTGATAAAATACTAATGAATATAGATTTAAATTGGAACGAGAAAGAACAAAGATGATAGATAAACCCCTTCTACTTGGTGTTATGGTACTTTTAACACTTTCACTAGTGATGAGTTACTCTCTTTCTGTTTATCCTGTGGTCCATTTTGAATATAGCAATGAGTTTCACTTTTTTATACGTCAGTCCGCTGCGGTCTTTGTAGGATTTATTGCGATGGTGGTTTTGAGTAAACTGGAACCTGATATCTGGTTTGTAAGGGTAGGGCTTTTACTTTTTATCACGTTTTTTATTTTGATGATCGCGATGCAGTTTTTGCCTTCATCCTTGGTCAACGCTGTTGGTGGTGCAAAGCGATGGATACGCATTGGACCTATGTCCATCGCACCTGTCGAGTTTTTTAAAGTAGGGTTTATCTTCTTCTTAGCATGGAGTTTTGCACGTAAGCTGTTAGACAAGAGTAAAATGAAATTTTGGGAAGAACTTAAAGCCTATTTCCCGTATATTTTGGTTTTTTTAATTGCTGTTGTGATTATCGCGGTCTTTCAAAAAGACCTTGGTCAGGTGGTTGTGCTTGGTGCAACACTTATGGTACTTTTTTTGTTCATCGGAAGCTCACTAAAGTTTTTTTGGATGATGGTCACAAGTGTGTTTTTGGCATTTATAGGGCTTATCTTCCTTGCACCTCACCGTATGGCACGGATCAAAAGCTGGTGGGGAACGGTACAGGATAATATTCTTGCCGTACTCCCTTTTGAATCGGTACAGGAACTTCGTATCGAGACAGGAAAAGAACCATATCAAATATCGAACTCTCTCAATTCCATTCACAATGGAGGTCTGTGGGGAGAAGGATTAGGAAATGGTCAGTTTAAACTGGGTTACTTGTCTGAAGTGCATACAGACTTTATCTTGGCAGGTATCACCGAAGAGTTGGGATTTTTAGGTCTTGCTTTAGTAACATTAACCATTCTCTTTATTATCTTTCGTATCTTTAAGATCGCATCTAGAGTAAGAAATCCTATGTATTATCTGTTCAGTATAGGTATAGGACTGATTATCGCATTTGCATTTATTTTGAACTCGTATGGTATTTCAGGGATTACACCTATCAAAGGAATAGCAGTACCGTTCTTAAGCTATGGTGGTTCACATATTTTGGCTTCCTGTGTTGCTATAGGGATGGTATTGATGGTATCGAAAAAAGTGCCCAGAGATCATACAGGGAGGATACTGTGAGTATAATCATGACAGGCGGTGGTACGGGTGGACATCTTGCTATCATCAAAGCAGTAAAAGAGTATTTGAAAGAGTGTGAACTGATCTATGTCGGGTCAACCAAAGGACAGGACAAACAATGGTTTGAAAATGATGAGGATTTTGCGCATACATACTTTTTTGAAACACGAGGTGTTGTGAATCAGGGTGCATTGGGAAAAGTTAAATCACTGCTCATGATGGCAAAAGCCATGTTCAAGTCTATAAAGATCATACGAAAACACAAAGCAAGTGTGGTTTTCTCAGTAGGTGGCTTTTCTGCAGCACCTATGGCATTTGCCGCGAAGATCACACGTACACCTTTAGTCATACATGAACAAAATGCAGCATTGGGTTCTCTCAACAAACTACTTCAACCTTATGCAACACATTTTATCTCTTCTTATCTTGATGAGAGTCCACTAAAAGCATATCCGATAAAAGAAGTCTTTTTTGAAAATGCCCGTGTACGTAGAGAAGTTAAAACGATTATTTTTCTTGGTGGATCACAAGGGGCAAAAGCCATTAATACTTTGGCATTAGAGATGGCACCTAAGTTAAAAGAAAAAAATGTCAAGATCATCCATCAAGCAGGTGTGAATAATCTCGATGAGGTGAAAAAAGCATATGCAGGACTTGGTGTAGAGGCAGAAGTATTTGGTTTTACCACAAAATTGGCAGATTATATGCAAGAAGCTGACTTTGCATGTGCACGTTCGGGAGCATCTACACTCTGGGAACTCTCTGCTACTGCAGTACCCACACTCTACATTCCTTACCCCTACGCAGCCTCTGATCATCAGTATCACAATGCGCAGTTCTTAGTAGAAAAAGACCTTGCCTGGGTAATGAGAGAGGATGAGATAGATACACAGAAGGTGTTAACACTCTTAGAAGAAAACTTAGAAGTGAAGAGTAAGGGTCTAATAGATATCATTGAAAAAGATGGTAGTCAAAAGATAGCAAAATTATTGACACAAATTTAACACAATTGTAATCTATAATATGCGCATAATGAAGGAGATAAAATGAAAAAACAAATTATTTTGATACTTTCTATCATGGCAGTATTTGGTTTTAGTGGTTGTGGGGGTAGTAGTGATAATCATGATGATGAACTGGTCACACTCTTTTTGGTAGATGAATTTGGTTACTCTTACGGAGCTGTGCCGTATATTTGTGACTCTATGAGAGACTGGGAAGTTACCTTGCCAAATGGCGAATTTACATTTTTACCGCCTGATGACTGTGTGTTTGACTTTTATGGATATAACGGTCTGTATGGTGATAGATTTGATGATATCATCCGTATAGTAGATTATACTAACAGTGGTAAAGGAAACATACCGTATGACTGTGCTTCTTTTGGTGTTGGGACAACCTATTTTGATGGTAGTTTTGACTATGATGTAAATGACGAGTGTGTCTTTTACCTCTAAATAACAACATTTTAGATAAAATATCTCTAATTTTCATAAGCCCTTTTGAAGGGTATTTATTAGGACGATTTTATCATGGATATCAGACAATCTTTTTTAGACTATTTTCAAAGTAAAGGGCATACACTTGTCCCTTCTGCACCACTTGTCCCACTGGATGATGATGGTACACTTATGTTCGTTAATGCAGGTATGGTACCTTTTAAAAACATTTTTACAGGGGATGCACCTATTCCTAATCCTCCACGTGCTACTTCTTCTCAAACCTGTCTTCGTGCAGGCGGAAAACACAATGATCTTGACAATGTAGGGTATACTGCAAGACACCACACACTTTTTGAAATGCTTGGAAACTTCTCTTTTGGAGATTATTTTAAAGAAGAGGTGATGGCTATGGCATGGGAGTACATTACTTCTGATACTTACCTAAACTTGCCGATAGAGAAACTTTGGGTTACGATACATGACAGTGATGATGAAGCTTATGAACTTTGGCAAAAGCATATCTCAAAAGACCGTATCTTACGTTTTGGTGATGCCGATAACTTCTGGTCTATGGGAGACACAGGTGCCTGTGGTCCATGTTCAGAGATATTTTATGACCAGGGTGAAGAACACTTTTCTGGTCCTGAAGATAAAATGGGAGGAGAAGGAGACAGATTTTTAGAGATCTGGAACCTTGTCTTTATGCAGTATGACAGAGATGCTGAAGGTAACTTAAATCCACTGCCAAAACCAAGTATTGATACAGGTATGGGGTTTGAAAGAGTAGCAGCCATCAAAGAAGGTGTACTGAATAATTATCACTCGACACTTTTTATGCCATACATTGACAAATTAAGTGCATTGGTAGGTACAAAATACGATTATGATGCAGGAAACTCAGCCTCATATCGTGTTATAGCTGACCACTTGCGTTCGTGTTCATTTTTACTTGCGCAAGGAGTGAACTTTGACAAAGAAGGGCGTGGCTATGTACTTCGCCGTATCATGCGCCGTGCTATACGTCACGGATACTTACTTGGACTGCGTGAACCGTTTATGCATAAGATGGTAGATACACTCGTTGCTGTGATGGGTGAGCAGTATCCTTATTTGGGGGAACGAGCAGAGTCTGTAAAAGCATCTATGAAACTGGAAGAAGAACGTTTCTTTGAAACGATCGAAGCAGGGATAAAACTCTTTAACCAAGAGCTTGAAAATACAAGTGAGACCTTCGACGGAGAAGTGGCATTCAAACTTTATGATACTTACGGTTTCCCTTTAGATTTGACTGAAGATATGTTAAGAGAAAAGAACATCGCTTTAGATGCAGAAGGTTTTGAATCTAAAATGGCTGCACAAAAAGCACAGTCAAAAGCAGCATGGAAAGGTACAGGCGACGCGGCAGCTACAGGTGATTTTAAAGCGCTGAAAGAAGCACACGGACTCAATACCTTTGTAGGTTACACGCAAAGAGATGCATCTACAAAAGTCTTAGCACTTTTAGATACTGAATTTAAAGAAGTAACTTCTATCGATGGTACAGGTTGGGTAATGTTGGCCCAAACACCTTTTTATGCAGAGTCTGGTGGCCAAGTAGGTGACACAGGAATGATCGAAAATGCCAAAGTTAAAGATACGCAAAAGTTTCTTGATATGAATCTGTCTAAATTTGAAGGAAAACTTTCTGTAGGTGATGATGTAGAGGTAAAAGTAGATACGAACAAAGCAGAGATAGAAAAACATCATTCAGCAACACACTTGCTACATGCAGGACTTTTTGAAATACTTGGAGACCATGTCGCACAAGCGGGTTCACTCAATGATGACAAAAGATTACGTTTTGACTTTTCTCATCCTAAAGCAATGACAACAGAAGAGATAGCACAAGCAGAAGCATGGGTAAATGCGCAGATCGTTGCTGCTCAGTCTGCCAAAACACAAGAGTTAAGTATAGATGAAGCCAGAGAATCAGGCGCTAAAGCACAGTTTGGTGAAAAGTATGGAGATAAAGTACGTGTTGTAAGTATAGGTGAATCTTCCATTGAACTTTGTGGTGGTAACCATGTGAGTAACACTTCACAGATCGGTCTTTTTATGATCACAAAAGAGTCAGGTGTTTCTGCAGGTGTACGCCGTATAGAAGCAGTGTGTGGTAATGCGGCTATAGAAGCTGTAAAAGTTTTAAGATCTGACTTAAATGAGATCAAAACAGAGCTTAAAAATCAAAACCCGATCGCGGGTATCGTAAAACTGAAAGAACAGGTAAAAACACTGAAGTCTGACTTGGCTTCAGCGATGAGCTCCAGCCAAAAAGAGTTGAGCGCTGTTGAGGTCAATGGTATCAATGTGATCGTTGAAGAGATCGAAAACGGTGACATTAAAGCGATGATCGATGAAATGAAGAACAAATATGACAACATTGCTATAATGCTCTTTATGAAAAAAGGTGACAAAGTCATGCTTGCTGCGGGTTCTAAAAATACACCGATTAAAGCAGGAGACTGGATAAAGTCTATCGCACCAATTGTAGGTGGCGGCGGTGGTGGACGACCTGATTTTGCCCAAGCAGGTGGAAAAGATGCTTCGAAGATTACTACGGCAGTAGAAGAAGCAAAAGTCTATCTAAGTGAGATCCTGGAAGGTGGAAATTAAGATGACAGAACTCTTTAGCAACAATGGGGCTTTGATCGTTTTCTTACACGTACTTTCTGCCTTTATTTGGGTAGGCGGTATGATCGCGATCCGACTTGCTGTGCATCCTGTTATTAGCAGAGGTGGTGTGACAGCTGAGCAGATGTTGAAAAGTGATGTGATGATATCAATGTTAGAGCCTAAACAGAGATTGGGAATCACGTTACAAATTATGGGTAGACTTTTTAATCTTGTCATGCCCTTTATTGTCATTATATTTGCAACAGGACTGATCATGGCTGTGGCTACAGGTGGACATCACGGTGATTTAAAAGAACTTTTTCTTTCCAAAGAGATTCTTTGGACTATCATGGTAGTCAATTACACCTATATGTATGTCAAACGTGCAAAAGCGTGGAAACTATTTGCTAAAGGGGAGATCGCACTTGCCAAAGCACAACTTCGCTGGATGCCTTATGTACTTTTACCACTGAATATCGTGTTAGGGCTTGTGGCACTTTGGATGGGTGTAAATCTTAGAGGGATGTAATAGTGAACAGTGAAAGAATTTGTCTTTGTTCTTCCTCTGAGAGCAGAGCATTACTGCTCAATAACTTTGAGGTGGATTTTATACAAAGATCACCTGACTATGATGAAGAAGATATACGGACTACGGTAGCCAAAGATTTCGTATATATAGCGAGTAAAGGCAAACTTGATGCTGCCATTCGTGAATTTGGGTTGGATATACCACTTTTGTGTGCAGATACAGTCATAGCAGCTGCTGATGGAAGAATCTTGCGAAAAGCAAAAGATGTTGAAGATGCCAGACGTATTTTGAACATACAAAGCGGTTCGACCATCTCTATCATATCATCAGCACATTTCAGATCAAAAACCTTGGCTTTTTCCGATATTTCTGCAACACATTATCATTTTTCAAAATTTGATGAAGATGACTTGGAAGCATACTTGGAAAGTGGGCTTTGGAGCGGTAAAGCAGGTGGGTGTATGGTAGAAGGTTTTTGTAAAAAATATATCAAGTCTGTAGATGGATATGAGAGTACGGCGATGGGACTTCAGGTGGAGTGTCTATTACCGTGGATAAAGGGGTAAGTGATGTATGAAAATGAATTAAAAGCACTCAAAAAAGCAGGACGTTTTAGGGAACGCAAGATCTTCGATGATACTTTGGATGACCTGGCTTCTAATGATTACTTAGGATTGTCAACCAATAAAAAACAGTTCAAAAAAGCTGTGAAACTGGTAGAAGAGTACAACATTAAAAGTTCTAAAGCCTCTATGCTGGTCAATGGGTATCATCCTATCCACCGTATGTTCGAGCTTGAAATGGCAGAGTTGAACGGTTTTGAAGAGGGACTTGTAGTAGGCTCAGGATACTTGGCAAACATGGCACTCATTGAATCACTTGTACGTAAAGGTGATATGCTTTTTATGGATGAAGAATATCATGCTTCCGGAGTGATGGCCTCTGAACTTTTGGGTGATAGAGTGATAACTTTTAAACATAATGATGTACATGACTTGAAAGAAAAACTAGAAGCAAATCCTGCAAAAAGACAGATCATTGCAGTAGAAGGTGTTTACTCAATGGGTGGAGATCTTTGTAAACAAGAGATCTTTACACTTGCAGATGCCTATAAAGCGTTAATGATCGTAGATGAAGCACACTCTGCAGGTATTTTGGGTACCAATCTCCTTGGTATTTTTGAGTATTACAGTATAAATATCAATGAACGTCACATAAAAATGGGAACTTTGGGCAAAGCGTATGGCTCTTATGGAGCGTATATCTTGGCTTCAGCTCATATCATCTCTTTTTTGGTCAATCGTGCAAAACCTGTCATCTATTCTACGGCACCATCTGTATTTGATACCGCTTTGGCTTATGTAAATATCGAGCATATACAAAAAAAATCAGAAAAATACAGAAAAGAGATACTGACGCGTCAGGTGATGATACGTAAAGAGCTGGGATATCACTGTGAGAGTCTCATTGTACCTATAGAGATGCCAAGCAATGAACATGCACTTTATGTACAAAAAGGACTTATGGCTCAAGGGTATCTGGTGGGCGCGATACGTCAGCCTACAGTGGAGAAACCTATCATACGACTCATCTTGAACTTGGGTGCTTCCATGCAAAAACTGAAACACGCACTCGCACTCATTAGACATAATTCGGTACAATAAGCTTCTATAAATGATTTCAAAGGTTCTCTGTGTTTAATGCATTGGTAAAAGGTTCTATTATATTATCCATTATATTTGCTGTGGCACTGGGTGCAGCATTTATATATGCGTATGAAGAGATATCTTTGGATGCAGATAAACTCATTAATTACAAACCTGAAACTTCTTCGATAATCTATGACAGACATGGTGAAAAACTTGCTTATGTATTTAAAGATCAACATCGTCTTTATGCACGTTATGATGAAATACCCGGATTCATCGTAGAAGCACTTGTAGCGATGGAAGATACGCAGTTCTTTGAGCACAATGGTGTAAATCCGGATGCGATCTTAAGAGCGCTTATTAAAGATATTCAGGCAGGTGCTTTTGTAGAAGGTGGAAGTACACTTACTCAGCAACTTATTAAAAATAAAATTCTTAGCAATGAAAAAAAGCTTGCACGTAAAATAAAAGAAGCTATTTTAGCGCTCAAAATAGAAGAAGAACTCAGTAAAGAAGATATCATTGAACGTTATCTCAATGAAATATCATATGGAAATAACTACTTTGGTATTAAAACTGCAGCTAAAGGGTACTTTCACAAAGAGTTGCATGAACTTACAAAAAAAGAAGCTGCTATCCTGGTAGGACTACCAAATGCTCCAAGCTTTTATAATCCTCTACGTCACTATAAACGTGCACTTAACAGAGCAAATAATGTACTTTATCGTATGAAAAATATAGGATGGATCACAAAAGATGATTATCTAAAATCTGTAAAAGAGTCTCCCAAAGTCTTTAAAACTTCACTAACACAAAATATTGCTCCAGGTATAGTTGATGAAGTGTTGAGACGATTTAAAGGTAAATTGGGAGATATTCGTACAGGTGGCTACGAGATATATACGACCATAGACATGAAACAACAGGCTATTGCAAAAGATGCAGTAGACTTTGCTTACAACAAAGCACTTAAGAAGTATAAAGAAGATGCAAATACTTCTACACTTGCTACAGCATTTGTGTCTGTGGAGAGTCGAACTGGTGATATTTTGACCATGGTGGGTACCACCGATTATAAGAAATCTACCTATAACCGTGTTACTCAGTCAAAAAGACAACCGGGTTCTGCGTTTAAACCTTTCATCTATCAAACTGCATTAGATATGGGATACAACCCTGCCAGTCCTCTCACTGACTTGGCAAGAACCTTTCAGTATTATCATAATGGAAAACCAAAAATCTGGTCACCTAAAAATTATGAGCATGATTTTAAAGGGTTTATCGCATTTAGGGAAGCATTGGTACACTCTCGTAACTTAGCAACGATCAACCTGGTGTCAGACCTTGGTGTCAGTACCATCCGAAAAAGACTGGAATTTTTGGATGTACCACACATTCCAAGAGACATGTCTATAGCCCTTGGTAACCTTGGTCTCAGTCCACTTAAAATGGCACAGATATTTTCTGTATTTGCCAATAAAGGGCATATGATAGAACCACGACTTGTGAGTAAGATCGTATCTAAAGAAGGTGCAGTGATCTTTGAAACACGACTAAAAGAAATAGAAGATTTTACAACACCACAACAGGCTTACCTTATGACAGATGTGTTGAAAGATGTTGTAAGTAGAGGTACAGGAAGAAATGCACGTGTAGAAGGTATCGAACTTGCAGGGAAGACCGGTACTACAAATGATAACATCGATGCATGGTTCTGTGGTTATTCCCCAACCATTGAAACGATTGTATGGTTTGGTAGAGATGACAATAAAAAGATAGGTTATGGTGCTACTGGTGGTGCATTGGCTGCACCGGCTTTCGCATTTTATTATAAAAAACTTTTAGAGTTATATCCTGAGACCAAACGTACTTTTGACATGCCAGAGGGAGTTTATACAGGTATGTATGAAGGTAAGACAGAATTATTTACACAAAACTCACCACTACCTGATGCGCATAATAAGCCTGCTCAAAATCCTTATGATGAAATGTTAATGAGTGAGACTGAGATCATGGAAGATATCGATCCTGAAGATGGTGAGATTGGACTGGCACCTACTATTAACATTGATGATACACCAACGTATCAGGATGATGAACCAACTTATGAGGAAGTAGATAATCCTTTACACCCTAAGAAAAAGGTACCTTTAACACCTGTTTCTAATGATAGTGGTACACTATTTTAACCATAGACATACCAAATAGTATCAATCATGAAAAAAGAGATCATTTTTGTTGTGGACCCTATGTGTTCATGGTGTTGGGGGTTTGCTCCTGTTATTGAAACATTACGAAAGAATGATGCCTATACATATTCTTTGGTAGTAGGGGGTTTGCGTACCAAGGGACAGATGACATGGGATGAAAGTTCAAAAGGTTATCTACAAAGGCACTGGGAACAGGTTTATTTAACTACAGGACAGCCTTTTTCAAATGCTTTGTTTCAAAAAGAACATTTTGATTACGATACTTATCCTGCTTGCAAAGCAGTGGTAAGTGTACGTGAACTCTTTGGCATGCAAAAATCTTTTGAGTATCTTCATTCTCTACAAAACTCTTTTTATACCAAGGGGCAGGATATCACACAACTTGAAGTGTTGATGGAACTATTGGATCTCATAGATCTTGATGTAGAAAAATTTAAAACATTTTACAATAGTGATAGAGCCCAACTTCTGATGGAACATGATTTTTCAAAAGCACGTTCTATGGGAGCTAATGCCTTTCCTTCAGTAGTCATTATAGATGAAGAGGGACACATGGTCTGTCAAAAAGGCTATAGGAGTATTGAAAATATGAAAAAACTATTAAAGGATGAAGATGCATAGTTTTGCACCCGAGATCATACTTATTACCATACTTAGTTTGGTTGTCTTTTCAGATGCCATTGCTAAAAAACTTAAGATTCCATCGGTCTTTTTACTGCTCATAGGCTCTTATACCATCTATACCTATGTCCCTATGGCTGTACCTATCGATCTTAAACATTATTTTGATACGATCATCCTTTTTTGTATCCCGCTTATTTTTATGGGCGATGCTTTACATTTACATTTTTCCGACATAAAAAAGTATGGTTGGGATATCTTTTACCTTGCTGTAGTAGCAGTTTCACTCTCCATCACAGTTGGTGCAAGTATGTATTTCTTGGATATATTTGAAGGGTTGACACTTGGTGCGTATGTTTCACTTTTTGCTATAAATATGGCTACAGATGCAGTCTCCGTACAGTCTATACTTTCACGCTTTAAAGGGATCAGTCATCATTTAAAAGTGCTTATAGAGGGTGAATCACTGGGTAATGATGCCACAGCGGTCATAGCCTTTTTCTTCATAGGTTTACCGTGGATGATGACGGGAGAGATAGATGCCGGTCATGCTGCACTTGATGCCCTACGAGTATTTGTCGTGAGTATCGGTATAGGGCTTGTGATTGGTTTTGTTTTTTATATGTTGATGAAACTATTCTCAGACAGAAGAAGTGAATTTTTTGCTTTTGTTATCGAGGCGTATTTAGCATATGTGCTTGCAGAAGAGATGCATGTTTCAGGTATCTTGACACTCATCGTAGCTATTATTACTACAAAAGCATGGATAGATGCAGACAATAAGATCTTAGAAGAGGGTGATGCCAGAAAGAGCAAAAGTTTTATACAAAAATTACGTTTTGATGGTATTAAGGCTACAACAACCCAAAGACTTGAATACATTTATGAAATGTCAAAAGAGTTTGGATACATTGCTGCTGTTATGATATTTTTTGTTTTAGCCGAAATGGTAAGTCTTGAAAAACTTTTAGCATATAAAACTGAAATACTTATTATGTTTGGTATTACAACACTTATTAGGGCCATCTCAATGGCGAAATTTGCATTTATAGGGGATAAGGTAAAACATATTGCTCCTGTAGGAGCAGAAGGATGGTTCATCCTAACCTTTTCAGGAATGAAGGGGGCATTGTCTATCATACTTGTACACATGATCCCTGCATCATTTGAACATAAAGAGTTTTTTGAGATTGTAACAACAGGTGTTGTGATGATGTCTATCTTTGTTTACGGTACTACACTGTGGACCTATTTTACATTTTTTAAGAAAGAAGAAGAGAAGAGTATTTTTAAGAAGTAAGTATTTTACTTAAAGATGAAATTTGGTTGTAGTTGGGAAAAGATATGTAAAATATCTCCTCAAAAATTGAGGAGATAAAGGTTTTAACAAGAATAAGTAGTTTTAAACTCAAATCCTGTTGGTCTAGCTTCATCCGGGTGTACTTGACTTTGGAACATATATGTTCTATATGTATTGATAAATTCCAGAGACATAACTGGCATAAGGAATTCATAGTCTGAACGAAGGCCTTCAAGTGATTCTCTTAGTGTACGAGGCATTTGAGGGATATTTTTCTCTTTAATTTCATCAAGTGTCAATTCAAATAGGTCGATATCCATTGGCCCAACAGGTACATCAGCATTTTTAATACCGTCAAGACCTGCTAGCATAAGTACTGCAAAACAGAGGTAAGGACAAGCCGTTGAGTCTGGGAATCTAGTCTCAATTCTTGTAGCCATCTCACCTGCACCATAAGGGATACGACAAGCAGCTGAACGGTTTTGACTTGAGTACGTTAAAATACTTGGTGCTTCAAATCCTGGAACCAATCTTTTGTATGAGTTTGTACTTGGGTTTGTAAATGATGCAACGGCACCAGAGTGTCTAAATACACCACCAAGGTACTGAAGTGCTGTCTGAGAAAGGTTTGCATATGCACCTTCTTCATAGAAAGTATTTTTACCGTCTTTCCAGATAGACTGGTGCACGTGCATACCATTACCGTTATCACCATAAAGTGGCTTAGGCATGAATGTTGCAGATTTACCGTTAAGGTGAGCTACCATTTTTACAACATATTTGTATTTTTGTACATTATCTGCTGCTTCGATCATGTTACCGAATTTGATACCGATCTCACCCTGTGCCTGAGCAACTTCGTGGTGACCAAGCATAACTGTCAAACCAACTTCTTCAAGAAGTAACATCATTTCAGCTCTAAGGTCAACCATTGTATCTGTTGGCATTGTTGGGAAGTAACCACCTTTTGTACCTGGTCTGTGACCCATATTTCCATACTCATATGAAGTACTTGCACTCCACTCACCCTCTTCAGACTCAACTCTGTAACCTGTTTGGTTGATACCTGACCAGATCTTTACATCATCAAAAATAAAGAACTCATTTTCTGGACCAAAGAAAGCATCATCACCTACACCGCTTTCTTCCATATATTTAAGTGTTTTTTTAGCGATAGATCTTGGGCATCTTTCATAAAGTTCATTTTTATAAATGTCATAAACATCACAAATAACAATCACTGTACTATCAGCAGTAAACGGATCCATAAACGCAGTTTCTATATCCGCTTTAAGGATCATATCCGACTTTTCGATCGGTTGCCAGTTCTCGATTGAAGAACCATCAAATGGAATACCTGCACTCAGCATACCCTCATCTACAGCAGATGCTCTGTATGAAATGTGGTGCCATGCACCCTTAATATCTGTGAATCTAAAGTCTACAAACTCAACCTCATTCTCTTCACAAAACTTGTTGTATTCTGCCATGTTGTTTACAAATTTACCCATGTATTTCTCCTAAATTTAAGTTATCCATTCATTATAGCGAGTAAATATTTAGAGGTGATAATTATTATGATTAAAATTTAACCAATTATCTGAAAAGACATTTTCACTACAGGCACTTATGCCTAAAAAATGGTCAATGCTCGATCTCTGCCTTCAAAAGTGGCAGCTTTTGTATAACCAACTTCTTTCGCAAGCTTTATGACTTTATCATATGCAAAACCTACTTGTTCCACAGCATGGGCATCAGATGAGAAGGTAATAGGAATATCCAATTCATAGGCAACTTCCAGTAATGATCGTGAAGGGTATATCTCTCCTATAGGTTTACGTAGGCCTGCTGCATTCAATTCTAAGACCATGTTCGATTTTTTGATGGCCTGCAGTGCATTTTTGGCAAGGATCCTTGTATCTTGCTTGGGCATATATTTAAATACCTTAATAAGATCCAAGTGTCCTACGATATCAAATTTACCAGATTTAGCCATGGCTTCTGTAGCCTCAAAGTAAGCTTCCCATATCTCATCTATATCTTTGTCTTTCCATTCACCTATAAATTCAGGATTGTCAAAACTCCATTTATCTATAAAGTGTACTGAACCTATGAGGTAATCCACATTTGCCTTTAGAACCCTTTCATCCATATGTCCGGGTAACCAGTCCACTTCATAGCCCAATAATATCTTGATGTCATTTTTGTATTTTTCTTTTACATGAAGTACATCATCTCTATACGCATCCATCTCTTCAAATGCCAAACGATAATGTGTGTCAAAATCCATAGGCGCATGTTCAGAAAACCCGTAAATGTCTATACCAAGTTTTATGGCTTTTTGGATGTACTCATCAACAGTACCTTCGGCGTGATTACAGCGCGTAGTATGGTTGTGTAAATCTATTCGTGTTCTCTTATTCATAAGACGATTTTAGCATAAAAACTGTTTTTTACTACTAAGTGGGTAAAATAAGAGCCAAGTATATCCCTAATAGGTAAAAGATGACAGCAGAAAACAGAGTAGAGCTTTTAGCACCCGCAGGTAATTTGGAGAAGATGAAAATCGCCCTGAATTATGGAGCTGATGCCGTATATGGAGGTACAAGTACCTTCTCTTTACGTATACGTTCAGGTAAAGAGTTTGATATGGAAGCGTATGCTGAAGGTATAGCCTATGCGCATGCCAGAGATAAAAAAGTGTACTCTACGGTTAACTCATTTCCATTTAATTCACAGATGAAACTGTATGAAAATCATATCGCTAAGATTGCAGAGCTTAAACCGGATGCACTCATCGTCTCAAGCCCCGGAGTCGTGAAGATAGCCGCAAGAGTTGCACCGGATATACCTATACATCTTTCTACCCAAGCCAACGTAATGAATGCCATGGATGCTGAAGTGTACTATGATCTAGGGGTAAAACGTATCATAGTGGCACGTGAAATAAGCCTTAAAGATTGTGAAGCGATAAAAACACATCTTCCTGATTTGGAATTAGAGATATTTGTACATGGTTCTATGTGTTTTGCATACTCTGGGCGTTGTCTTATCTCTTCACTTCAAACTGGTCGTGTGCCAAACCGTGGTTCTTGTGCCAATGACTGTCGTTTTCCTTATGAAGTGTATGCACATAACCCTGAGTCTGGTACAACTTTTAGACTGGATGAAGAAGAAGGCATAGGAACATACATCATGAATGCCAAAGATATGAACATGGCTTCACATATTGATGAGATCATGAAATCAGGTGTCATTGATTCTTTAAAAATAGAGGGACGCACAAAATCCCCATATTATGCTGGTGTAGTGACTAAAGCCTACCGTCATGCCATTGATGACTATTATGCCAATGATTTTGATGCCCAGCGTTATCAAAAAGAGTTAAACACAACACAAAACCGTGGTTTTTCAGATGCATATCTGCTTTCACGACCATTTGATAGAAGCAATACAGAGTCAAATGACTTTTCCATCCAATACGGTACACATCAGGTTGCAGGACTCGTGAGTGAAAATGGCTTGACATGGAAGTGTAAAGACAAGACATGTCTTGGTGATTCTGTGGAGATTGTTTTACCTGTAGGTGCATCAGTAGAATTAGTAGATAATGACATTGGAACTATAGAAGAAAACGCAGGGACGTATCTGCTTACTTTTAAAATGCTCACTACCAAAGATGGTAAAGAATTAGAGTGTGTACATAGTGGGAATGTCAATGAGATCCTTTTGCCTACAACTTTACCAGGCTATACTATCTTAAGACGAGAGATCGCTGAAGCCTTAGAAAAAAAAGGTTTGACAGAAGTATCGACACCGATGAAGTTAGAGCCAAAAGATGTATAAGTATCTGAGATTTAAAAAGGATGAAAAATGAAATTTGTATCTATTGTTATAGCCGCTAAAAGTGACTATAGTATTATGCAGGAGTGTGTAGCAACACTTCAAAAGTTTGGGGTGCCATATGAAATTGTTGTTTCCTCTGCACTTAAAAGTCCTGAAAGAACTAAACAATATATCAAAGATGCTGAAACAAAAGGAGCGCAAGTGTTCATTACTGCTGCGGGTATGGCAGCACACCTAGCGGGCACCGTTGCAGCAAATACAACTAAACCTGTACTTGGCGTGCCCATAGAGTATGGTGCACTTAATGGTGAAGATGCACTGTTAAGTACTGTAATGATGTCAGACGGTATGCCTGTAGGTACACTTGCCATTGGAGAAGCAGGAGCAGTCAATGCTGCATATTTAGCAATTCAAATACTGGCATTGCAAGATGATGAACTGAGAGTTAAACTTCAAGAAGACCGAATTTCTAAAGCTAAAAAAGTAGAGCTTGACTCTTCTGAGATCGAAATAATACTTTAAAAAATATATAAGAGATAAAATAGATGAATAAAAATGCCATTACATTTAGTGAGATTTTGTTAAAACTTCAACAATTTTGGGCCGAGCAGGGCTGTAACATTGTACAACCGTACGATATTCCATCAGGTGCAGGGACATTTCACCCTGCAACACTCTTAAGAAGTTTGGACTCTAAGCCTTGGTCAGCTGCATATGTGGCTCCTTCACGTCGTCCAACTGATGGACGATATGGAGAAAACCCTAACAGACTTGGTGCTTATTATCAGTTTCAGGCACTGATCAAACCAAGTCCTGATAACATTCAGGAACTTTATTTGAAGTCTTTGGAGTATCTGGGGCTTGACCTGACACAACATGACATTAGATTTGTTGAAGACAACTGGGAGTCACCAACATTGGGTGCTTGGGGTCTTGGTTGGGAAGTATGGCTTGATGGTATGGAAGTGACACAATTTACTTACTTTCAACAGGTCGGAGGCATAGCCTGCGATCCTGTCGCTGTAGAGATCACTTATGGTACTGAGCGTTTAGCAATGTACTTGCAAGGTGTAGAGTCTGTATACGATCTGGTATGGAACCGTATGGGCGATAATGTCACTACCTATGGAGATGTGCATAAGGAAACAGAGTATGAATTTTCCAAGTATCACTTTGAAGTAGCAAATGTTGAGAATTTGTTTCAGCATTTTGAAGATGCTTCAAATGAGTGTAAAGTGTGTTTAGAAGCAGGGCTTCCCTTGCCTGCGTATGATCAGTGTATGGTTGCATCTCATGCTTTTAACGTATTGGACGCACGAAAGGCTATCTCTCAGGCACAGAGACAGAACTATATACTTAAAGTAAGAGAACTCTCAATAGGGTGTGCACAGCTTTATAAAGCACAAGAGCAAGAGCGTAATCAAAGAGTAAGAGGGTAAATCTTGATAGAAAAATTAGCCACCTCAAGTTTAAAACTAGGTATTATCTCAGGAGGGCAGTTAGGTAAAATGCTCATTCAAGAGGCAAGCAAATTGGCAATAGCTACGTATGTACTTGATCCTGATCCTGATTGTCCGGCTAAACGTATTGCAACGGTACATACTGAAGGTGATTTTCTTGATTTTGACACGGTGTATGAATTTGGTAAACAAGTAGATATCCTTACCTATGAAATGGAAAATATCAATATAGATGCACTTTTAAAACTTAAAGCTGATGGTTTTAAAGTCGTACCTGATCCAGAAGTACTTGCCCTGATACAGGATAAGGGTCTGCAAAAAGAGTTTTATCTTAAGCATAATATTCCAACATCACCTTTTAAATGTTATGAAAATAGTGATGCGATTAGAAAAGCTATTGAAGAAGAACATGTGAGCTATCCTTTTGTTCAAAAATTGAGAAAAGGTGGGTATGACGGACATGGTGTATCATTGATACACTCTGCGGGGAAGGGACTACTAGAAGGTCGTTCTATGCTTGAAAATAAAGTAGAGATAGATAAAGAGATAGCAGTTATTGTGGCAAGAAATGATTTTGGTGAGGTACGTTGTTTCCCTGCCGTGGAAATGACATTTAATGATCAGACAAATTTAGTGGAAGATCTGTTCTGTCCTGCAAACATCAGCCAAGAAGATGTGAAATTAGCAGAATACTTAGCGGTAAAAATCATTGAAAAGTTAGAGATGGTTGGTCTTTTAGCCGTAGAGTTTTTTATAGATAAAAATGGTGAGATACTGGTAAATGAAGTAGCACCAAGACCACATAACAGTGGACATCATACTATTGAGAGTGTGATGACGTCTCAATTGGAACAGATGCTTCGTGCTATACTTGGGCTTCCTCTTGGTAGTACACAGCTCATCATGCCATCAGTGATGCTCAACCTTTTAGGTGAGACAGGTCATGAGGGCGAAGTGTATTATGAAGGACTTAGTGAAGCCTTGGCTATAGAAGGTGTCAAAGTACATATTTATGGTAAACAGCAGACAAGACCTTCTCGAAAAATGGGACATGTCACGGCGTTATCTGAAACGGTAGAAGAAGCATTTAAAAAAGCAGATAAAGTGAAAAGTATACTAAAGGTAAAATCATGTCAAAAGTAGTAGTGAGTATAGTAATGGGTTCAGACTCTGATCTTCCAGTTATGGAAGAGGCAGCTAAAATGTTAGAGCAGTTTAATGTGGGGTATGAACTTGATATAGTGTCAGCCCATAGAACCCCAGAAAAATTGTTTGATTTTTCGCGTAATGCACATAAACGTGGTATACAAGTGGTTATTGCTGGAGCAGGGGGTGCAGCTCACTTACCTGGTATGATAGCAGCTATCTCTCCACTGCCAGTTATAGGTGTACCTGTTAAATCAAGTAACTCTATAGATGGCTGGGACTCGATACTCTCGATACTTCAAATGCCAGGTGGTGTACCAGTCGCTACTGTGGCACTGAATGGCGCTAAAAATGCAGGTATCCTTGCAGCTCAGATAGTTTCAACAGCCTCAGAAGAGACAAGAGAAGCGATCATCGCCTATAAAGAAACATTGAATGAGCAAGTGATGGAAAAATCAGCGCGTGTTAAAAAGTAAGAGTTGACTGTGAATCTACAAGAAATCTATAATCATTTAGATCAAGTAAGCCCTTTTGAGCTTCAAGAAAAATGGGATAACTCCGGGCTTATTGTGGGAGACATGACACGTGAAGTATCACAGATCATTGTCTCTTTGGATGTAGATAGCGAGATGATAGACAATGCAGAAGAGGGTACACTTTTTGTGGTGCATCACCCGCTTATTTTTGGAAAACTGACACAGCTTGATTTTGCAAAATATCCTTCAAACCTGATAGAAAAAATGATACTGAAAAAACACTCTCTTATCGCACTGCATACAAACTTTGACCAGACACATCTTAATAAGTATGTGTTTGAAAAGGTATTGGGTTTTAAGCTTGAAGAACAAAATGCCTTTGTCTGTACAACCAAAGGTTCATGGCATTATAAAGAGCTTTTGGTTTTACTTAAAGAGAAGTTGAATCTACCTACACTGAAAGTGGTAGGTAAAAAAGAGAACATCACATCAATCGCATTGACCACAGGTGCAGGAGCATCACTTATGGATGAGGTTGAGGCAGATTGTTTTTTAACAGGTGACATTAAATACCATGATGCGATGAAGGCAATGAGTGAAGATTTGATGATGGTGGACATCGGACATTATGAATCTGAGAAGTTTTTTGCAGAAATTCTGATGGATGAATTGAAAGTTTTACCTATTTTGGCTATAATTTCAAATTCTAAAAATCCATTTTATATTGACAACGATATAAAGTAGACAAAGAGGCTATAATAGAGCCGTTAAAACCCTTAAAGGACACAGATGAGCAAACATCTAAAAGAGCTGATAGAGCTTGCAAAAAATGATCAGGCGATCGACAGTTACAACCCACAACTTGAAGCTGCAGATAAAAAAGTAGCAAGAGTAGAAAAGAAGATCAATGCAGCACAGGCTGAACTTGATGCACTCAATACAGAAATTGCCGAGAATGAAATAAAAGTGAAGACATTTGAAGAGCAGTTAACACTGCTTAATGAACAACTTACACTTAATACTAAAAAAGCAAAAGAGATCACAACAGAAAAAGAGATGAAAGCACTCTCTTTAGAAGAAGATATCGCTAAAGAAAAAATGACTTTTGCAAATGAAGAGATCGATAGACTTCAAGGGATCAACGAAACAAAAAGATCATTTCTTGATGAAGCAAATGAAAGTGTAACTACTTTGAGTGCTAAGTTTGACGAAGTCAATAAAGAAGTTTCAGCAGAAAGAGCAGAGATAGAAAAAAGCAAAGGGACACTCTTTGTTCAAAGAGAAGAACTTAGTAGAAATCTTGAGCAGAAAGTACTTGCATTTTACGAGAAGATCCGTATCTGGGCAGGAAATACAGCGGTTGTTCCTGTAAAAAAACAGGCATGTTACGGATGTTACATGAAACTCAATGATAAAACATACTCAGAAGTGATCAAAGGTGATGAAATTTGTAACTGTCCTCACTGTGGACGTATCTTATATATCGAACCTGTAACTGCCGAAGCATAAGAGCATTCAGTAACCCAAGGGTATTTGTCGCTACGCTCGGGCACGTTCAATAAGAGTGGGGCTTAGGGCCTCATTGTATTTTGGAGGCAGAAGTGTTTTTTTTCATTTATACTCTTTTTTCTTTTATTATCTATCTTATAGCATTACCTTTCCTAATATTTTTTTCCTTTAAACAGAAATATAAAGATTCCATACCGGCTAGATTTTTTTTATGGAAAAACAGACCATTAAAATCAAATGGTATTTGGTTTCACTCCTGTAGTTTTGGGGAAGCCAAAGCGATCAAACCTTTGGTTGACGCATTGCCAGAAGATGTATTACGTATGAGTACAACGACACAAACAGGCTTTGGAGCTATCAGTGATTATACAAAAGAGAGTCGTTATCTTCCTTTTGAGTCTTTGCTTTTTACCTGGTTGAAGCCTCAAAAAGCTTTGGTGGTCATGGAAGCGGAGTTTTGGTATCTACTTTTTGCATTGGCACGAAGCAGAGGAGCAAAAACGCTGCTGATCAATGCACGTATGTCAGATAGATCTTTTCCTAAATATCAGAAGATATCATGGTTATATAGACAGATATTTAAACATATTGATGAAGTGTATGCACAAACCAAGGTAGATAAAGAACGTTTAGAGATGTTGGGTGCATCCAATGTAATGGTCACAGGGAATATCAAGCTCTCTAAGTTGCCTTCACCTACGAAGAAGTTACAAAAACCAGCTTCTTTGCTTCTTTGTGGGGCAAGTACACATGAAGGTGAAGAGAAGATAATATTAGAAGCATTTTCTGATTTTAAAAAAGGGCAAAAAGATACAAAACTTCTTCTTGTCCCCCGTCATCCTGAACGTTTTGATAAGGTAGTCTCTGAAGTCGAAAACTTTGCAAAAGAAGAAGGGCTAACGTGTCATAGGTATTCTAAGCAAGAGGATTTTGAGAGCGATATCATTGTTGTAGATACATTGGGTGAATTGGTTAATCTGTATGCTATTTCGGATATTGTTATCCTTGGCGGGGCATTTAAATCCATAGGTGGTCACAATGCAGCAGAAGCAGCACAGTTTGGATGTAAGATCATCTCTGGAAAGCATTACTTCAATCAAAAAGATATTTTTGATGCAGTAGAAGGCATCGCAGTTGTTGAAGCATCAAACCTATCAAGAAGGTTGTCGCAACATGGTCTGTTGAAACAGACTAAGATCAAACATCGTACAGACATCTCACCTATAGTGAAGAGTTTAAAAGATGTTTTATAACATAGAAAACGATAGCGTAAGTATACGTATCAAAGCACAACCAAACGCAAGTAAAAATGAGTTTTGTGAAGTGTATGGAGATGATGCCATAAAGATACGCATCAAAGCACCTGCGATAGAAGGTGCAGCAAATAAAGAGTTAGTAAAGTTTTTGTCTAAAAGTTTTAAAGTATCTAAATCTGATATAATTTTTAAAACAGGGCAAAATTCTAAAGTAAAGACAGTGGCATTCCCACTGACACAAATATTTAATGATTGGATTACAAATAATGGCTACAGATAAAGCATATAAAGTCTTGGCAAGACAACAAGACATATCAAATAAAAAAGCAAAAGAACTCATAGACAGAGGTCTTGTTTTTGTGGAAGATAAAAAAGTAAAGATCGCACGTGCAGATATACACACAGATACTTTTTTTCGTGTAGAGTATCCTGAAGATATAGAGATACTTTACCAGGATAATGATGTCATAGCCATCAACAAACCCGCACAGGTAGACTCTTATGAGATACAAGATGCCATAGAGGGAGCAGAGCTTCTACATAGACTTGATAGAGATACATCAGGTGTATTACTTTTAGGGAAAAATAGAGACTTCATCAATCGTGCTATTAATGAATTTAAGGCACGTAGAGTAGAAAAACATTATGTGGCATGGGTCGAGGGTGTAATCTATGAAAAAGTGGAGATAGATGAACCGATTTTTACTGTTAAAAAAGGAAAAGCATTTTCTATGATCGATCCTCTACGTGGCAAAAAAGCACATACCCTTGTTAAACCTGAAGAATTACAGGGAAAAAAGTCTAAAGTGCATATAGAGATCACTACAGGAAGAACACACCAGATACGTGTGCACCTGGCACACATAGGACATCCCATCGTCGGTGATGAACAATATGGAAGCCGTACACAGTCGAAAAGAGTGTTGCTCCACTCTGCAAAGATGAAGATACTAGATTATGAGTTTAATGCTAAAGAGCCTAAAGATATTGCTAGATATAAATAAATATTTAAAAATTATTTAGAAAGTTTTTCTTTAATATATTACGCATATATTTTTTGCTTAAAAGACTGAAAGTATTATAGTAACTTAGTTATTTTTGAACAATGTGCCCTAAGGTAACTCCATTACTATAAACAAATTAAATAATTTTAAATATTATATAGATATCATTTAACAGTGTTAGAATGGACTCATAACCATATAAAAGGAGAACATATGAAGTTATTAAAAGTTTTGGGAACTGTGAGTTTGGTAGTTGCCTTAAGTGTTTCAGCACAAGCTGCTGAGAAAAAAGTCAAGTGGAAGATAGCTACAACGTGGGGATCAACATTGGTACCATTTATTACAGCTGTTGAAAATATGGCCGATATGGTGGATAAGATGAGTGGAGGAAACTTTACAATTCGTATCGATGCATCAAATAAGCATAAATCACCATTTGGTGTTTTAGATATGGTTAAGGCCGGTCAGTATGATATGGCGCACACTGCATCTTATTATTGGAAAGGTAAAGATATTACACTTCTTCCATTAACAACTATGCCTTTTGGTATGACTGCACCTGAACAGTATGCCTGGTTTTACTATGGTGGTGGTATGGAGCTTATGGAAAAAGCATATAAGCCTCATAAAGTTTTATCTTTTCCAGGTGGTAACACAGGAAATCAAATGGGTGGTTGGTTTAGAAAAGAGATCAATACGCTTGATGACCTAAAAGGTCTTAAAATGAGAATCCCAGGTTTTGCCGGAGAAGTTATGGCTAAACTGGGACTTACGGTAACCAATATTGCTCCAGGTGAACTTTATACTTCACTTGAAAGAGGTACCATTGATGCACTTGAATGGGTAGGACCAGGAATGGATATCAATATGGGGTTTCATAAAGTTGCACCGTATTACTACACAGGGTGGCATGAACCATCTACTGAGTTACAATTTCTTGTAAACACAAAGAAATTCAACAAACTGTCTGAAAAGAATAAAGAAATTCTTAGAGTTGCGATGAGACTTGCTGCATATGATATGTATATACAAAATTATCATATGAGTGCTGAAGCTTGGTCAAAGATCTCTAAGGATTATCCAAATATTAAGATCAAGACTTTCCCTAAGCCTATCATGGATGCGATGAAAGCTGCTACTAAAGAACTTATAGTAGAAAAAGAAAAAGATAAACCTCTTTTAAAAGAGATCATAGATTCACAAGCTGATTATATGAAAAAAGCGAGAGAGTGGACTAAAATGTCTGACTACCGATACTTAGAAGATAATTTATAGTATCTGTTATACCACCTTTTGGTGGTATAATTTTATAAGAGTTAATAGTACTATTACTTCTTATAAAATTTAAAGGCGGATATATATGCTTGATAAAATAGAAAATTTTTATGAAAAAATAACAAAATATTTAGGCATAGTCTTGGTTATCGTGATGATACTTATGGCCTTGAACGTTTTTTATGATGTGGTCATGCGATATGTGTTCAGTCAAAGCTCCATTGCAATGCAAGAGATGGAATGGCATCTTTTTTCTGTGCTTATACTTTTTGGAGTCTCTTATGCATTAATGGAAGAAGCGCATGTAAGAGTTGATATACTTTATGAGAGATGGACACCAAAAAGAAAAGCAATGATCAATATGATGGGTGCAATTATTTTTATATTACCCCTTTCACTTTTGGTTGCTACCAATTCAGTTGAATTTGTAGCTGAAGCATTTAGATTAAATGAAATTAGTGGAGATCCGGGTGGATTAACACATCGATGGATCATTAAAGCTTTAATACCACTTTCATTTTGGGTCTTGATCTTTTTTACATTTGGATATTTTATTAGAAATCTCAATATTTATAAAAAAGAGACATTAAAAGAGATAGAAACAGGAGTTAGCTTATGATTGGTATTGTAATGTTTATTACAGCACTTGGTATGCTGCTGATCGGTTTTCCTGTTGCTTTTACATTTGGTGCAGTAGCTGTATTTTTTGGTTTAACAGCTGGTATTTTAGAAGCTGTTGAATATGATCTTCCTTTGATGGAAGGTCTTGTTGAAACGGGTGTAAATATGTTTGCATTTATGCCTTTTAGAATTTTTTCTATTATGCAAAATACCATTTTGATGGCAGTACCTCTATTTATTTTGATGGGAATAATTTTACAAAAAACGGGTCTTGCAGAACGATTACTGGAATCTATGGGCTCTTTATTTGGTAAAGTTAGGGGCGGTGTTGCTATCAGTACCGTTTTAGTTGGTTCTTTGCTGGCTGCGTCCACAGGTGTTGTTGGAGCCAGTGTCGTTGCCATGGGAGTTATATCATTACCTGTTATGTTGAAGTACAACTATAGTAAAAAACTTGCAACAGGTACGATATGTGCATCTGGTACATTAGGACAGATCATCCCTCCATCAATCGTTTTGATTATTTTGGGAGATGTGTTTCAAGTTCCGGTTGGTGATCTATTTCAAGCAGCGATCTTTCCTGGTTTAGCGCTTGTCGGATCTTATATCTTGTATATTATGATCGTATCATTTTTAGATAAAGATGCAGCTCCAGCTATTGAGATAGATGAAGATGCCGGAACAAAAATGCAACAGATCTTTACAGCCCTTAAAGCGATCATCCCTCCATTGGTCCTTATTATATTGGTGCTTGGTTCTATATTTGCAGGTATTGCAACACCTACAGAGTCAGCAGCTGTTGGATCTGTAGGAGCAATGATATTGGCTATATTGTACAGAACTTTTTCATTTGGAATGATAAAAGAAGCTGCACTTGAGACTGCAAAAGTAACTGCTATGGTATTTGCTATTTTAATTGGTGCAACTGCATTTTCCATGGTTTTTACCTATACAGGAGGAGATGCAATTGTAGAAGAATTAATGATGAGTCTACCAGGTGAAAAATGGGGATTTATTATTTTTACTATGCTTATTATTATGTTCTTGGGATTCTTTATTGATTTTGTTGAAATTTCATATATCATTGTTCCAATTTTAGTTCCAATTGCTATGAACTTAGATATTAATCCGGTTTGGTTCGCTATTTTAATTGCTATGAATTTACAAACCTCCTTTCTTACGCCGCCATTTGGCTTTAGTCTCTTCTATTTAAGGGGTGTAGCGCCAGACAGCGTAAAAACAACAGATATATATAAGGGAGTAGTGCCTTTTATCATCATCCAAGTAACTATATTGTCTATTTTAGTTGTTAGGCCAGATTGGTTTGGGATTGCTTTCTAGAGCGCGATAAAACCAGTACAGTAAAAAAATTGTACTGGTATGTGCTTATTCATTTTTCATTGTTTACATTTCTTTACCATAACGCTTCAGATGTATAATAACTAACATTGTGAGTCACTGGAATAATAATAAAACTACCATGTCGCTACTTGGTGGATAGTTTGGAATCGTATAGAAATAATAGGATTTAAGCCCAACTAGGATAAAATCGCAACAATAAAATAGAATAAATGTAGGTAATATATGTTAGATACGTTAACAGACAGTTTTAAAAATGCCATAGGTAAGATCCGTTTTCATGATGATGAGAAGGCGCTTAAAAAAGCAACTACAGAACTTAAAAAATCATTGCTTAAAGCAGATGTCCATCATAAAGTCGTTAAAGATCTCATCGCCAGTGTAGAGGCAGAGACTAAGAAGAATGGTGTAGGTAAAGACAACTTTTTAAGAGCACTTCAAACTAAACTTACAGATATTTTAGCCATAGAAGGTGCACCTAAAGGTTTTACATTTGCTTCTAAACCACCAACAGTGGTTTTGATGATAGGTTTGCAGGGATCTGGTAAAACAACGACTACGGGTAAACTGGCTTACTTTCTTAAAGAACAAAAGAAGAAAAAAGTGCTTGTTATCGCAGCTGACTTACAGAGACTTGCTGCGGTTGAACAATTAAAACAGATCACTGCTGGTATAGAAGTAGAACTTGTCGCAGATGAAAATGCAACACCGACACAGATTGTTAAACAAGGTCTTGAAAAAGCGCAAAAAGAGCTTTATGATGTAGTACTTATAGATACTGCAGGACGTTTGGCGATAGATGATGAGTTAATGGATGAGTTGTCTGAGATTAAAAAAGTAGCCAACCCTGATGAGCTTTTTTATGTAGCAGATGCGATGACAGGACAAGATGCTGTACGAACAGCACAGACCTTTAAAGAGAAAATAGGTATCACCGGAGTTGTGCTTTCCAAATTTGACGGTGATTCTAAAGGTGGGGTAGCGCTAGGGCTTACTCAACAGGTAGGTGTACCACTTCGCTTCATTGGTGCAGGTGAGAAGATGCCTGATCTTGAACAGTTCATTTCTGACAGAATTGTTAGTCGTTTGATGGGTGCAGGAGATGTAGAATCTTTGGCAGAAAAAGCAGCAGCAGCCATAGACCCTAAAGAGGCAAAAAGATTTACGCAAAAGATCAAAAAAGGTCAGTTCAACTTCAATGATTTCTTAGCACAGATGGAACAGATGAAAAAGTTAGGTTCTATGAAATCCATTATGGGGATGATACCTGGTATGGGGAACATGGCAAAGCAGATAGGTGATATGGACCTTGAAAACTCTTCAGAGGTTAAGCAGATCAAAGCACTGGTCTCATCTATGACACTAAAAGAGAGAGAAAATCCTGACCTTCTCAATAACATGAGAAAAAGACGTTTAGCCGCAGGTGCAGGACTTGAAGTGATGCATGTGAACCGTGTGCTTAAACAGTTTAAGAATGCTGCAAAGATGGCAAAGAAGATGTCAACCAAAGGCGGCATGAAACAAATGCAAGATATGATGGCTCAGGCACAAGGTGGAGGAATCCCCCGCTAAGCCATCATAAGACAGCCTTAATAAAATCTTTATAATATTTATGGTAAAATCGCGTTCCAAAAGTGTTGATGAGTGCTTTAAGTCATTAATGAGTAGTTGTCAGTACTTTATTGTAAGATATTTGCTTTTCCTCAAAGAGAATATCCTTATCGTCTGAGCTAATAGCGAAACTTTAGTGAGATGAATTGAAAGATTAGCTTTGCTAATTTTGAAGAAGATATAATAATTAAAAAACACAAGGATATAATATGACAATGATCAGAATGACAAGAATGGGTAGAAAAAAGAAACCATTTTACAGAATCGTAGTAACAGACAGCAGAAAAAGAAGAGATGGTGGTTGGATCGAAATAATCGGTAACTACAATCCGGTATCAGCAAATAAAGAGCTTACTCTTGATGAAGAGAGATTGAATTACTGGGTTTCAGTTGGTGCACAAATGAGCCCAACAGTAAAAAGACTAGCAGGTAAAAAATAGTCTTAAATGGTAGATGCATTCCTTAGCTCATATACTAAACTTTTAGTAGAACATCCTGAAGATATCTCTATAGAGATACAAGAGATGGATGAGAGCTTCGATGAGATCACTATCTTTGCGAATAGCGAAGATATAGGTAAACTCATCGGCAAACAGGGACGCATGATAAACTCCATTAAAACAGTGATCTCCGGCTGTAAAGCTAAAGGCGGTAAAAATTATCGCGTAAATGTTAAGCCAGCAGCGTAAACATATGTTAGATGACACTTCTCTCATCGCTCAAATAGGGCGAACTATTGGACTTTGGGGCGACTTAAAGTTTCATCTTCACACAGACTTCCCAGAACAATTTAAAGTAGGTAATACTTATAAAAGTAACCGTGGTGATCTTACTATTGCAGATATAAATTTTACAAGAGGTATTGTGAAATTTAGGGGATACGAAAGTATTGATTCTGCAAAAAAGTTGACCAACACAAAACTGTTTGCCGATGAAGCGCAAACAAAAGAGAATTGTGACCTTAAAGAAGGGCAGCATTTTTGGTTTGATATCATTGGTTGTGTTGTAGAAGATGAAGGCTCTATTGTTGGTACAATAGAGGATATCCAACGTATGGGTGATACAGATTATCTTATCATTAAAACAGACGAAAATTTAGTGAAGGAAGGACTATCAAATAGTTTTTTACTTCCCTATATAGATAGATATGTTGTGAAAGCAGATATTGAAGCTAAACTTGTCTATACAAAAGATGCTAAAGATATTTTAGAGGCATCATAAATGCGTTTTTCCTTTGTAACCCTTTTCCCTAACCTTATCAAAGGTTATTTTTCAGAAAGTATTTTAAAACGTGCCATTGAAGATGAGAAGATCTCTATAGATTTTTATAATCCACGTGATTTCACTACCGATAAACATAACCGTGTAGATGCACCTATGATAGGTGGTGGCGCTGGGATGTTGATGACTCCACAACCGCTTATGGATACCTTGGAAAAAGTGAGAGCTGACTCTCCCAAAGCACATATAATCTTTCTTTCACCTGTAGCTAAGACCTTTACCCAAAATGATGCAAAACGTTTGGCAATAAAAGAGCATGTTGTTTTTGTATCGGGACGTTATGAAGGCATCGATGAAAGAGTGATTGAAGCTCAGGCAGATGAACTTTTTTCTATAGGGGACTTTATATTGACAGGTGGAGAATTAGCAAGTATGGTGGTCTGTGATGCCATTTCACGTAATGTTGAAAGTGTACTGGGGAATGCTGATTCATTAAGTGTTGAGAGTTTTGAAGACGCTTTACTGGAAGCACCATCATTTACGAAACCTAAAGATTATGAAGGAAATGAAGTTGTTTCAGAGTTCTTAAAGGGTAATCATAGTAAAATCACGGACTTAAAAAGAGGGCTTGCTTTGTACAAAACAAAGTATTTCCGCCCTGACTTATACAAAAAAGGTATAACACATGAGAAATAAATACATTGAAAGCTTCGAGCAAGCACAACTAGACAACAGAAACGTTCCAGCATTTAGAGCAGGTGACACAGTAAGAGTAGGCGTAAGAATTAAAGAAGGTGCTAAAACAAGAGTACAGAACTTTGAAGGTCTTTGTATCGCGATCAGAGGTCAAGGTACAGGTAGAACATTCATGGTAAGAAAAATGGGTGCTAACTCTGTTGGTGTTGAAAGAATTTTCCCACTTTACTCAGACTCTATCGAAAGTATTGAAGTACTTAGAAAAGGTAGAATCAGAAGAGCGAAACTTTTCTACCTTAGAGAACTTAAAGGTAAAGCAGCAAGAATCAAAGAACTTAGAAGAAAATAATCTTTCCTTCTGCTTTACAGCATTTTCGGCCAAACGGGCTTTGTCCCGTTCAGTCACTTACTATATGTAAGCTCCTTCACTCCCCAAAACCCATTGAACCAAAACTACTACAAATCAAAAAAAATCTTTACTTTCTTAATTATTATGCGAAAACAAAATAACCTATTTTCTAACTAGCTATTTTTTTATTTTCGATAAAATATCTATGATAAAATATATTTAGGGATATTCCATAATGTTTACAGCTATCAAAAAGAAATTCATTTTAATTTTTCAACTTCTCTTTGTTCTTATATACATCATCTTTGAAGAGTTGATCTGGGAAGGTATTGCCAAGCCTGTTTATGAGTTTGTACATTCTTTAAAAATGCTTCAGAAAATAGAAGCTAAATTGCAAAATGTAACGCCTTCTGTTGTACTGATTATTTTTGTCATTTTACTTATTATTGTAGAAGCATCTGGTATTTATGCAGGGATATTATTTGTATCTGGGCAAGTTGCTTTAGGTTTGACTTTGTATATCTCTAAGATTCCCATAGCTGCATTTACTTTTTGGCTCTTTAGGGTCACAGAAGAGAAGTTGATGCAGTTTGGTTGGTTTAAATGGATCTATGATTGGATCATGAAAGCGATTGATTGGTTGAAGTCCTGTGAAATGTATATCAAGACGATGGAACGTTTAAAACAGATCAAACAAAGTATAAAATCGTATGTAGTACGGTTTAAAGAAAAATACTTTTCTGGTGAAAGTCCTTTTATGGAAAAAATAAAAAGTCTTTATATGGCAGTGAAAGGTTCTCTGAAAAAGTAAATTTGCTATGAAAAATAGAATCCTTACATGGGTCTTACCCTTAGTACTTCTTGGTGCCATTGTTGTGTTCAGCGTTGAAGAGAGTCGTACTTTTGTGCTTCGGCCTGTACATAGTCTGTTTTATTTCTTAAAAGAAAATCTTTTTACGCTTTTAACTGCTTTTTTCCTTGTTAAAGGAAAGTTTGTCTTAACACTTTTCCTTAAAAAAATCGCTCTTCTTTCTGCTACAGGTTTGGGGAAACGGTATGTTATAGAAAAAGTGCTCACACATAATTTCAAAATACATTTTTTAGATCATATCACTGATGACATTAAACGTTTGATCGCGTATGTGAAAAAGAATTTTAAAAATTTCCCTATCGTCAAACAGATCATAGCGGTCTTTGTATTTTTAAGTTCTTTGGGTTTTATAGGTAAATTTATGGGTGGAATGCTTGCGATGAAGGTTTTTATTGCAAAGTTTTGGAGTTTTCTACTAGCCATCTTTCTTAAAGTAGGTACGGCCATAATCTATTTCTTTACAGATTACTTGTGGGGGAGCTGGATCGCTCCTATTGTGGAGGTTGTGATCTTCACCTGGATATTATCATGGATGGAGAAGGTACCTTTTTTGGCAAAAAGTTTAACTAAGATCTCTACTGTTTTTAGTACGTTTTTTAGCTGGGTGGCGATTTTTCTGGAAAAGGTATTTCATCTTCCTGTAAAAAGATTCTTAAAGTGGTTGGTTAAAAAGATACAAAAAAGTATCTATCGGTTTATAGGGTATCAAAAAGTATCACGATGGAAACGTTTAAAGCAAAATAGAATACTCACACCTAATGCACATACCAGGCTTCTCAATGAACGTAAAGGGAGAGTAGCGAAGAAAAAAGAGACAAGATATCTCTCTTCTCATGCACAGTTACTGGAAAAGAGAAAGGTTAAAAAGTAGTATTGGATCTTGATATCTATTTGTGACCACTGTCACCTGTTCTTGTAACAAGTTCATTCATGTTCTCTCCTCCTATGTTGTAGGCCTCCCCAAAACCAAAGGTTGCCTCTCCGTAGATAGGTGTTAATATGTAGAGATTGAAATCTGCCATGCCCATAAGCATCGTAAGTGTTGCACCCTGTTTTGATACAAAGGCTTCCATGATTGACGTATAGGAATCGTCATTTTTGGAGATACATGTTACATCACATTGTAGGGAGATACGTTTTCTTGCAAAGATCTGCTGGGTCTGACTTTCATCTTCTATAAAAAATGCAGAAGCTTTAGGTCTCTGTTGCATATTCTTGGCATGTGTCGCAATGTCTGAAATAAAAATATAGATAGAGCTACCATCATAATAAAAGGGAGCATAAGAAGAAAAGGGGTATCCATTTTCACTTGTTGTACCCAAAACAGCACTTTTAAAAGGTTCAAGATAGGAAGACAATTGCATTAATAACTCCTATTTTTCATGGCTTGGTTTGCCTCACGGTCAAGTGTCTTTGCTTTCATATCTGCACGTTTATCATGAAGCTTTTTACCTTTGGCAATGGCGATACTGACCTTGGCCAAATTGCGTTCATTGAAGTAGATCATTAAAGGGACAATGGTGAGCCCGTCTTTATGGACTTTTACATAAAGTTTTTCTAGTTGTTTTTTATGCAGGAGAAGTTTTCTGGGTGTTCTCGTATCAGGAGTAAAATGTTTACTGGCTGTCTCAAGATGTGCAATATGTGCATTCATAAGATGCAGTTCACCTTGTATGAATCGACAAAAAGCGTCAGCAAGATTGGCACGTTTGGCACGGAGTGCTTTGACCTCTGCACCGGCGAGTACGATGCCTGCTTCAAACTTTTCAAGTATCTCATAGTCATGTCTGGCTTTTTTATTTTGAGCAATGATATTGATAGCCATGTATTGAGATCCTTTTTTGTTGGCATTATATCATAAGATAAGACTTTGTTAAAGTTGTATTATTGTAAGATATAATATTAGAAAAAGTTATTATATTTAAGGAGAGATGAGATGAGATTTATTGTGCTTGGGATGGTATTGACATTATCTTTGTTCGCGACAGAAGAGATAAATAAAAAATTTGAATCAAATAAAAACTGTGAAGCCTGTCATATGGATATTTCAAGTAAATGGGAAACTTCAAGGCATTCAAATTCTCATTTTACTAAAAATGATCTGTTTAAAAAATCACTTTTGTATATGGTACAGGAAGAACCTAGGTTTCAACTCAACGAACTGAAGGTCACTTGTGCAAAATGTCATAACCCTAGACTTACACAAAAGTCTGTTACTCAAAAAGACAAATACCTATTGTTGATGGACCTTGAACATGTAAACAAAGAATATGATCAAAAGCTCAATACAAAAAATATGAAAAATGGTATTAACTGTGTCGTTTGTCACAACATCGATGAGATTCATACAGATAAGTCTAAAGGTTCTCAAGGTATGCATGACATTAAGTTTGGACCTCAAGGTACGATGTTCGGTCCTTTTGAAGATGCGAACTCTCCATACCATAAGACTAAAAAGCGTGACCACTTTGTGAATGATGATCCTAAACTTTGTTTTGCCTGTCATTACAGTACAGAGAACCATAATAATGTTGAAGTCTATGCCACGGGTAAAGAGTATGACATGTATGCACAAGACACAGAACAGAGTGTTGAAGGCTGTAAAGAGTGTCACATGAGTCCAAAAAGAAAAGGTGTTGCTTCAAATTACGCTAAATCGGGTGAAAAGCCTAAAGAACGTATGGTTAGAGAACACCGTTTCTCAAGTGTGGATAACAGTAATATCTTGCATGATCATATAGATGTAAAAAGCTCATCCGTGAATGGTAAGTTTATTTTGAAAGTGACAAACAATACACCACATAATATACCAACTGGCTATGGTTTACGTGAGATCATTTTAAAAGTAAGTTATTTTGATAAGAAAGATAAAAATCTAGGTAATGAGAGGGTAGTACTTGGTGTTAAATGGAGAGATAAAAACGGAAAATATACCATTCCTCATATGGCCACAATGAAAGTTGAAGATACGAGACTAGAAGGTAAAAGCAGTAAAGAATACAGTTTTAACATTCCTAAGGGTGCGAATTATGCCAAATATACATTCTCTTACAGACTTATTGATGAACATATGGCAAAAAAGATCGGTGTTACCGATGAGTTCTTCTTAAAAGAGTATACGTTCTCTGAACAAAGAGTACACCTGTAAGTCTTTATTGTTGGAAGAGAAGCATACAGATGACCTTGAGATACTTTATAAAGATGACTATCTGGTAGCCATCAATAAACCCTCAGGTCTTTTAGTACACAAATCCCCCATAGATAAACGTGAGACAAGGTTTGCTCTACAGGAAGTACGTAATCAAATAGGACAATATGTATACCCTATACATCGTTTAGATAAACCTACTTCGGGTGTACTTCTTTTTGCACTTAGTAAAGAGGTAGCACAAGTAATGTCTAATGCTTTTCGGGCTAATGAAGTGAAAAAAGAGTACTTGGCCATTGTACGTGGATACACAGAAGTGGGAGCCACGATAGACTATCCTCTTAAGCAGATGTTAGATACAAAAGAAGAGAAGAGGTTAGGCATTACCAAAGAAGAGCAGGATGCACAAACATCCTATGAAAGACTTGGAACCATTGAACTGCCTTTCCCTGTCAGCAGGTACCCTGTCGCACGCTATTCTCTTGTTAGATTAAAACCACTAACTGGCAGAAAACATCAACTTAGACGACATATGAAACATATCTTTCATCCTATTATAGGAGATACAAAACATGGAAGAGGTGAACACAATAAACTCTTTAGAGAGAAGTTTGATATGCATAGACTTCTCCTGCATGCACATATGATATATTTTGTACATCCCGTAAGTAAAGAAACTATTGAGATTCAGGCACCTTTTGATAATGTATTTATAAAACTTTTTAAAAATTTTTCTTGGGATGGTATAATAACACCATGAATGAAAATAATGAACATAATAATAATCCAATGCACGGTGTAAAACTTCAACAGATACTCGAAGAGTTAGAGGAGAGATATGGTTGGGAACTTTTGGGACAACTTATAAATATTAACTGTTTTCAGTATGATCCCAGTATCAAATCATGTTTAAAGTTTTTACGTAAAACACCTTGGGCAAGAACCAAGGTGGAAACGTTGTATCTTCAAATGTTGAGCAAAAGAGATGAAGAATCTTAAGAGAGTACAGACTCTTTTTTAAATTTCTTTGCCAACGCGTAGTAGAATGTTGCACGGTACTTCGTACGTGTTGACTTCAGTTCCTGACATACATCTGCTATCGCAGTATCCAGTACACTCTGACTTGCATCAATCCCCAGTTTTTTCATTAAGAAGTTTTTTCGTACAGTATCAAGCTCCTTAGGATCAGAACACGAGACCAGTTCAGCATCTTTTTTGTAGATAGAAGGTCCAAGATTTTTAACGATGATCGTTACAAAATCTTCATCTACTTCACCGTAATGCTTTTTGATATCTTTAATGTATAAGGCTATTTTTTCTGCTCTTTTTGTACCTTTGGGTGCTGCTGGTTTTTTTGCAGTTGTTTTTGTCTCTTCTTCTTTTTTAGGCGTAGCAGGTTTTTTGGCAACTGACTTAGTAGTGGTTGTTTTTTTTGTTTTGGATGTCTTAGTACTTGTCGAGGTTTTTTTCTTTACGCCACTCTTTTTTTCGGTCTCTGCGGTTTTTTTAGTGGCAGGTTTTTTAGCAACAGTTTTTTTGGGAGCAGGCTTTTTCTTTGCTGTCTTTTTAGTTGGTGTTGCTTTCACAGGAGTGGGAGTGGGTGCACCTCTGGAAAACTCACTGACCTCTTCTGATGTTGTATCATCATGGAAGAGGTGTGTGACCGTCTCTTTGATCTCCATGAGGGTAAGCTCCTCTGCACTCTCTTTAGGTATCTCTTTTTTTATTATTTTGCTGTAGAGTACATCATCATCAGAGGGCTTCCCGATACTCAATACTTTAGAGAATAACTCTTTTACACTTTCGATGATTGCCATGACTTTTCCTTTTAAGTGATTTGATTCACTTATATTATAGCAAAAGTTTTAATACTCTTTCAATGCATCATTTATTTGCACATATGCCATAATTGGAGTAGTTTCAAAATAAGGTATGTTATATTTTTTTGCAAATGCTTTTGTCATCTTTTGGACTTTGAGGAGATGAAAACGGGGTGCTTTTGGAAAAAGGTGATGTTCAATTTGTGTATTGAGTCCACCGTAAAACCAGTGTACTAAAAATCCGCCTTTTAATGAACGACTCCCTCTCATTTGAAGTTCCATCCATGAGAAATCTTTTGCTTCTTTCTCTGTAAAAGTCTCACATCCCAAATGGTTGGTGATAAATCCAAAAGCAAGCCATGGAGAGAGAACAAAATTAAGTGTCAGTGCTACGATAAGTGTATCAAGTGCACCTATCTGATAGAGTAGGGTTCCCCAGATAAGTGGCCAATGAAGTAGCATCAGAGCAAATTCACCCCAGAGTTTTCGTGTAATCACAAATTTGTATGATTGTGCGATAAAAGCAGGAAACATAAAAAACATGGCTCCCCAAAATATGAGGTGTTTATACTTTTTGATAAAAGGACTGTTTCCTTTATTGGGAGTAAAGGCACCATCAAGTGCACGAATATCTTCATCTTTTTCTACGATGTTGCAGTAAGTGTGGTGGTTCACATTGTGTTTATAGTCCCACCATGATGAGGAGTTCGAGAGTATTAATGCTGAAAACGGATAACTAAGTTTTTTGGAGAACGCTTTATTCTTAAAATATTGTGTATGTAAAATGTCATGTGATACAAATACAGAACGGGTAAAAAGCAGGGTTAAAAAAAGCCCTAAAAATACAGGATTCCATAAAGGTGCAGTAGCAAGGGTCGCTACAATACAAATAAGTATGGCGATCATTTCGATACTTCCGCGAACGGGTACTCGATCTAATAAGCCTGCTTGTCGTACCTGCGCTTTGAGTTCATCAAATATATCAGGGTATTGTGTTTGTGTGGACATGGGATCTCTCTAGATAAAATTTTTAATATTATAACTAGTATAGATTAAGTGAACCTCAATTTATCTATATCTTATAATGAATTGACTGAACTTATGATAGACTATTAGTATAAAAGTTCTAAAGTATAAGTAAAGAGGATAATAGATGAAATTAGTATGGTTATTGCTATGTTCTTTTACTTTATTACTGTCAGAAGGTATGAATCAAAAACTGATCGTATATACAGATAAAAATAGAAAAAATGCTCAAGAGAGTTTATTAAAATTACAAGTTCATTTTATCGAAAACCAAAATATAAGAGCTTTACATGAGGAAAATGATCTGAAAGTAGAACTAGAGACACTTGGTGTATATACAATGGTTGTTGTGAAACCAATTGTGACCCTGTCAGTAAAAAATAGACTGCTCATGGAACTAACTCCTGTTTATCCTAATGTCTTTGCACTTGAAGATAAAACTCAGCATAAAGCAGATAATACTACTGAAGCGTTCAACCCTGTAAAAAATAATGATGTAAAAACAAACAGTGCAAAAACATATATTGAAAGAGTAGGGTTACAATGGGTCGCACTTTTGGTTTTGGCAACAGTAGGATTATTACTTTCTATTTTAAGCAGAAAGCGATTACTGGTTTTAGATAAAAACCAAAAAGCGTTAGATATAGATCAGAAAGAAATTGAAAATAATATTAAAAATTTAGGAACGAATAATGCATAAATTGACCGTTATTTTTATCGCACTGTTTTGTAGTATGTTAGCTGCAGAGGGAAGTTTTATTGTTTTGACCAAGGGTGAAGATCAAAAGAGCATACTGCAAAAGCAAGATGATTATGAAAGATTGGTACAAAAAGACGTCACCTTACGTGCTTTAATGCAAGATGAGAAATTCGAATCTGCTATATCCAAAATTGATAAGACCTATATCCTTAAAGTGGGACCATTTAAAAACAGTGATGCTCTGGCAATGGTCTATCTTAGTGTTCAACCTTCTTTTGATCAAGCATTTATTATGGAAAGTAAAACAGAGACATTTAAAGTAGAACCTATCATACAGACTGTAGAAAAAATAGTTTATGTAGATAAAAAAGAGAAAGTAGACAATAGCCTGTGGTTTGCCCTTTTTGCACTTGCAATGATAGGGATAGTATATATGTTCCTTTCGTCTGAACAGATAAGACGTTTGAAACGTGAACATCAAAGAATGAGATCCAAACACCTGGAATTGGAGCTAAAGCAGCATGAAGCACTCTCAAGTATGGGGGAAAATATTGAGATCATTGCAAAAGAGACGATGATCCATACGCATCAATTAGCAGAAAAAGTAAAAGAGACCCCTTTCTATACGGATGTAGAAAAAGTGATGTATAATGAAAATGAGCTTCTTGATGTGACCGGGGATCTTGTAAAGTTCTTACGTTTAAAATCTAAAAAAGTAGTCATACAAAATGAAATATTTAACTTTAATCATGTGCTAAATGAAGTTGCAGGGCTTCTCAATACCAAGTATAAACAAAATGATACAGAGTTGATCTTTGATATTGATAAACAAGTGCCAAGACATATGTATGCTGATTCAGAGAACATGGGACAGATACTGATCAATCTGCTTGAATATTTTATACAAAACTCCAGAAATAAAGAAGTCAAACTTGAGGTTATAGCCACAGCAGACTCACAAGATGTATTGCAATTAAAATTTCAAATTGCTGCAGATGTTAAGATCAAAGATAAAGAGACACTGTTTCATTCTTATTATGATGAAGAAGCAGGAAGATATATAGGTTTAGGTCTCTTTGTTGCAAAAGAGTTAACGTATCTGATGAATGGCGAACTTGAAATAATAGACAATGGAAAGCAGGCAAGTTACCTGATCTTTACGCTTCCTGTAGAAGAAAAAGAGAAAGAAAAAAGAAAATACAGGTTACCTAATAAAAGCCTGGTAGCTAAAAAGATCCTGATCGTCGATCAAAGTGATAATGCTGCCTTGGCCATTGAAAAATTATTTGTCTATTTTAAAGCAGATGTCACTGTACTAAGTGAAGAAGATTTTAAGAAAAATATGCCGAATTTTGCTCTTTATGAGATCGTTGCATTGAGTAATGTACTCTTTGATCCTATTGTACTGAGTGCATTGGGAAAGGCTAAAAAAACAGAAGATATAAAGATTATCTCTTTGGATAATCTTTTCACCTCACATAAAATGATCTTTAATGATGAAATAGATATCAGTCTTAAAAAACCGCTTACCCAAGAGTATGTTTTTGATACCTTGGTCGAGTTATATGATAAAGAATGGGCCCAGAGAGCTATGCTAAGATATTCCAAAGATCGTGAAGCATCTTTACTCCCTGTATATGGTGAAATGTTTGAAGATACAAAACATGTTACTTTGGAAAGTTTCAGTGATTTTAAGGATGCCCATATACTCATTGTTGAAGATAATATGATGAATCAGAAAGCTATTTTAGATATTTTAGGAAAATCCAAAATGAAATTGTCAGTTGCAAATAACGGACAGGAGGCTATTGAATTCCTCTCAACGGCGCAAAAGAGAATAAATATAGTTTTGATGGACATCAATATGCCGGTCATGGATGGATACAGGGCAGCAGAAATTATGCGAAAGAGTCATCGTTTTGATCAAACAGCGATCATTTTCTTGACAGCTTTGGCTTCTGAACATGAAGTTGAAAAGATGCTTGACAGTGGGATGAATGGATTTCTTTCCAAACCTGTGAAAATAGAGACACTTTATACTGCACTGACATTGTTTGTTGGTAATGAAAACCTTCCCGTATCAAAAAGAAGCACTTCGAAGATACTTCCTCCTGTCTTTGATGGTCTGGATGTTCAAGAGGGTCTTTCTCATGTAGGGGATAATATTATTTTCTATAAGCAGGTCTTACAGGAATTTGTAGATGCCTATGCGCAGAGTGATAAAACCTTTGAACGTCTGGTGGAAGAAGAACGTTATGGACAGATTAAAATATTATGTATGGATATGAAGGGCGTCACCAGTACAATAGGTGCTAAAGAGATGTATTTGGTCCTTAATGAAGTACATCAGTATTTGATCTACAAAAAGCCGGAACTTATTCGTAGCTATGTTGAAAGATATAAAACAGAACTTGCTAGGCTTATTGCATCGATCGAAATGTATCTATCAATTTAGTCTAAAAAAGGTACTTCCGCTTCCTGAAAAGAACCAGCCATCGCTATCTACATCCTTTAGTTTCGGATATGCGATGAGCGAAGCAGCATAGAGGTCATTAAGTATAACAGGATCTACTATCTTCTCTAAAATTGTTTTAGAATCAAGTTTATCCCAACTCAGGAATGAAGATAAAGTTATATCCGCCAGTAAATGTTTTTTAAATGTTTTGTACACTAGGGCAGTATCACATCCAATGTTTGGTGTGAAGAGCTCTAGTGGAAGTGCTTCTTCTTCAAAAGGTTCTACGATCTCACCAAATCCGGAGACATTTGCCGAGGGATAATTATAGATGAAAAAAGGAAGATCTGCCCCTATGGTGCTTCCTAATTTAGCTAACTCATCTGTGCCAATGATAAGGTTACATACTTCTTTAACAAGACGCATAAAGGCAGCTGCATCAGAACTCCCACCCCCTAAGCCTGCCTGTGAAGGGATACGTTTTGTCACTACAACCTTATGCCTGTAAAAGAAGTCTAAGATATCCAGGTCACCTGTATAGTCATTGAGTGCTTTGTAGGCTTTGTAGATAGTGTTTGATTCCAAAGGTACATCATCACAACCTTCAATGGTAAACGTCTCACAATCACAAGGCACAAACGCTATAGTATCATACAGGTCTTTCACACGAACAAACCGTGAGAATAGGGTATGGTAACCATTCTCATGTCCTGTAATTTTTAAAAATATATTGACCTTTGCATATGCTTTGATACTGTACCCAGAATCACTTTTTTCTATATCTGCTCTTCCTCTATTCGTACTATTGGACTTACTGTCATTTTTAAGATCATCAATATCCCAGTATCCACCTTCATCTCCACCTTCAAACCCGCCCATCGCAAAACCTTCTCATCAAATTAATTTTCCTCAAATTTAGGTATCCTATTGAACCTATATTTCACTTCTTCCCCAACTATTTCAATGATTGAAAAAAACTGACTTGTCTCAACAAGATACACGCCTTCATCTTTTTTCTCAAAATACTCAAGTCCGATCTTTTTCCCTAGTTCCATAAATGTATCATCTCCAGTATAGGTATTGGAGGGTAAGGCTAAATATAGAAAGGGATTTAATGCTTTTTCATTCTCATAATAGAACTTTCCTTCATGTATACGGTGTAAACTCGAGAGTGTACCCTCAACACCTAATTTATCTGCGATCAGTGCGCCAAGTGAACGGATATAGGTTCCTTCACTTACTTTTGCCTCAAAGTGCACAAAAGGATGGCTATAGTTGATAAGTTTGATGTCATAAATGGTTGAGGTAATCGTTTTTAATGCGACTTCTTCTCCTGCGCGTGCAAGTTCATAAGCACGTTTACCATTGATCTTTTTGGCACAAAATTTTGGAGGATAGTAAGTGAGTTCTCCCTGTAGAGAAGACAAGATATCTTTGATGCGGTTTTCATCAAAGGCTTCGACCTCTTTAATACTGTCTATCTTTTCGATATCCAGACTTGGAGAGTTCGCTCCTAGCCATAGGGTGGCTTTGTAGGTTTTAGGTGTTTTATCGAGGTATTGGAAGAGTTTGGTATATTGCCCGGTTGCTACGATGAGACAACCTGTAGCAAAAGGGTCAAGGGTACCCGAGAAACCTACTTTTTTTGTACCATATTTTCTTTTGACATAACCCATATAGCCGTTTGAAGTTCTGAAAATAGGTTTATTTACGACGAAGAGACGGTTCAATATTCATATCCTGTAGAGTGTATTAAATGGATTGAACGAATGAGCTCAATATTTCTTTTTTATTTCCACCAAAGTTTATAAGTAATTTATACTCTTTCCCCGACTTGTTGGCTGCCTGCACACGGCCAATACCAAATATCTTATGTTTAACAAGGTCACCTTTTTTAAAGGCTGAGGCTTTTGTGATCTTGAGACTGGTATCTTGTATGAGTCCTGCTTCACCTAAAAATCGGCTTTTGTCTATCATTTTACGGCGGCCTTTATAGAAACGGCTGTCTACATAACAAAGTGTCAGGTCAGATTTCGCTCTGGTAATGGCTACATAGCCTAAGCGACGCTCTTCTTCCATATTTGAGCCTTCACCAAGGAGAGGGAAAAACTCTTCTTCTAATCCTATGACAAAGAGGTGTTCAAATTCCAGACCTTTTGCTGCATGGATACTCATTATGGTGATAGCATCTTCTTCAATTTGGTCCTGATCACTCTGCAAAGAGATATCATTAAGGAATTCATCAAGTGTAAGGTCAGGGTTCTTGACTACGGCATCTCTAAAGTATCCGTAAAACTCATCGATATTCAAAATACGATCATAGCCATCTACCATCCCGACATAATGGTCTTTGAGTTTGATACGTTCTTCAAACAGGGTAATGAAATTTCCAAGCGTTGTACGTATCTCTCCTTGTAAAAGTTGAATATCTCCTACCAGGTCAGTCAATGCAGTAGAGACTTTTTTGCTTACAACAGTAGGCATTTCACCTTTTATCGATCGTTCTATATATCCGTAGATTGAAGTATGTGTATCAAAAGCAGCTTTTTGGAGTTTTTCTATAGAGGCTTTCCCAATACCGCGTTTTGGTTTGTTGATGATACGAATAAGTGAAAAATCATCGTGAGGGTTGGAAAGTACCCTAAGGTAAGAGATAATATCTTTGATCTCTGCACGTTCATAAAAACGCATACCACCAATGAGTTTAAATCCTACACCTTCTTTGGTAAAGCCCTCTTCCAGTGAACGTGAAAGGGCATTGATACGGTAGAGTACAGCGATCTCATCAGGGTCAGCACCTTCATCCAAAAGTTTATGTATCTCATGTGCAATGGCCTTTGCCTCCATTGTCTCATCAAGAGAATGGAGGAGCTTTACTTCCTGACCTGTGCCTTTATGTGAAGTGAGGTTTTTCCCTAAGCGTGTTGAATTGTGCTCTATTAGTGTATTGGCTGCTAAAAGTATGGGCTCGGTTGATCGGTAGTTTGTTTCAAGTTTTACCATTTTACAGACTTCAAAGTTATCTGCAAACTCTAAAATATTACGGATATTTGCACCCCTCCAACCATAGATACTCTGGTCGTCATCTCCTACCACACAGAGGTTGTTATGCTCTGAAGAGAGTAGTTCGAGGAGTTGGAATTGCAACTCGTTGGTATCTTGATACTCATCTACCATGATATATTTATATCGTTCACTTGTTTCTTTTCTCAATGCATCATTTTCACTGAGTATTTTATAAGTAAGCATTAACAGATCATCAAAATCCACAAGATTGTTCTCTTCTATATTTGCTTGGTACTTTTCGTAGATGGAAGCCACTTGTTTATAGTCGAGCAGTTCTGCTTTTTCAATCACTACTTCAGGTGAAAGTATAGAGTTCTTATATTTTGAGATCTCAGAAGCAATAAAAGAGATATTAAGGTCTATTTTTAATTCTTTTGCAATACTGCGGATAAGACGTTTTTTATCATCACTGTCTATGATAACAAAGGCATTGCTTCTGCCCAGTTTTTCAATATGAAATTTTAAAAAGAGTAATCCAAACTTATGAAATGTACATAAAAGTGGTGGATAAGAGACTTTTGAGGGCATAAGACCTAGTGCACGTTCCCGCATTTCTGCTGCAGCTTTGTTTGTAAAAGTAAGTGTAAGTGTGTTCGCCGGATCGATACCTACTACACCAACAAGATAGGCAAGTCTGGTTGTTAGCGTTTTTGTTTTACCAGAACCTGCTCCCGCAAGAATAAGCATTGCACCATCAATATGTTCAACAGCTTCTTTTTGTGATGGGTTCAATGCATTTAAAATGGTTTCCATAACGTTATTGCTCTCCTAGTATTGTAATTATTATACCTTTTAATTGTTTAGACAAGGCTATTTGTAAATTTCTAAAAAATAAAATCATTTTAATAAGATAAACTTATGAAGGATTAAGTATAATCTGATATAATGACTTTATTAACTTTAATAATAAAGTATATAACTCATACAAGGATATAGAATGTTAAAAGATTTTGTAAAATTAGAAACATTTTTAACAGTAGCAAGAGAAAGAAGTTTTTCTAAAGCATCAGCAAAGTTGGGGATCTCTCAGCCGGCAGTAACACAGCAGATAAAATTCATTGAAAAATATCTTGCATGTAAAGTCATAGAACGTAAAAAGAACGGTATTAAACTAACCAATGAAGGTGAAGAGCTTTATAAGATAGCAACTAGACTTGAAAAAGAGATCCATTCTTCAGAACAAGATATTTTAAAGATCATTAACAAAGAGATCACCTTTAAATTGGGTGCATCTTATACTATTGGTAATTTTATTATCCCTGGGCAATGTCTCAACACGATCAGTGAAGCAATTAACAATGATATTAATCTTGACATTGATGTAAGCGATAAGATCATT
>JADGDL010000080.1 GCA_016744875.1 Sulfurovum sp.
GTCATATATCAACCAGCCAAAACAGTTAATACATTTGATAATATGTTAAGAGAAGGTACTTTTTATGGTCGTTTGAGAAATAATAACTTCTATTTTGATTATGAGCATCAAGATTCTACTGATGCACATGCAGTTGCTGGATTTGGTGCTAGCCTTATTTACAAATCTGCAAGTTTTAACGGTTTTGATTTCACTGCTGGCGTTTATGGATCATATGCTTTTTTTAATAACGACACGGACCCTGTTTCTACTATTAAAGCAGGTAAAGACACTTTAAGTAGACATGCTTATGCAAATAGTGGTGATAAATCTATGTATGTTCTAGGTCAAGCCAACTTAAACTATAAACTATCCAAAACTGATTTTACACTTGGTCGTCAACTAATTGAGACTTTTTATACAAAAAGTAATGACACAAAAATGGTACCAAATACCTTTGATGGTTTTGTTCTAACAACAAAAGATTTACCAAAGACAACTCTTAAAGCAGCATACCTTACAAAACAAAAACTACGTGACCACACTACAGAACACTCAGTTTTAATGTATGGAGATGCTAACTCTTCATCATCTGTTAACCCCAACTGGACAGAAAATGATGATGCAGGGATGCATAAAGGTCTTACATATTCTGCATTAAAAACTGCAGACAAGCCGACTGATGCACCTCTTATTGTTTTAGATGTAGTTAATAACTCTGTTGATAATCTTAAAATAAACTTCTCATCTTACATGGTACCAGAGTTACTCTCTCAAGCTATGCTAGAGTTAAACTATAAGA
>JADGDL010000081.1 GCA_016744875.1 Sulfurovum sp.
GATTTACAGAATGAAGAGTTTATCGGTCAACTTTTTTCTGAAGCAAAAGCACTTACAGATATGCCTATCTTACTTAAAATCGCTCCAGATATGGAAATAGAAGATGCAGTCAACCTAACAAAAATGGCTGTAGAAAAAGGTGCTGATGGCATCATTGCTACAAACACAACAATTGATTACTCTTTGGTGAAAGAGCCTAAAGATATCGGTGGATTAAGTGGTGCTGTTTTAAAAGAGCAAAGTTTTAAAATCTTTGATGCTGTTGCTAATGAGCTTTTTGGAAAAACTGTGCTTATTTCAGTTGGTGGGATTGACTCGGCTGAAGAAGCATACAAACGTATAAAGGCTGGAGCATCTTTAGTTCAAATATACAGCGGTCTTGTATTTCATGGTCCTGATATGATTATGAATATAAACAAAGAGCTTATTGAGCTTTTAAAAGCAGATGGTTATACAAACATCACAGAAGCCATCGGCGCAGATAGAGCATAACTATGAAAATTATAGCTACTATTTTAATGAGTTCTAGTTTACTTCTAAGTACACCATTTATCGATTATAACAATGAACAAAAACAAGAAACAAAATCAAAATCAAACAAAAGTGAGATACATCATATGTCTTCATCATTACCAAGTTACGAAACGAAAACACTAAAAAATGGTTTACAAATTGTTGTAATCCCACTTGAAAACTCTACAAATGTTATCAGTACTGACATCTTTTACAAAGTTGGTAGCAGAAATGAAGTCATGGGTAAAACTGGTAT
>JADGDL010000082.1 GCA_016744875.1 Sulfurovum sp.
GATTGTAATGTTTTATATGCACTTAAAAGGTGAGACATTGATTGGAATAATGGCACTTTTTTCTATGTTCATTGTATTGGTATTCTTTGTTATCGTTATTGGCGTAGATGTAGCCAATTTCCAATTTGGAGCTGAAAGTCATATCTCAGCTGCAGCATCTGGGGCAGAAGCGCATACTTCAGCACCAGCAACACACTAAGGGGAGTAAACATGAGTAATAGTTTACAAGGATTTGACGCTCGCGCAGCAACATTTGCTGCCGATGTAGACCACGCATTTTGGTTGAACTTTTGGATATCAATAGTCTTAGGATTATCTGTTATTATTCCAATGGTTTATTTTGCATGGAAATATAGAGAAAGTAACGTTAAAAATGAAGATATTGAAAACGTAACACACAACACGGCACTTGAAATTGCATGGACACTGATTCCAACTGCAATGTTAATGGTACTTTTCTACTATGGTTATACTTCAATGCAAGCATTAAGAACTATGCCTGCAGAGAGTGAAAGTATTGTTGTTCAAGTAGAAGGTTCTAAATGGAAATGGAAATACGAATACCCAGCGAATAAATCTGGACATGTTCATAAAATCACTTCTGTATATGACAAAAAACTTGGTGGAGTACAAAGAGGCTTATACGTTCCAAAAGGACAAAATATAATCTTAGAGATGACTGCGCCACTTAACGATGTTATACATGCATGGTTCGTACCTGCTTTCCGTATGAAAGAAGATGTAGTTCCAGGGCGTATTACAA
>JADGDL010000083.1 GCA_016744875.1 Sulfurovum sp.
CATCTATGGTACCTTCACCTATACCTGCTTCGATGATTTCGTTGTTATCTTTACGTATTCTGACAGCAGCTGAGGGTACACCATCTGAGCAGTCCATTAATTGCAAAGAGACTAATTCATAAACTTGTGTAGCTTTGGTCATTTCATTGGTGACTAATGCTCTTAAATCATCATCATAGATCTCTTTTTTTCTATCAGCCAAGATCTTGAATCGTTCAAAAGAAGCGTTTAAATCATGATCATCCAAAGTAAACCCTAATTTACGTAATTTATCTTTAAAGGCTGCACGTCCCGAGTGTTTACCTAATACCAAGGTATCATCCATATCTAAACCAATGTCTGCTGGTCGGATGATCTCATAGGTCTCTTTGTTTTTCAACATACCATCTTGATGTATGCCAGACTCATGAGCAAAAGCATTTTTACCAACGATGGCTTTGTTTGGTTGTGGTTCTATACCTGTGATATTGGCTATCAAACGGCTTGACGGGTATATCTCTTTTGTGTTGATATTTGTCTCATAGTTAGTAAAGACATCCGAACGCGTCTTTAATGCCATAACGATCTCTTCCAAAGCAGCATTTCCTGCACGTTCACCTAAACCGTTGATAGTACATTCGATCTGTCTCGCACCATTGATAACGGATTCTAAAGAGTTTGCCACACCTAAACCTAAATCGTTATGGTTATGTACAGAGATGATGGCTCTATCTTTAGTGTATTCACTCATCTCCTTTACCATAGCACCTATCTCAAAAGGT
>JADGDL010000084.1 GCA_016744875.1 Sulfurovum sp.
GTCAATGAGATTTTTGAATCAAATCTCTTACCTAAACCATCACTTAATTCTTTCATTGTTTTTATAGTAATCTTAGTGTCACTATAAACAATGCCCTTATAAGTTTTTGTTGAACGTGCTATATCTTTATTTAATTCTTGCGCAATTGCAGGAATAATACTGATACGTTTATTTTCAACAAGTAGTTTAATTAAATTATTTACTTGACTAGAATCAGCTGATGCAACAGCTTCTAATAGGATTTCTGATTTATCATTTGAACTTACATTGGGGTTATCTATGATTTGTACAAATTTATCTTCTTTAAAAGAATCTGCTAAAACAGAAAATACACTTGCCATATTTTGTAATGATGCTTTATCCGCACTACTACTAATAGCTTTTATGTATCTTTTTGCAATTAATTCTTCCATCTATGCCACCTTCTTTAAGATCACATCAGCCATAGCTTTTTTATCAAAACTATCACTACTCTGTTTCAGAACTTCATTCAATACATCTTCAACAACAGTACGAACCATTTTTCTCTGTTCGAACTCTATTAATGCAGATTGCTGTTTATCTAGTGTTTCTAGTTCAACATCACACTGTACCATCATGTTGTCATTAATGATCTTATTCTCTTTTTTAGCGCTATTCTCTAATTCATCTGCAAATTTCTCTGCGTCTGAAATTTTAGCTAAAGCTTCTTTTTTAAGAGAAATAGTTTCACTTAATTTATCTTGTACTTTTTTCAATTCATCAGAGATTCCCTG
>JADGDL010000085.1 GCA_016744875.1 Sulfurovum sp.
ATGTAGCAAAGACAAGAAAAATGTATGAAATGATGGACTTGGTTGTAACAATTGACACTATGCCTAGTGATACTGTTATGATGTCAGATGTTATTTTACCTGAGTGTACATACTTAGAGCGTGAAGACCCTGTAAAGTCTTTTGGAGGTACACAACCAGCAATAGTTTTAAGAAACAAGGTAGTGGATCCTATGTATGACACAAAACCACTTTTTGAGATTATAAAAGGTTTAAGTAAAAAAATATCGAGACCATTATTTGCAATTACAGCAAAACATGATGAGTATGTACAAGAAAAAATTGCAGATAGTGAATATGAAGATGTTTATGAAGATGATGCTTATGATTTAAGTCTTGCTTATGAACATACACAAGAAGAGATAAATAAAGAAATTATTGTTGATGGGTATGGTGAAGAAGCCTATAAAACACTCAAAGAAAAAGGTGTGTTTTATCCTTATATGGATGAATACTTTAAAAAACTTTCAGAAAATGAGTATCAGTATTATCCAGAAGAAAAAAAGTATTATACTACTCCGGGTGGAGAAAAAATTGATGTACAAGATACTTGTATAGACGAAAAAGCTATGGCTGCATTAAAGAAAAATCTTGGAACAGAGTCCGGAAAAGTTGAATGCTATTTGTCTTCTATGGCAAAAAGAAATGTTGACCCTATGCCGATATGGAGGGATGAACTTTATAGTGAAGCTCCAAAGGGGCGTTTTAAGTTTATTAC
>JADGDL010000086.1 GCA_016744875.1 Sulfurovum sp.
GATTGTAGCAAATGTTGTAAAACCAGCTACATAAAAAACCAATAAAAAGAGTGAAATAACCAAACCCATATAGAGTGCAAATCTTTTTGGTGATTCATCACATAATTTAGGAGCCACACCCCATCCTGTTAAAATGAACTTACTTATCATATGGAAAGGACTTAAATGTGATTGACGAACTGTTCTCATGAAAAAATCAAACAGTAATATTGCCGCAAAAATACTCTCTTGCGTAATAAGTAATATCACTGTTACTAATGCCACTTGAAAAGAAATGACACGTACCATATTTGCATCTACTCTTCTTGATGATATTGGACAAACTTGTGCCATAATAATTTCCTAAAATAATTTTATATATTTATAATAAAGCACCTCTAAAGACCCTAGATTCATTTACACATTGACATTCTTAGCTTTTTATTAACAATATAGGGGAGACAACAAATCGCTGAAAATATCTAATGCCCTTGTCCATTGTAAACTTTCTAGGGTTTTTACAAGTGCTTTTATATTTATGGGTGTATTCTAGCTTAAATATTTTCCATAGTCAAGTAAATCTATAGGTTTTATAAATAAATTACATATTTTATAAATTTATATACTCGGAACACTCCTTATATACGTGATTTAATGCTATAGTTTAATATCTAGTAATAGTATTGACATTGAGAGTTTAATCTTGACTGTATGAGTACACTCACTTTACACATAACAACTGTATAC
>JADGDL010000087.1 GCA_016744875.1 Sulfurovum sp.
CTTGGAGCTTTAGGTACATGACCTTTACCTTTGATAACTTTACCAGTCCAGCTAAAGTCGTGAGTAACCATAATCCCTTCTTCTGGTCCATCACCAACCATTGAGAAACATACGTTAGCCGCTTTAACTGGTGTAGTTTTAACACCAAGAGTATATGATTTACCATGTAAACGGTGAGCAATTTCAGCAGCACATTGTTTACCAGCCCATACAGCAGTTTGACCTGATGGTGGGATACCATGACCAACAATATCACCAACTGCGTAAACATCTTTATCAGTTGCAGTTTGGAAAGAACAACCGTTCATTTTAACTTTTTTGAATGCATCAGCAGTAGTTTTAAGTGTTGCCATTTGAACAACTGGAGAAGCTTTATGGTCAACGATTAAGTTACAAACTTGGTATGCATGAGATTTTTTAACTTTCTTCATGATCATATCGCCATCTTCATCTTTCTTACCAGTAGCTACTTTTTGTGTAAAGTGGATAGTTTTACCATCAGTATCTACAGAATCAACTTCACAGAAATCCATATGTACGATCATATCGCCATAAATTTCTTTCCAAGATTCTTTAAACGCTTTTGCTTTAGCAAATTTGTTTTTAGGGTTAAGAATAATTACTTTACCAGCAATATCTTCTTTTTTCATAAATTCTGCGATCATTGCAGCTCTTTCAAATGGAGCTGGAGGACAACGGAATTTACC
>JADGDL010000088.1:0-398 GCA_016744875.1 Sulfurovum sp.
ATATACTCCTAGTACATTCTTTCGGCTACACATCATCAGTCTCTCTAACATAGGAGCCTAATATCTTTATTTCATCTTTCATTTTTTCTAAAATAGGTATTACATTTGTATCATCTTGATGTCCATGAAACTCTATAAAAAAGAGTGATTCACCTTCAACAATATGCGATTTAATTTTTGTAAGATTAATACCAGCTGCCTCAAAATTATTTAAAAAATCTACCAAAGAACCTGGTTTATTTGAAAGTCTTACAAGTAGCGAGGTTTTATCATCACCAGAAGGTGCATTTTCAAAATTTGAAACTATGAAAAATCGTGTTCTGTTATTACTGTCATCTTCAACATTATTAAAACGTATTGGCAAATTATAAAGTTTTGCAGCGATTGAGGGACAAAGC
>JADGDL010000088.1:408-679 GCA_016744875.1 Sulfurovum sp.
GATGGACAAAGAGATGCAGCTTTATCATCTTCTGCTGCCATTTTCGCTGCTTTGGCTGTAGACTCTACTGGTACAAGCTCTACATTATCTAAACCAAGATCTTGTAAAAAAAGACGACATTGTCCAAAAGCAATATCTTTAGAATAAATTTTTGTAATTTTTCTAATATCTTCATTGATTGTTGCAAAGGCTAAATGTACATCAAGCATCACCTCCGCAATAATTTTGAGATTATATTCATCTAAACAACTAATCGTATCACTCACAATAC
>JADGDL010000089.1:0-289 GCA_016744875.1 Sulfurovum sp.
ATACCAGTCTCACTATAAGATACCAAAACTTTACTAGACTCAACAGCTATACGATACATTTCAAATGCAAGAGAAGGATAAACTTCAAAATCATATTTTATAAGCAGAGGAACACTTCTTATTATTCCTGTTTCATCAGGAATATTATTCATATAACCACTAGAGTATCCAGCATTTTGTATAACTTCCAGGTTGGTTAAAACGCCCTGTGCACTTGCTAAAAAATCTCTATTTGGTTTATTTTTTTCTATAAATATGGCAGGAATTTGCGGTGCTTCATTTGTGTTGT
>JADGDL010000089.1:299-672 GCA_016744875.1 Sulfurovum sp.
GTCAAATACATAACCTAAAATTGTTGGTGTATTAGCAACAGCTTTAGATAAAACTAAATCATAATCAGGTAAGTTTTTTTTCTCTATTCCCCATTTTTTTGCAAACTTATGTGGAGAAGTTTTATCTGCTTCTGCAAAAACAATATCCAGACCAATAATTCCAGCACCAGAGTTAGTGAGATTTGTAAGTATTTTAGCGAACTTGTCTCTTTCCCATGGCCACTGCCCTAGTTCTTTAATGCTTTTTTCATCTATATCAATTATGACTACATCATCACTCGCTTTTTGTGGACCACGAAATTTAAAGTAGAAATCTCGTACTCTATTATCTAAAGACTGAAAGTGCGTAGGTAGAAATAAATAAGCACTTGAG
>JADGDL010000008.1 GCA_016744875.1 Sulfurovum sp.
GAATAGATGGAAAAGATGCATATAAATTAAATATTGACCAATGGTTTGGTTATACAAAGTATGCGATTAGAAATAAATCTATTTTAAATCATTTTCTACCGTTATTAATCTCATTTTTAAAATATAAAGATTGATAAAAGGATTTTCCTGTTCGAGAGTTAGTGTTTGATACTCAGTTATAATATATGCCTTATTCTATGGAGATAAGCACTTGTATAATTTGGATTCCCCTAATTGAGATTAAAGTAATGATGATGTGTTAATATAAAACAAATTTTATGTACATTAACTTTGTATTAATTATATTAAGATAATATTTCCTTGTTAATAAAAATTATCATTTAAGGAAATAACATGTTAGTAACTAAAAAAGCTCCAGATTTCACAGCAGCGGCTGTACTTGCAGACGGACAGATCGTAGAAGATTTTAATCTTATGGAAAACCTAGGCGAAAAGGGTGCGGTACTTTTCTTCTATCCATTGGACTTTACATTTGTATGTCCATCAGAAATCATTGCATTTTCACACAGAGCTAAAGAATTTAGAGAAAGAGGCGTAAATATCATCGGTGTATCTGTTGATAGTCAATTCTCACACTTTGCATGGAGAGAAACAGCAGTAGCTGAAGGTGGTATCGGTAGAGTTGATATGCCACTTGTAGCAGACCTTTCTAAGCAAATTGCTAGAGATTACGACGTTCTTCTTGATGAAGCAGTAGCTCTTAGAGGTTCTTTCCTTATTGATGCTGACGGTACAGTAAGACACGCAGTTATTAATGACCTTCCACTTGGTAGAAACATCGATGAAATGATCAGAATGGTAGATACAATGTTATTTACTAATGAACATGGTGAAGTTTGTCCTGCTGGTTGGGTTAAAGGTGACGAAGGTATGAAAGCTGACACTGAAGGTGTTGCAGAATATCTTGCAAAACACGAGGGTGACCTGTAATCAGGACGCCATACATTTCCTAAGCTTTTGGCTTGGGAATGTATAAATGAGTTTATACATGTAAACTTATTTATATATTTCAAAAGGAGAATTCATGACAGATTATGCAACACTGCTTAAAGAGTGTGGACTCAAAGCTACTTTTCAACGTATGAATATCCTTGAAAGTATAGAACATTATGGTCATATGACCATTGATGATATCTATGAAAAAGTAATGAAAACACATCCCTCACTATCACTGGCAACGGTGTATAAAAATATTATATTAATGGTGGAGAAAGGTGTATTGGTTGAAGTACCTATCACTGGACAAAAGGCCAAGTATGAACTTTTAAAATCAGACCATATCCATTTGGTATGTACAGAGTGTGGTGAAGTAGAAGATAAACCGCATAACATAGCTGCAGATCAATTATTTAATGCTATGACAAAAAATGAGAATTTCTCTCTATGTAAACAACAGATCAATCTTTATGGTGTATGTAGTCATTGTCAAGAAGCAGTAGCTTCTTAAAATTTAAATATTACTTTATACTTTATGGCACTTTTCTCGAGTGCTCCAAAGTTTCGACTATCTATGCTTAAAGGGTCTGTCCCCTCTACAAAATAAGCATTTGTATCAATAGCAGTCACTTTTTTTATCATCATGCCATAGTTCTCTTTTTCAAAGACCACAGTGTCGTCTATATTGATATGCGTACTGCGAAATACTTTACGGCAAACAACTCTCTCTCCATTTTTATAAAATGGGTAGAGAGAGTCACCGGATATCTTAAAAAGTTGAAGCATTAAAGTACAGGATATACCACATCTTCATTTGGAGCATATGGAGACTTGGCTACTTTTGTCTCAACACCTTTAATTTTCCAGAAAATTTCTGCAAACTTGTTGACTTCTGCTAGAAGTTCCATAGCTTTTTCACGTGAAGCATGCTGTTTTGCAGCTCCACCTAACATCATAATATTGTGTGCAACCGTATGGATGTCTGGATTAACAGCAAGATGCGGAGGTTTAATGAAATCACCCCAGATAATGTTTATCTCATTCTTACATTTAATAGCCTCAGTCTCTTTAACGGCAACATATCTTGCCATATCATTATGGTATGATAGATCATCAGATTTATCTGCTGCATTCATAAGGTCAACCATTCTGATCACAGAAAGTGCTGCGATCTGTGCAGCACTTGGATCGTATATTCCACAAGGCACATCACAATGCGCTTTTACTTCTTTTAGTTTAAACATTTTTTATCCTTTTATAGTGTGTTATTAGGTACGTATACTACCAACTTAAATGACCAAGTGTCATCTAAATTGGTACTACTGCACCTCTTGATATTAACAGATCTATCATTGTTTTATTTTCATACATCATTGCATAATCCAATGCTGTATTCTGATATGGGTCAGTAGACTCAAGATCTACCCCTGTATCTAAAAGTAACTGCACGATCTGTGGTGTGTTTTGATAGACTGCATAATGTAGTGAGGGTAACTCCTCTGAGACATTTTCTTGTAAATTGAGTCCCATGGTTAAAAGTACTTGTATCACTGTTTCATGTTTATAATGTATCGCCCAAAAAAGTGCCGATCTGCCTTTTGTATCTTTTAGATCTATATTGAATCTTTGCTGACGTAGTGATTCTATCTCTTCATAGGCATTTAAAGAGATAAGTTCAAAAAGTAAACACCATCCATCTTCAGACTGATAATTTATATCTGCACCATTTATGAGGAGCTGTTTGACTGTATCTATATCTTTTGCATTGAGGACAAGTTCTGATGATAGTGCATCTTGTAAAGTGTTACATGACATTGGAAACTCCTAATAGATTATAGCTGCCGATGGCAACAGAGATAAGACCTACTGATAATATACCATAGCGTAGAGCATTGGCTGAACGTATGAAGCTACTGTTGATAAGGTATATAAAGTAGCCAAAAAGTATAAAGACGATACTCACACCTAAGATAAAGGCAAATACCATTTCTATACCTACTGATTGATGAGAGATAATACTAAGGGTTACCAACATACCACGTATACCACCTACACCCATAAGCAGTCCAAGGGTAACAAGCATACTTTTATCATGCATATGTGCATCCTGATAGTAGATATGTGTATGGGTATGTTTGTGGTGTTCATGGTTATCTATACGTATTTTATTTGTAATGGCTAGATAAACCAGGTATAAGCCCATGAGCAGTATCACTCCAGAGGAGATGATATCTCCATACTGTAAGATGCTTTCATCTGCTATCTGTCCCACAAAGAGTGCCAGTAAATAGAGCATAAGTCCATGCCCTGTGGCAAAAAGGATACTCAGTAAAAAAGTTTCTTTTTTCTTTTTCCCTATAGAAAAGAGAGCAATAGCCGAGAGATGGTCAGGTCCTAGTGCATGGAGTATCCCGTAGTAGAGTATTATCAGTAAAGAAAATTCCATCATTGACCTTAAGTATAAAGTTTTTTAATATATATAGATTTAGTATATGTATTTAATAATAAAATTATACTTAATAAAATGAGAATGTTATGAATAATAGGAGAAAGTTACTCCTATTTCAAAATAGGAGTAGTAGGATGTATTATTTGAAAAGTGCAGAACCAACTCTCACCAAGTTTGAACCGCATTTGATTGCAAGGGTGTAATCAGAGCTCATACCCATCGAACAGATAGTAGCACCTTCTTTTTGGAGTTTATCATAGATATTATATGTTGATTCAAAGCTATGTTGTATAAGCTTGGTATCTTCGCTGTGCGCACCTATGGTCATGACACCTTTAAGGTTTATTTGAGGGCAAGACTCTTGAATGGTTTGGTAGATATCAAAAGCTTCTTCAGTACTTACTCCGGATTTACTCTCTTCATTAGCTGCATTTATTTGTAAAAGACAGTTCATTTTCCTCTCTTTTGCTAAGAGCTTTTTATTTAGTTCAGTAGCCAGTTCCATACTGTCCACAGACTGCATAAGAGTAGGGCGTAGGTCAATGAGGTTATTTATCTTGTTTTTTTGCAGTGCACCTATCATGTGCCACTCTAGTGGGAGATCTTCAAGTGTATTCATACGTTCTTTAAGTTGTTGTACCTGATTCTCACCAAAAGCACGTTGTCCAAGTTCATATAGTGTTTTGATGTTCTCTTCCTCTGTATATTTGGCTACAGTAACCAGTTTTACAATATGGTGTTCACTCACTGTAATCCGTGCTTCTTCAATATTCCATATCACTTCATCTAAATTTGCTCTGAGTTGTTCTTTATCTAAAATACCCATTTGTCTATCTCCTATTTATCCATAAGTCTGTTGATATCATTATACAATCCTAACATCATAAGTGAAATGAGCAGTGCCCACCCAACTATGGTAATGTACATCATGACCTTGTCAGAAGCTGTTCTTCCTGTGAACATTTCATAAAGATTGAACATAATGTGTCCGCCGTCTAATGCAGGGATTGGAAGTAGGTTAAGTACACCTAGGTTCACAGAGATAAGTGCTGTGAAAAAGAAGAGTGCGAGTAAGCCTGCTGAACTTGCCTCCGCAGTGACATCTACTATTGTAATGATACCACCTAATTTATCTGAACTTACTACACCCGTAATAAGCTTTTGTACAGACTGGACGATAAGAAGTGAGGCTTTCTTTGTTTCTTCCCATGCATAATCCAGTCCATCTATAAGACCAAAATAGACAGTAGTCTGTTTCCCTGAGGGTGAAATACCAATGATCCGTCTTGTGATCTTCTCTCCAAAGAGATTTTTGTCCTCTATGAGCTTTGGAACTATCTGTAGTGTAATAAGTTGTTGATCACGTTCAATGATAAGTGTGATCCCGCCTTGGGCCTCATTGATATTTGTACCTATATTTTCCCAGAATCGTATGTTATGTCCATTGACTTGTACGATCTTGTCTTCTTTTGTCAATCCTGCCTGGTAGGCAGGTGAATTTTCACTGACTTTACCAACATAAGGCAATAATTTTGGTACACCCATATTGGCAATGGCAAAGTAAAGGATGAATGCAAGTAAAAAATTTGCAAAAGGACCGGCAAGTAAGATAATAATACGTTGCCACGGTTTTTTTACATTATAAGAATCTTCATCATAAGAGATCTTTGTAGGATCTGCATCATCCTGACCTTTCATTTTGACATAGCCGCCAAGAGGTATAGCTGAGAGACTCCAGTCTGTATCGCCTATTTTTTTTGTAAAAAGTTTTTTTCCAAAACCGATACTAAATACATCTACACGTACACCAAAAAAGCGAGCTGCAGTAAAGTGGCCTAACTCATGAAAAAAGATAAGTACCGACAATACTAAAAGTGCGACTAAAATGCTCATAAAATTCCTTACAATTCATGTTAATGTTAATTATTATGAATTATATCGAAGAGTTGTGGAAAATTGATATAAATTAAAAATATAATAAAAAATATTGGATAGAATATAAGAATATAAGGATGTCAAATGAATGAAAAAAATGAAACAAAAGTTGAGAATACTTCAGAAGAGATCGTAGAGAATGTAGAAGAAAGTATTGAAGATCTGGATGAGTACCAAGATAACTTTCCTAAAGAAAAAAAGGTGAAAAAACATGTACAGGCACTTGAATATGTTGAAAAAGCCAGAAACATTGTCCATAATGCAGAAGCGCAGACAGAAGAGTGTAAACTTTTACTTGTTTCTGATCTAAAAGAATATGACAATGCAAAAAGATCATTGAACAAAGGCGGATTGGAAGTTTGTACTGATTTACTTGGTAGAACAGGTAGTAACATTAGTGTAAGACTGGAAGAAGATCCAGGTAGTGTGGTCTTTGAATCAAAAGAAGATTTACCACCAATGCCCATAAAAAGTGTTTCAAGCGGTAGGTTTACAGGTTTTATATATGCTTTATTTGCCGGTGCAGCAACTGCTGTTGGTTTGATCTATCTTGCAACAGAAAAATTAGGTATTACCCTTGATGTGACAAAGATCCCTTCACCAGAACGTACCCAAAATATTATGACAACATTTTCTACTTTTGTGGGTTTAGATAATTATTATGTCGGTATTGCAGTGTTTGTAGCAGCAGTATTATTTGTAACAGTACTCATTTATCTGATCCGTACAGCTTTAAAAGGAAATGCCAACTTGCATTTTGCAGTCAAACAATTTACAGAAGCAGAACTTTATACGGAAGCGAAAGAGGATTGTAAAACAGAAATGGACAAAGTTGATGCACACATGAAAGATAGTATAGAAACTTTAAAAATGTATGAAGTACTTTTCATTGAGCAAAAAGGAAAGCTTGAACGTATATTATACGTAGAGGGTGAGCAAAAGAAGAGTACAGAATATCATGAAAAGTCCTATACTGAGATCCGTGAAACGAAAGAGCTTATAGAAACGATCAAACACTTTATGATGATGCCGATGTCTGAAGATGGTAAATTGTCAGATAAGAGTGTATTGCTTTTACAAAGAGCAAAAATGAAGATGGATAAATTATTAGAGAGACTCTATTAGTAAGCGTAGTTAGGAAATATCTCAAATACTCTCCAAAATGGAGAGTAGGGTATACAAACCCATGAGATAAAAATTGTTAGAGTAGTTTACAAATTAAAAACTTGTACTGATAGTACCTATAATGTGATCTTCATCTTTTCCACCTGTCTCTGCATCAAAGTCAGTATAAGCTACTGTGATCTCGAACTTACCAAATGTTTTTGCAAGAGATACAAGATAGTTTGTTCCAACTTCATCATAATCACCATAACTAGCAGCAAGAGTCATATCCATCGGTAATCCAGCAGAAGCTCCTACTTCCCAGTAATCAGTTGTGTCATTCTCAGAATCTAGACCAAATGAATATTTACCATTTACAGCAACTATATCAAAGTCATAACTAACACCAACATATGCTTCATCAAAGTTAAATGCATCTGATTCATTTGGATAAGCATAGTAGATGTATCCTAGGTCATATCCAAAACCATTAACTTCACCTGCATATCCTGCATAAAAGTCTGCTTCTAAGTTGTTGTTAGTATCTCCAAAATCAACATTTGAACCCCATGTTCCAAGGTAAAAACCATTGTACCCAAGGTCAAGACCACCTTGAACAGCTGGTGAGTTATGTGATTGGGTCATACCTCTCCATACGTAATTAGATGCGATAGCAAGATTTGCAGATATTTCTAATGGAGATTCTTCCACTGTCGGTATTTCAGCCACCGCGTCAACTGCTGGTTCAACTGCTTTTGTTCCAAAGTTACCACCCGCAAATGCAGTGTTTATAGCCAATAAAGCTACTAAACTAAGTTTTGTTAGTTTCATTTTATTTCCTTATAATTAAAATATGAATACATTATATTATAAAGTTAATGAAAAGTAAATGGATTTGTTGATTAAATTTTAATCAATTTGTTTATGAAGTGAATGTAGAGATATCTTTATGGAAGATAAAATCCCAAACACTCTCCAGGAGAAGGAGAGTGATGTATTCAAACGTTTGGGAGAAAACTAATGATCTGTCTAAAGATTAAAAACTTGTGCTGATCGAGGCAACAATATGATCTTCTTCATAATCACCAACTTCAGCTTCAAAATCAGTATAAGCTAGAGTAACTTCAAATTTACCAAATGTTTTTGCAAGTGAAACAAGATAGTTTGTTCCAACTTCATCATAGTCACCATAACTAGCAGCAAGAGTAAAATCCATTGGTAACCCAGCAGAAGCACCTACTTCCCAGTAATCAGTTGTGTCATTTTCAGAATCTAGACCAAATGAGTATTTACCATTTACAGCAGCTACATCAAAGTCATAACTAAGACCAACATATGCTTCATCAAAGTTAAATGCATCTGATTCATTTGGGTATGCATAGTAGATATATCCAATATCATATCCGAAACCACCTACTTCACCTGCATATCCTGCGTAGAAGTCTGCTTCTAGGTTATTGGATGTATCTCCAAATTCAACATTTGAACCCCATGTTCCAAGGTAAAAACCATTGTACCCAAGGTCAAGACCACCTTGAACAGCTGGTGAGTTAGCTGTTTGAGTCATACCTCTCCATACATAGTTACTTGTAATTGCGAGGTTTGCACTGATCTCTACGGCTGATTCTACTACTACTGGAGCAGGAGCTTCTACCATAGGTTCTACTGGAGCGATATCCCCACCTGCGAATGCTGTACTTGCAGCTAATGCGGCTACTAAACTTAATTTTGTTAATTTCATGTTATTTCCTTGTTATATTTTTTGGATAAGTAATTTTAACATAGGGTTAACAAAAAATGAACGAAGAGTTGATTAATTTTTAGGCAATTGGCTATTTAGGATTATTTATGAGATTCACTAGGTATATTTTTGAAGAAGTCTCTTACATACTCATAACCTGAGTAGAGTGTAAGTGCTACAGCGATCCAAAGCAGTGTTTCTCCAAAAGGCCATTCCATCAGTAGGAAACCAATGGCTATCATCTGAACAACTGTTTTGACCTTACCCATCCATGATGCAGCAATGTCTATACCTTCTGCTACAGCTGAGACACGAAGTCCTGTGATGAACAGTTCACGTGTGATGATGAGAAAGATAGCCCATGGTGAAGCAGACCCGATCATCATTAAACCTAGAAAACCAGCGAGTGTCAGCATCTTATCTGCAAGAGGGTCAAGTATTTTACCCAAAGTTGTGATCTGATCGAAAGTACGTGCAATGTAGCCATCGAAAAAGTCAGTAGCGGAGGCAACCACAAAAATAAAGGCTGCAAAATAGTTTAACCAGGATTTATGGATACCCTCAAAAATAGAGGCATCCTGGTTGACTAAAAAAAGAAACATAATAGGAGCAAGAAGTAGGCGAATAAATGCCAAGATATTTGGAATGTTAAATATTTGTGCTTTATTCATTTTTGCTCCTATAGAGGGCTTATCTAAATGTTGTTCCACCATCAACCACAAGTGTTTGCCCTGTGATCCATGATGCTTCTTCTGTACAAAGGAAATAGACTGATCCAGCAAGGTCATCAGGGCTTCCCATTCTGTTTACGGCTGAACGTTTGATCGTTTCAGCTTTCACTTCTTCATAGTTTGTAAATGCTTTAAGTGCATCAGTATCAATTGGCCCACCAGATACGGCATTTACTCTAATGCCCATATCACCAAGCTCTACTGCAGCGTAACGGCTCATTGCTTCAACAGCTGCTTTGTTTGTACCATGACCTGCATAGTTCTCGATGTAAATAAGGTTACCAGTTGATGAAAGTGTTACGATGGCACCGCCACCCACTTTTTCCATACGTACAGCAGCCTCCTGTGAACCACGAACAAAAGCACCTACTGTTGCAGTATAGATGTTCGTTAAACCTTTTGCAGGTCTAAGTTTCATAAATTTACCATAACCGCCAACAACAGGACGGCCATAGATCATTGCGTTTGATACAAAGAAATCTACTCTATCAAAATCTTCATCTATAGCTTGGAAAAGTGGTTTAAATCCATCAAGCTCTAAAATATTTAGAGGGTATGCTTTTGCTTTCACACCATATTTACTCTCTAGATCTGCTGCGATTACTTCAGCAGATTCTTTGTTGGAGTTGTATGTAAATGCGATGTTCACACCATTCTGTGCAAATTTCTCTGCAACTGATTTACCAATACCTTTGGTTGCTCCTGTGATAACAAGAGTCTTACCTTTCATGTTTGACATATTACGCTCCTACAATTTTGTATTTTTTCATGACTTCTTCGATCTTCTTCATATTCTCACTGCTTGGGGCGACAAGTGGAAGTCTATACTCCAGTGTATCTGTAAGTCCTGCAATGTACATTGCGGCCTTGATAGGTATAGGGTTACTTTCACAGAAAAGTACTTTGTTGATCTCAAAGAGTTCATCATTAATGGCTTTAGACCTTACAAAGTCACCTTCAAGTGCCGCATGTGCAAGCTCTGCTTTCATATCTGGCAATAGGTTGGATGTTACAGAAGTGATCCCTTTCCCTCCACTGGCTAAAATAGGGAAATCGATAGCATCATCACCAGAGAAAACATAAAGGTCAGGTACTTTTGCCAAAAGCTCAACGGTACGTTCAATAGAACCTGTTGCTTCTTTGATACCCATAATATTTTCTACATCATCAAAAAGTCTTTTTACTGTATCAGGTAAGACATCTACACCGGTACGTCCTGGTACATTATAAAGCATAAATGGTACTTTGACTGCAGAGGCGATGGCTTTGTAATGCTGGTAAAGACCTTCTTGACTAGGTTTGTTATAGTATGGACTTACAGAAAAAACTGCATCAACACCACATGCCTCAGCATGTTTAGCGATGTCTATAGCTTCATGTGTTGCATTAGATCCTGCACCTGCAAGTACCTTTGCAGAAGTACCTTTACAAACTTCAACAGCGATCTCAATACATCTTTTATGCTCATCATGACTTAACGTTGCAGACTCACCTGTAGTACCTACAGGACATACCGCATCTATACCGTTATCTATCTGTCTTTGAATGAGTTTAGCATATGTTGCTTCATCCAGGGTGCCATTTTTAAATGGTGTGATCAGTGCAGTAGTTGCACCAGTAATGTAATTATTCATCTTTGATATCCTAATTCTTTTTCAGTATGACTGTGGTTGAAAAGTTATGATCAAAATACTTTTTTGCAGTGTCTTGAATATCTTTGAGTGTAATTTTATCTAATTTCTCTTCATATTCAAGTAAAGGTTCTATATTTCCCTTCACATAGTAATCACCATAGAGACCTGCAACAGAAGATGAACTCTCTAATGAGTAGATATATTCTGCTTTTGTGTTGATCTTAACTTTGTTAAGTTCTGCCTGCGTAACATCACCATCTTTAAGTTTTTCCAGTTCCGCAAGAATTTCTTTTTCAACTACATCAGGGGTAATACCGGGAGAACACATTGCCATGATAAGAAATACACCAGGGTCTTTTAGTTCCATATTGTATCCATAGATTGTGTTAACGAGGTGCTTTTCATTTACTAGTGTTTTTTCAAAACGAGAACTTTTACCAGAAGAGAGTATATGACTTATCGCAGACAGTGTCACTTGATCTTCATGTTCATAATTTGGTATAGCATAGGTGATAGCCAGGGTATCTACCTGATTACTCTCTTTATGAAGTACTGCTCTTTTTGCACCGTCTACTTTAGGTTCTATTGCCGTGACCTCAGGTATGGCATATTCATTCTTGATGTTTCCAAAATATTTTTCACCCTCTTTAAAGACTTCTTCTGGAGTAATATCTCCAGCAACGACCAAAATAGCATTACTTGGCTGGTAGTAGCGTTGATAAAAGTCTCTAATGTCTTCTATCTTCCAAGACAAAATATCTTCCATGAAACCTATAGGCAACCAGTGGTAAGGATGGTAGGTGAAGTGTGTATTAAATACTCTAAAATAGAGGTATCCCATAGGGTTATTGTCTGTACGAAGACGTCTCTCTTCTGCTACAACATCACGCTCTTTTTGGAACTCTTCATCAGTAAGCTTCAGGTTATGCATAAGTTCAGAGAACAGATCAAGGCTCAGTGCAAGATTTTTCGAGGCTGTCTTGATGTAGTAGTGGGTCTTGTCAAAACCTGTTGAAGCATTATTGACTCCACCTCTGCTTTTGACGATAACGTCAAATTCACCTTCTTTAAGTTTATCGGTAGATTTAAAGGCAAGATGTTCAAGCATATGTGCCATTCCACTTTTTCCCATCACTTCATTTCTGCTTCCTACTTTATAGTAGATATCTGTTGTGATAACACCCGAGTCATTATCCATAGGTATGACAACGATCTGCATATCGTTCTTAAGTGTTTTTGTAAAATGTTTTGGCAAAGAGTTAGCCATTGTTACCCCTGTAAATAGTAATATAAGTAATAAATTTTTCATTATTTCCAATCTGCTCCAATTGCTTCAGAAATATGAGTGTACCCATCTTTCTTTAACAATTGTATAATACCTTCATTAATTTCTTTGATAAGTGCTGGACCTCTGTATACCAACATAGAATAAACTTGTACAAGTGATGCACCGGCTTTTATACGTTTGTATGCTTCTTCAGCCGAGTCTATACCTCCCACTGAAATGAGAAGTGTCTTTCCATAGAGTTCTTTTCCTATGGCTCTAAAGAGTGCGTAAGATTTTTCTGTAAGTAGTGCACCGCTTATCCCACCAAAATCTTTTGCATGTTCTGTTAAAGAGTAGTCGATGGTTGTATTGGTAGCGATGATCCCTGCTGCACCTGCATCCACTGCTGTCTTACAAAGTACAATGGCATCTTCTGCTTCCATGTCTGGGGCAATTTTAAGAAGAATAGGTTGAGAGGTGATCTCTTGTCCCATTTTAAAAATGGCTTTAATAAAGTTTTCATTTTGCAGGTCACGAAGGCCGGGAGTGTTCGGTGATGAAATGTTTATAACGATGTAGTCACCATAGTTTTTAAAGGCTTGAAAGAGTATTTCATAGTCATTTAAGGCTTCGTCTTCAGGAGTCACTTTGTTTTTACCGATATTAACGCCCATAGGGTAGTCAAAAAATTGAATTTTTTTAAGACGACCCAACATATACTCACTACCTTTGTTATTAAAACCCATAGCATTTTGTATAGAATTGTCTTCAATGAGTCTGAAAAGTCTTGGTTTTACATTACCGTCTTGAGGTTTAGGAGTGACTGTACCAATCTCTGTAAATCCAAAGCCCATAGTAGGCATGGCTGTAATGTACTGACCATTCTTATCAAACCCTGCACCTAGACCCACAGGGTTTTTAAATGTGCGTCCAAAGAGTTTTTGTTCGATGCTTGGATCGCTAACAAAGTTTTGTTTTGTCACATAACGTAAAAGTGCAGGGCAGTGTGCCACGGTTCGGAGACTAAGTCCTGCTATTGAGTGCGCTGTTTCAGGATCAAGTTTAAAAAGAATTTTTTTGAGGTTTTGGTAAGAAAAAAGGGACACTATAATCTCCGTAATAAATTACGTGATTATAGCTAAGTATCAATAAAAGTAGTGCAATGCAAAACTCACACCGTGCATATATTCTAAAGGATCAAGATCGTCTTCATTTATAAAGTAGTAATGATATGAGACATCTAGGTCGATATTATCTGCAACATAAAAAACAAATCCAAAATTGACTCCATAGTATAAGCTACTTGTATCTGTAGGTCTTGTACCGTTAACATCTACTGGCAAGTCCTCTCTGTATGTGTCAAGAGTGTCTTCATCATAACTCATGTACCCAAGGGTACCACCCAGATAAGGTCTTACCTCAGGTACACCAAACATGTCATCGACAAGGAAGACATCTGCCTCAACTGCAAAAGTTTGTTGGTTACTGTTACCTGCAACCGTAAACATTGTACGGTAATCCTGTGTTTGTCTACCATACCTTAACCCAAAGGTTGTTTCTTTCTCATCACTAAGATCTGCATCTGATACAAACGATACATTCTCATATGAACCGACCAGACCAATAAATCCAAACTGCTCTTGCTCTGCAGAAAGTGTATTAAATAAAAAGACAAAAATAACGAAAAATCTTAACATAAACTACTCCATACGTAAAATCATTAATGGGTAGTATAATATCTAGATTTGTGTTAAATCTGAATGATTAAAGTTTTTTTGATAAGCGTTGATAGACTTCACAATTTTGCAGTAGGTTTTCATGATTGTCAGCACAGATAATTTGACCTTTTTCAAAGACAAGGATCTTATCAGCATCTTCAATGGTACTAAGTCTGTGTGCTACGGTAAAGGTGATAATCTCTGATTTAAGAGATTTAAGTGCCTGTTGTACTAGGGCTTCACTCTTGTTGTCCAGTGCTGAAGTGGCTTCATCCAGAATGAGAATATCAGGATTTTTATAAAGTGCTCGTGCCAAGGCGATACGTTGTCTTTGTCCACCTGAGAGATTGTCACCACTTTCAGAGAGGAGTGTATGTATACCGTCTTCAAGTGTCTCTATAAACTCCATGGCATAAGCTTTACGCAATGCTTCCGTTACTCGCTTTTCATCTATCTCTGCCCCATAAGCGACATTTGCAGCAATACTGTCATTAAAAATGTAGATACGTTGTGTCACATAGGCTACTTTTTTGTGCAAAGAGGTGAGGGTAAAGCTTTTATTGTCACTATTGTTTATGAGGATCGTTCCTGAACTTGGATCATAAAAACGTACTAGTAGATTAACCAATGAACTCTTTCCCGCACCGCTATCACCTACTAGTGCGATTGAATCACCTTTTTTTGCTTCAAATGATATGTTATCTAAGGCAGGTGTACCGTTATAAGAGAGAAAAACATTTTTAAATGAGACAGATTGGATGAGATCATTGAGTTCTTTATCTCCTGAGTTGATATCTGCTTGTGTGTTAAGTAACTCCTGCATACGTGAGTTTGCAATGATCGCATCTTGTGCCTTATTGTACAAACCGGATATTTTTTTAATAGGTGTATAGAGCATAAAAAGTGCTGTGGCAAAGGCAAAAAAAGCACCTACGGTCATATGCCCGTCAATGACTTCTTTCCCTCCGATATAGATCACCAATCCTATAGCCACAGAACCGAGTATCTCCATTACAGGTGAGGTAAGGGCATTGGTTCTGATCTGTTTCATAATGAATTTAAAGACATTTTGATTTTCTTTTGCAAAACGTTTTTCTTCATAAACTTGTGTAGAGTTTGACTTGATCACTTCAATGTTTGCAAGTATCTCTCCGAGTCGGCTTGTCATATCTGCGGTACTCTCTTGTGAAAGTTTAGAGTATTTACGCATCTTTTTGGCAAGTTTTGAGAGTGGAAAAATAGCAATAGGCATGATAATGAGAAAATATAAGGCAAGTTTAGGACTCTCGTATATAACATAACCGGTAAGGGCAAATATGGTGAGACTCTCTCGTATCAGATCAGGTATGATGTTGGCAACGACCATTTGAATACGGGTAATGTCGTTGGTCACACGTGAAAGTAACTCTCCTGAATGCATGTTTCTAAAAAAGTGCATGTCCAAGTAGGTAAGATGCAATACAAGTCTATCCCGGAGTTTACGTACCACATCTTGACCAATGTATGAGGTGTAGTAGGTTTGTATATATTTACCTATCCCTTTAAGCGTAAAAACACCTACCAAAAGAAAAGGTATAAGTGCCAGCATCTCTTTGTCTTTGTTAATGAAGACATCATCCAAGACAGGCTTTATGAGTTGAGCTGTACCTGCTGTACCGACTGCTACAGCTATCATCCCAAGTACAGCAAAGAAAAATTGACTCTTATAACCGACAAGATAAGGGAGGTACTGTTTGAGTAGGCTTTTCATCGTTTACGCTTTTTCCCAAAGTGTGCCATCTGGCGTATCCATGATAGATATACCAAGTGCAGTGATCTCGTTACGAATAGTATCTGAACGTTCAAAATTTTTCTCTTTTTTTGCTTCAGAACGTTGGATGATGAGTGTTTCTATTTGCGCTTTCAGTGATTCATCGACACCTATCTGAAAGTAAGAGAATGGCTCTTTGCCTCCGAAGCCTAAAAGTGTTTCTATAAATTCTATGTTGGCTATCGTTTCTTTTTTGAGTGCTTTGTTTTTAGGATCAGCATCGAAGGCATCATTTGTCGTAGCTACCATCTCATCGATAACGGAAAGTGCTTTGGAAATGTTTAGGTCATCACTCATAGCATCGAGGAGAGATTTCTTAAAATTTTTGTTTACGGTAGACCCTTTTCCCGAAGAGACACGTTTTTTAAGTCTGTAGAGTTTATCGAGTCTTTTTTTTGCTGTTTGCAGCTCTTCTTCTGAGAAGTTAAAATCATTTCGATAATGTACGGAGTTGAGGTAGTATCGCAATACTTCACCATCATAGATCTTGAGTGCATCACCCAGAAAAAAGCTGTTACCCAAAGATTTTGACATCTTCTCGCCATCTATTTGTACAAAGCCGTTATGCATCCAGTACTTTGAAAGTTCATGCCCTGTAGCACAGCGACTTTGTGCTGCTTCATTTTCATGGTGAGGGAAGAGCAGGTCAGCACCTCCACCATGAATGTCTATACTGTAGGTGTCAGAACCTTCAAAATGTTTTTCTATCATCGCAGAACATTCGATATGCCATCCTGGACGCCCTTTTGAAAATGAAGTATCATAACAAATGTCTTCATCTCCTTTACACGTTTTCCAGAGAGCAAAGTCTTTAGGGTTTCGTTTTTCATTGGTGTGTACTACTCGGCTTTGACTGTCATCATCCTCTGCTACACGGTGTGAGATGTTTCCATAGTTGCTGTCTTTACTTGTATCAAAATAGACATCACCTGTAGAGATAACATATGCAAAATCTGTATCTATGAGTTTTTGTATCATATTTTCTATGGCTTGCAGTGATTCAGTTGCTTTTGGTTCTATGTCTGCACGTTGTACACCTAGGCTAGACATCTCTTCAAGATAACGGTCGATGTAAAAAGAGGTGATCTCTTCCATACTTTTACCCGTCTCTTCAACTTTTTTGATGATCTTATCATCGATGTCTGTAAAGTTTTTAGCCATGGTCACTTTGTAATTCAGAGCTGTAAGTGTACGTTTAAGCAGGTCAAATGCCAAAGAACTGCGTGCATGTCCCAAGTGTGCATCATCATAGACAGTAGGTCCACACACATAGATGCTTACTTCCCCATTCTTAATAGGTTCAAAAGGAAGTTTTGTTTTTTGTACGCTGTCGTAAATGTGCATATTTGTCTAAGCCTTTGATCATAATTATGAGATTATAGCTAAAGTATGGTTATGCTTAACGTATCCAATCCAGCAGCATAATATTGGCATAATAAAGTATGAGGGCAAATATACTTAGGGATACGATGAGATAGAGTGACATCTTTGATTTTAGTATGTTTTGAAATTTATCGAATCCTACTTCTTTTACAGTCAGTATAAAAAGTACCCATCCTCCGATACTCCCTGCCAATGCGATCCCCATAGCACCTAAAGGTTTCATGAGTAAAAGTGAGGCTATGATATTCACTACTACAGATATGGTGGCTATTTTTGCAGCTTTTGCCTGTCTGTATGAAGCATACAAAAAGAGTGAAAAAAGTTTCGCCAGGCCCAAAGGAAGAAGTCCAAGCATGAACATACTGAGCACTTTTGCTGTCTCCACACTTTGGGACTCTACAAATCTACCTCTTTCAAAAAGTAACCATATGATAGGCTCAGATAACATCACTCCACCCAGTGTAGCAAAACCCAGGGCAAAGGAGAGAAGCCAGAAAGCTTTGCTGAGGTTCTCATAGGCAACATCTTCATGCTTGTTCTTCAGCGCTTTTGAAATGCTGGGGAAAAGAGCTGTGGCAGTAGCGATGGCAAAAAGAGCAAGTGGTAGCTGAAAGATACGCTGTGCATATGCCAGGTAGGAGATAGACCCCGTAACCAAAAAAGAAGCAAGCATCGTACCCACAAAAGAGTTGATCTGCATACTTGAATTACCCCAGACAGCAGGGATAAAAAGTTTTGTAAATTTCTTTTTCTCTGCTTCTATATCTTTTTCTTTTCTGTATTTATATCCACCGATGAGAAGTCTGTGAAGTTTGAGTTTATTGATGGTATAGATATGCAGTAAAACTTGCAATAAGCCACCAACCAATACAGAGATACTTAAAGCATAAGCAACAGTTTTAGGATCATCATGCATAGAGATAAGTAAAGCACCTATCATAGCAAGATTCAGTAGTATACTTGATATCGCTGTAGTTAAAAAGTGTTCTTTATACTGTAGCAGTGTGGCTAAAAAAGATACGATAAAGATAAGATCCAAATACCAGAAGTTTATAGCTGTAAGTGGTGCAGCTTTAGCAATGGTTTCGCTATCCCATCCAATAGCAAGGATTTTTGTGATGTATTCCGGGAAAAAAGTAACTACTAATGAGCCAAAGATGATAAAAAGCATAAATCTTAAAAAGATAGCTGTAGCAAAGACACCTTTTTTTCGGGAAGCAACAAAGGAGGGCATGAATGCCTGAGTAAAAGCCCCCTCTGCAAAGATATTACGAAAAAGATTTGGCAGTCTGTTCGCTACAAAAAATAGATCTGACCAAAAAGAAGCACCCAATACAGAAGCCATAAGCACATCACGTACAAAACCCGCGATACGTGACATCAGTATGCCAAAGCTGTTGGTAAATATGGATTTTAATCGCATGCTTCTCTTTAGTTTTAAGTTGTTTGTATTTTAGCGTAATGTTGATTTGATGTAGAGTCATGATACAGTACTTCTTTATTCAGAACTTGTAGTATGTTAATACATACTTAACATTATTATAATACACTGTTTACTAGAATTTAGTAGTTATATCTTTAAGTATAATTATATTGGAGAACATAGATGAATGAAAAGATAGTCATAAAAAAAACAATCTCGTTAACACTTGGATTTTCCTTTTTAGTGATGAGCATCACAGGAATAATACTCTACATTGTACCTAAAGGGAAAGTTGCATATTGGGCAAATTGGGAGTTATTAGGACTTACAAAGACACAATATGGCAATATTCATATCACTTCAATGATCCTTTTCTTGGTTGTGGCTATATGGCATATCTATTATAATTGGAAGCCATTAATAAGTTATATTAAAAACCGTGCAAAACAGATCACCTTTTTCAAGAAAGAGCTTTTGATCGCATTAACACTCAATATACTTTTTGTTGGAGGCACTTTACTGGAGATACAACCATTTAAAAGTGTGATAGACATTAATGATGGAATAAAAGATTACTGGGAAGAAGAATATGGTTCTCCTCCTTATGGTCATGCAGAAGAGTCCTCCCTACAATCTTTTTCACGGCATATTGGTGTTGATGCTCAAAAGGCAATATCATTATTAAAAGAAAATGGGTATGCAGTAGAAAGTAAAACACAGACCTTAACGGAAATAGCGCAAAGAAATAATATTTCACCTCAAGTTATTTACGACACTGTCAAACCCAAAAAAGGTGTAGGTACAGTTGAAAATCAGTCAGTACTGAAGTGACATTTTTAGGACGTAGAACGCTCGAAGAGTTAGCGGGCATGAATAAAATTAATCTAGAAAAATCATTACGTTTTTTACAAGAGAACAATCCTGATGTAAAACCTGATATTCGAATGAGAAAGGCAGCAGATACTTTGGGGATTACACCTTATGAACTGTTTGAGAAATTAAAAACCTTATAATAATCTATTATAAGGTTTTACCATTTTAGGCATTTTGACACGAGTATTTTAGTTTCTTATGACATTGTATCTTTTAGTGCTACATTTTGATAGTATGTCGAATTTTTAGTCAAAAAGTACTCATCCTCTGTATCCTCTGAGGAAGGTACAAATTCAAGTTTTTCTTACTCTTCTACCACTTTTGGAACACTGCCATCTTCATACACATATGTTTTATAACAATTCTCTGATGTTGCTTCACATTGATCAAAACATGAGTCTGGAGAAGCTTCCCCACATTTTTCTGCACATTTATCAAATTGCTCATCACATTCAAGTATTGGTTCAGCATACTCTACTGCTACTAGTGATCCTGTTAACATTGAAAATAACAATGCCGTAAAAAAATATTTTTTGAACATAAAGGGTTCAATCCTCCATTTAAGTATTTAACCTTAGAAAATATATTGAGATATAGACTATCTGGTTACAAATTTACATAGGTACACATCGTTTTACGATTGTACGACTCAAGTCGATTTTATTTCTTTATATGTAATTCAAATTATAATCTAAAACTTGCTCATTTGAGCTAAAAATAAACTTGATTTAAATCAATTATTTTAATTTTATACCGATTTATTTTGTTTCATTATTGTTCTTTTTTCTTTCAAGCAATAACTCTAAGATGCTATAAGCACTAAATTTGATAAAATACAACCCATATAAAAGTTTCAAAATAAAAAGGTTTAATTATCATGAGTGAGAGTAAAGATTTTTTACGTACAATAGTTGAAGAGGACTTAAAATCGGGCAAGTATAAAGAGATTGCGACAAGATTTCCTCCAGAGCCTAATGGATTCCCACACATAGGACACGCTAAATCTATTTGTATCAATTTTGGTATCGCAGATGACTATGATGGTCACTGTAACCTTCGAATGGATGATACCAACCCAACTACAGAAGACACGCAATATGTTGAAGCACTTAAAGATGCTGTAGAGTGGCTTGGTTTTAACTGGGGTGGCAAGGTACGTTATACATCTGATTATTTCCCTGAGCTCTATGATTATGCTGTTGAGCTCATTAAAATGGGCAAGGCATACGTTGATAGCCTAAATGAAGATGAGATACGAGAATATCGTGGAACAGTTACCCAAGTAGGTAAACGTAGTAAGTATGCTGAGCGTTCTGTTGAAGAAAATCTGGATCTTTTTGAGAGAATGAAAAAGGGTGAGTTTCAAGAGGGTGAACATATTCTTCGAGCTAAGATCGATATGACTGCAGCCAATATGAAAATGCGGGATCCACTTTTATATCGTATCAGACATGCACATCATTACAGATCAGGAGATGAGTGGCATGTGTACCCAATGTATGACTTTGCGCATTGTCTGTCTGACTATATTGAAGGTATTTCTCACTCTATTTGTACATTAGAGTTTGAAAACAACCGTGATATTTATAATTGGGTACTTGATACGCTTGGGTTAACTTCGACACGACCTTACCAGCATGAATTTGCCAGACTGGGTATCAACTATACCGTTATGAGTAAAAGAAAGCTTTTAGAACTTGTTGAAGGTGGACAGGTCAGTGGCTGGGATGATCCTCGCTTGCCTACGATCGCCGGGTATAAAAGAAGAGGTTATACGCCAGAATCTATCTTGAACTTCTGTGATAGCATAGGCATAGCAAAAGCAAACTCAATGGTGGATGTTGCACAGCTTGAATTTTCTATAAGAGACGACTTAAATACAAAAGTGCCGCGTGTGCTGTGTGTACTTGACCCACTTAAAGTGACGATCGAAAACTATGAGGGAAGCGAAGAGATCGATGCTCCATACTACCCTCATGATGTACCTAAAGAAGGATCAAGAAAGATACCTTTCTCCAAAGAGATCTATATTGAGCGCGATGACTTTATGGAGAACCCTCCAAAAGGCTACTTCCGACTTACTCCAGATCAATCAGTAAGACTTAGACATGCGTATATTATCACTTGTAAGGAAGTCATTAAAGATGCTGATGGCAATATTGTAGAGATAAAAGCTGAGTATCACCCTGATTCTAAAAGTGGCTCAGATACCAGTGGTATAAAGGTTAAAAGTGCCATCCAATGGGTAAGTGCCAAAGAGGCTAAAACCGTAGAAGTAAGACTTTATGACAGACTGTTTAAAGATGAAGCCCCTGAGGGCTTAGAAGATATAAACCCTGATTCTCTACAAGTTATCCAGAATGCACTTATAGAACCTGCTGTGATCACAGAGAAACCAGATGAGAGATTCCAGTTTGAAAGACAAGGATACTTTTATGCGGATCCTATTGACTATACAGATGAAAACCCTGTATTTAACAAAATTGTCGGTCTTAAAGACTCTTGGGGAAAAAAGAAGAAAGAAGCCAAACCTGCACCAAAAACTCAAGCTAAAAAAGTGCAAGTAGATGGTGAAGTAACACCTATGAGCGAGACTGAAGAAAAATTATTTTCTAAGTACACTACTGAGCTTGGACTAAACAGTGAAGTAGCCAATACCCTGGCACGTGATGATAAGCTTTCAAACTTTTATTATGAAGCTTTAGCTTTATCTGTAGATAGCCCAAATCCGGTGGGGCTAGCCAATATTGTAAGCAATGAAGTAGCTAGAGAATTAAAAGAAAAATCTGTAGATGAACTAAAGTTTAATCCAATACAAATAGCTGATCTCGTTAAGATGGTTGACGATGAGACGATTTCAAGTAAAATTGCTAAACAGGTATTTGAAGAGATGGTTAAAACAGGAGAAGATCCAACACAGATAGTTGAAGTTAGAGGACTTATACAGATAAGTGACCCTGCTAAAATATCGCCTATTATTGATGAGATCATTGCAAAAAATCCAGATAATGTCGCTAAGTTTAAAGCAGGTAACACCAAACTTTTAGGCTTCTTTGTCGGTCAAGTTTTAAAAACCACAGGGGGCAAAGCAAACCCAAAAGTAGTGAATGAACTTGTGGCTGAAAAGTTAAAATAATAAATGAATCTATAGAACGTTTTATAATGAAAATATGTCAATTTGACATGTTTTTATGGATTTATTAAAAGTACTGTTATACTTTGACAACTTAATGACAAAGGTCCAAACATGATAGTAGGTATAGAAGGTACAGTTGAGAGAAAAGATCCCACTTTTGTGCATTTGAATGTACATGGTATTATTTATGAAGTGAATATATCGATCAATACTTCTAATACGATATCTGATAGCAAAGTAAAACTGTTTGTGACACAGGTCATACGTGAAGATGCCAATCTTCTTTTTGGGTTTGTCGATATGAACGAGAAAATAATGTTTGACACTGTACTTAAGATCAATGGTGTAGGACCAAAAGTAGGGCTTGCTATTTGCTCTACTTTTACGCCAAGTACTTTTGCAAAGGTGGTTGCTTCTAAAGATGTAAGTATGCTCAAACGCGTACCAGGTATAGGTCCCAAGGCTGCAAGCCGTATACTTGTTGAGTTGGCAGATTTCATCGTGGACGGAAATGATGAGAGTGTCAATAGCGGTGCACTGGGTGAAGCAGTGATGGCACTTGAAAGTTTAGGGTTTAAGAAAGATGCCATCAATAAGGCACTTTCAGGAAGTACGGGAGATACCAGTACTTTAGTTAAAGAGGGATTGAAAAAGTTACAAAGGTTGTAACTATCCTCTGATATTTAAAAAATTCTTGCTGCTGATGTCATCCCAGGGTTTATTGAGTTTGGTAAAGGCTTGATAACTCTCAAGCGCACGTTTAAAGTCAGCACTTTTACTGCTTTCACTTGTGAGTACTTCATCCAACGCAATTTTGGCTGCATCCATCATTTCTTTTGGAAATGTTTTTACCTGCACATCTTTAGGAAGTTCCTGCAATGCTTTGGCATTTTTATATCTGAATTCCTGTAGCATAGTGCTTGTCATCTCTTCAGATGCTACGGTGATGATGGCTTGATGTTCTTTACTTAATTTTTCCCATCTTGCTTTGTTGAATGTGATCTCTAAAATGGAACCTGGCTCATGCCATCCTGTATAGTAGTAGGGCGCTGCCTTACCAAAGCCCATCATGTTGTCAAGAGCCGGTCCTACCCATTCTGTGGCATCTATAGTGCCTCGTTCCAGAGCAGTATATATCTCCCCAGCAGGAAGTAAGACAGGGTTAACCCCCAGTTTTTTCAACACTTCACCACCCAAACCAGGGATACGCATCTTGAGTCCTTTAAGGTCGGAAAGTGTATTGATCTCTTTTTTAAACCAGCCACCCATTTGTGGACCTGTTGTTCCTCCTATGAGAGGGTAGAGGTTAAATTTACCGTACATTTCTCGCCAAAGCTCATATCCGCCACCAAATTTCATCCATGTGATCATCTCTTCACTGGTAAGTCCTAGAGGCATACCGCCAAAGATGGAAAAGGCAGGGTTCTTTCCTTTCCAATAGTATACACCGGAGTGAAAAGCATCTATCTGTGCTGCAGAAGTAGCATCGAAGACCTGCAGGGCAGGGACAAGGATATTTTTAGCATAAACTTTAATCTCCAATGATCCACCACTAAGTTCAAAACAACGTTTGGCAAATGCATCTACACCTGTCCCCATAATGGGAAAGTGTGCAGGCCAGGAAGTAGCAAGTTTGAGGGTGATTTTTTTTGCCTTTTTGATGCTGACTTCACCTTCTTCTGTCTCTTCGGGAGCCCTATGGCATCCGTTTACAGCAAGGGCTGTTGCTCCTATGGCAGTGGTCGTTAAAAAGTCTCTTCTTTTCATAGTATGATAATCCTTGCATTAATAGAGTTAATAGTAACATATCAATGGTTATAAACGACTAGTTGTTGAGCTCTCTGCTAAAGAGAATCTAGCGTTAGCGTAATATAAGCTAAAGGGGTGAAATTGGATTGTCATATCTGTAATAAAATTACGTCATCATTTATGGATGAAAAAACAAATATCACTTATTATCATTGTAATGAATGTGAGTACATTTTTAAATCTCCAGAGTGTTATCAAGATCTTGATACACAAAAAGAGCGTTATAATTTACATACTAATGATGAAAATGATGAAGGATATATAGCGTATTTTCAGCGATTTATAGACTTTACATCTCCTTTTGTATCTTCATGTAAAAGTGCATTGGATTTTGGGTGTGGCGCAAGTTCTATCTTGTCGGAGATGTTTGAGAAAAAAGGTATAGTCTGTGATTTTTATGATCCTATTTATCATCCTGAAGGGATGGATGATCATAGTAAAAAGTATGATCTCATAGTATCCACTGAAGTGTTTGAACATCTACATCAACCAAGAGATGTATTTGTATCACTTTTAGATCGTTTGAGTAAAGATGGATACCTGGCACTTCAAACACAGTTTCATACCAATGACATTGAAGCATTTAAAAAGTGGTACTATCATCAAGATCCTACACATATAGTCTTTTTTACAGCAGAGACATTCAAAATACTTTGTAAGAGGTATGGTTGTGAATTTGTCAGTGATAATACTAAAAATATGGTTTTGATACGTAAGCCTTAACTTTTTGGGTTAAAGGCTTTACCAGTGTTTAAAAAAGGCTGTATTCTTCTTTGATAGTAGTGAGTATACTTCTGTCTGCATTGTAGATGAATGCGTAGTTAAAATGTATATTTTTAAGAAGCTCACGTACCTCTTCTTCTGAGTTAAACCAGTGCGGATGGTCAATGCCTGGTACTTTAGTTTTAGGTGGAGTAAGTACGATACTTTTAACCCACATGTTACTTCGCATGACATACTCTCTGGCTTTTGTAATATCAGAAGTATTGTCTACAAAGATAGCAACTTTATCACTTTTACTGGCTTGTGTACTGTTGAGTTTTCCATCTATGAACACAGGTGTAAAGTGTTTGGTATATTTGATACGTTCTACAGAATAAGGAAGATCTTGTGTTTTACAAAAGTCAATAGCACGGAGCAGATACTCTAAATGAAAAGGTATCATGTCTTTTTCCTGATACACAAATCCGTCTACTTTAAAAGTTGTTTTAAAAAGTGTATCTGAGACTGCATAACCGTCTACTTCTCTTGTTAGTTTGGAAACATCGGGTTTAATGAGTTGCATCAGTTCTTTGTCAGTACCTACAAATAGTGTATGGTCAGAATTGAGTATCTGTTCAAATGCCTTTTTCCAATCATTTCCTATAAAGGCAATGTTTGTTTTGTGTGTTAAGATCATCTTTAAGAAGGTAAGTTCATGCTCCAAGAGTAAAAAGAAACTAGCTTCTTTTTTAATGACTACATAACGTATGAGTTTAAAGGCTGCCAGTTGGATATCAGAGACCTTGATCCATGCGATCTCGTCATCATTTTTTATGATATCATCATTGTCATAGACTATAGCATATGCACCATTTTCAATGGCTTGGTTTATCTCTTCCTGGTTTGAAGAGAAAAAGAGGTCACCATGATCTACTTTTGAGTAGAACACAGTTGCAGATTCGATTGCCTGTACTTTTGGGTTGTTAACTAATACACCCTCTGTGAGGTTTAAAATATCTTCTATTTTCATTTGTTCCTTAACCTATCGGTGTTCCAGCCGTTTTAGGCTTTTCAGGACGGATCATACAGAGTCCATCTTCGTCTTTTGCTGCAAGAAGCATACCTTCAGATTTCAGGCCCATAAGTTTTGCCGGTTTTAAGTTCGCAACTACACAGACTTGAGTGTCAAGCATGTCTTCTGCAGAGTACCACTCTTTGATACCTGCAACGACTTGTCTAGGTACCTCTTCACCTACATCTACTTGAAGTAAAAGAAGTTTTTTACTTTTTGGTACTTCCTCAGCTTTCACAACAGTTCCTACTCTGAGAGAAGTTTGGAAGAATTGGTCAATACCTATGAGTGCTATACCTTCGGCCTTTTCAGCAGGTTTTTTATTTTCAGGCTTCTTGCTTTCAGGACTTTTCTCTTTTTTTGGCGCATCGATCGGTTCCATTTGCTCTAGCTTAGGTTCTTCTATACGAGGGAAAAGAGGGTCTATTTTTACTAGTGTAAAGGTGTCAAGAAGTTGTGTATCTTTTACCATACTGTTCCAAGAATTATTGTCTATGCTAAAGTGCAGGGCATTGGAGATCTTTTTACATACTTCAGGCATCACAGGGTAAAGCATGATAGAGACTTTTGACAAGATTGCAGCGATGAGTCCGTTAAGTGCCATCGCTTCTTCTTCCTTACCTTCTTTCATCAATGTCCAAGGCTGGTATTTGTCTATAGCTTTGTTGGCTACAGTAAGTGGTCTCCAAAGTTCTTCAAGGTAACGGTGTATTTGCATTTCATACAGAAGCGGTTCTAATTTATCTAGTGATTCATGTACTTCATCGAGTTCTTCTTGGTAGTACTTGGCAACATTTTCTGAATTCACTGTACCTTCAAAGTACTTTCCTGACATACCGATGAGTCTGTTGAGAAGGTTTCCAAGATCATTACCAAGGTCAGAGTTGATACGGTCTATGAGTGCTTTTTGAGAAAAGTCTCCATCTCCGCCAAAAGGTACTTCTCTAAGCATAAAGTAACGGAAGTTGTCTAGTCCATAAGCATCTGCTACTTCTTTAGGGTTAACTACGTTACCTTTTGATTTAGACATTTTCTCACCATCACGTGTCCACCAGCCATGTGCTGCGATGTGTTTTGGAAGAGGCATATCCAAACTCATAAGGAATGCAGGCCAGTAGATAGCATGGAAACGCAAGATATCTTTACCTATAAGGTGTACGCGTGCAGGCCATTGGTCCATTTTTGCATCATCAGTACCATACCCAAGGGCTGTAAGATAGTTCATAAGAGCATCAAGCCATACATACATGACATGTTTAGGATCGTTTATATCTTCAGGTAGTTTTACACCCCAGTCAAAAGAAGTTCTTGTGATGGAAAGATCAGTCAGACCTCCCTCAACAAAACGTATCACTTCATTTCTTTTACTTCTAGGTAAAATGAATTCTGGATTGTCTTCGTAGTACTGAAGCAATTTGTCTTGATAATTTGAAAGTCTAAAAAAATAACTTTCTTCTTCTACGACTGTTGTGCTTTTACCACACTCTGGACAAAATTCATCATCTACCAATTGAATAGCAGGGAAGAATGTCTCACATGAAATACAGTAGTGACCTTTGTAGGTATCTTTATAGATGTCACCATTATTGTGCATAGTACTAAAAGCTTTTTGTACGCCTTTCATATGATCAGCATCTGTTGTACGTATGAATTTATCGTAAGAGATGTCAAAATCATCCCAGAGAGTTTTAAAGGTTGCAGAGATCTCATCTGCGTAGGCTTGTGTTGTTTTACCTCTGGACTTTGCGGCTTCTTCTATTTTTTGTCCGTGTTCATCTGTACCTGTAAGGAAGAAGGTATCAAGACCGGACATACGAGAATAACGCGCTAAAGTATCTGCGATGATGGTTGTATATGCATGGCCGATGTGAGCGATGTCATTAACATAATAAATAGGGGTTGTGATATAGGCTTTGTGGCAAGAGTCTGACATTGGTGTTTCCTTAAACAAATGAGTTTTTTGGTCTAAATTATGGATGATATCCTAACTAAAATGTGCTGTTGTGTTGGTTAATAGTTTATATTGTATAATATGGAATAAGTTTGAGATATTTGTGAAAAGTGATTAAAAGGTTATATTTATGAATACAGATATGAATGGTAATATAAAACTATCAAGTATTGTTAGAAAAGATATATATACTGATGAAGAGAAAAAGATTATTATGGATAGGCTGGATGAAGAGCGACGTATTCATCAAAATGCTGAAGCAAGTCTAGATAGTAATTCAAAGCAGTATGATGAAGAAGAAAAGAAAAAGATACTTCAAAGATTAAATGAAAAAAGAGTAACAACACAAAAACATGAAGAGATCAATAAAGCCAGAATCTATAAAAAACAAATTTATAAATTTGGATCTAAAGAATTTTATAAATTTCAAAACATGGAAAGAGAGTATTTCATAGAAATTGCTGATATAAAGAAACTTTCAAGCAGAGCAGTGATCATCCCACTTTATTATCGCGTATTTGAAGAGTTGAAAAAAAAAGAAATCCTGATCAAAACAGAGGTTTATTCAGAAAAGATTTTTATCTCATACAATCCTATTCGTGTTTACTTTAAGGGATATTCGCTTGAAGATGAGTATAGATAGATAAGATGTATTATGTGTATATAGCCCAATGTGCAGATGATACACTCTATACAGGTATTGCAACCGATCTGACACGTAGAATAGAGGAACATAATAGCTCAGAAAAAGGTGCTAAGTATACACGTGTAAGGCGTCCGGTACACTTGGTCTACAGTGAAGAATTACCAGACAGATCATTGGCTTCTAAACGTGAGTACGAGATAAAAAAGAAAATGAACAGAGCGCAAAAATTAAAGTTGATAGATAAAGGGCACTTCTAAAATTCAAATCCTCCACCGGCACCTTTACTCATACTGTCATAAACAGCTTTAATATAGGCATCGCGTATGGTGCAGTCAAGAATTTTTTCACATTTCATACAGCTTTTGACTTGATTTTGAACTTGGCAAGATTCGAGATCTGATTTTTTATGCGTCAGAGCAATCTGCCATTCATCAAGTACTTTTTCAGACATTAGGCTTTGATCCCATAAGCTTGTTTCATATTTTCTATCTCATAGTTAGAACCAAAGAAACAAGGACTAGTGTCATGTGGATGGCTGGGAATAAGTTCCATAAGTCTCATCCCTGTGTCATTGACGGCTTGACCCCCTGCTTGTTCATAGAGGAAGGCAAAAGGGACTACTTCAAAAAGTTGTCTGAGTTTACCATTTGGTACATCCGAAGTTCCAGGGTATGAGAAAATACCGCCACCCTTGAGGAGTATCTGGTGTAAGTCTGGAACCATACCTCCAGAGTATCTTAGTCTATAGCCTTGAGCAAAGAGATCATCTACAAAAGTCTTATGATAGTCAGCCCAGTTCTGTTGTGTCCCGCCTGGCGCGTTAAGCTTTCCTTTTTCATTCAGTGTGATCTCTGAAATGAAGTTAAAAAGTCCGTTCTGTGCTCTGTAGTGTTGTGGTTTTGTCTCCTTGGTTGCAAGTACTAACTCGATACGAGGACCATATACCACATAAGCAGACGCAACAAGGTTCTCTGCTTTAAGTTCTCCTTCATAGATACCAAAAATAGAACCTACTGAAAGATTAACATCTGCAAGGCTGGAACCATCAAGAGGATCATAACAGATCGTATATTTCCCCTCATCATGCAACTCAAGTACACCTTCCTTTTCTTCACTGACCAGAGATTTTACAATGGAGATATCTTTAAATGCTTCTTCAATGATATAATCACTCTTCACATCAAGTTTAAGTTGGTCTTCTCCAGAGGAGTTCTCGCTGTCAGCATAGCCTAAGTCTTCTGTTTTGATCGCATGATCGATTTTAATAGCTACTTTTTTAATGGTGTCAAAGATAGTTTGCATGGTTAACCTTTTTTATATCTGTTTTGCATGGTTGTGTATCCATGCGATGATCTGAGTGATATCGTTTAAATCGAGTATATCAATATGAGCGGGGATCGCATAATCATTTTTATTTATAGTATCATCGATAGCTATAGCTTCAGAGCAGTCAAAGTAACTCTCATCTATGTTATTTCTAAAGATAGCAATACGTGGCAAGGGGAGTGTTTTAAGTCCTTCGACAAGCAAGATATCAAAATCATTGATCATAGATACGATTTCATCTAAAGTTTTTTCTCTTTGAGAAAAATATGTGGTTCTAGTTGGGGATGTGACTACTACTTCTGCACCTGTTTGTGAGAATTTGTAGCTGTCTTTTCCTTCTACATCAAATTGTGCTTTGTCTTTAGGATCATTTTTAATGATAGCAACTTTATATTGTTCGATCAAATGTTTGGAAACCTTTTCAACGAGTGTGGTCTTTCCACTTCCTGATGGACCGGTAAATGCTATGGCAACTCTTTTACTCACAGTATGTTTCCTTTTGGAAGGATTATACATCAATATTTATTGAATCTATGTTAAACTCGCTATAAATATAAGGAGGGCAAGTGCTCAAATTAGGAATAGTGTTTATCGGTATAGTTTTTTTGATAGGTTGTACAACCAAAAAAGAAAATGAACTCATGCAATCTTATAAACAGAATGTTGATTACCATAAACAATTACAAAAAACAGAAAAGATACAACTGTTTGAAAATAATGTTACAAAAGCTGTATTAACAGCTACCTATCTTTATACGCCAACTTTTGAAAAAAAAGATACAAGAGACGAAGAATTTATTTTTGGTATACATTTTGAAGATGAAGATATAGATAGTATGGTTGATATGATGGGGATTCGTGATGCAGAGGATATTCAAAAGATGAAAGAGAAAAAGCAACAAGAATCCCAGCACGTACGTGATTCATTGTTAGATGATCTCACTACATTCATAGGTCTTGGTGTTGATAAAAATGAAAGAGTCAGAGTTGAAGATAAGAATAATGGTGATAATACAAGTGAAAAAAACAGCACAACAGTCAATTATGGACTAACACTTAACAAAAAGAAAGCTATAAAGATCAAAGCACTTAGTAAAAATGATAAAAGGCTTAAAGATATTGCCTATGTTACAGATTGGGGAAGTTATTATCTAGTGACATTTGAACATACAAACGCTAAGCGATTCTCACTTGTATTCAAGAGTGAAAAGTATGGAAACGGGACATTCTCTTTTGCTAAGGTAGCGAAGTATATTTATACAAAAAAAGGTTTTTAAAAAGAAGCTAAAACCTTTTTCTGTTCAGTCAATTCAGGATCTAAACTTATCTGTTGCAGAAGGTGTTGCCAAGACTTTTAAAAGTGGAAATATACGTGTAACTACACCAAGTTTATTAAGATAAATAATGTAATTTGCCAACACCTTTTTTCCATACTCTCTTGCTTCATAATTTTTCATGGTCTCCATACTCATATACGGCTCGTAAGGACCTTTTCTAAAATGGCGTTTGTTTTTAATATGTCTTCTTGTAAAACCTATACCGGCATTGTAAGCATAGGCAATAAAGAGCGGATGGTAAAGATATTTAGTTAGGTAGTCCAAATGAAAGTCTGCATACTCTATGGCTCTATAAGGATCAAACATATCATCTAAGTCTATGGTATGGCCTTTTTCTTTAGCGACGTGTTTGACAAGAAACGGCATGAACTGCATCATCCCTAACGCAAAAGAACGTGAGACGGAAGCTGGAACAAAACGGCTTTCCTGTCGTGCTATTGCATAGATGAGGGCTTGACGTTCCGGTGTCATCTTTTTCATCACATCACGGTAAGGCATTGGAAAGTATGAGTCTGTATAGTTACATGCTTTTGCCTTGATATACGTATAGACCCCTATAGCTTCTTGAGATTTATGGTCATCTGCCAAGTCTTCAAGGTCTACACCGGCTTTCATTTTATGTTTGACTTTTGCCCAGTGTATAGGATCCTTGATATTAAATCCGGATGTACGACTTCTCCAGATAGATTCTGTGATCGTTTTAGGATATCTAGCATTAATGGTATCTGCAGCGATAAGTGTATAGATATTGACATGACAGCTTTCACGTAAAAGTTTAATATAATTGTCGTCTTTGGTACTCATATAGAGCCAGAAAATAGATTTATCAATATCATATCTTTTTTTATAATTTTGACGTGCATCTTCAAAGTAGTGTATAGCTTGCTTGGGCGTTTTTTGTTGAAGAAGTGCAAGACCATGTTTAAAGCTTTTATTGGCTTTACTTCTTTTTCTCCAACTGTTGTCTACCGGCCCTGTTGCTTTTATCTTGGGAAGCTCAACATTTAGACCAGTTTTTTTTCTATAGGCAGTACGCAGCTTTTTATTAAGTCTACTTGCCTCATAGATAATTTTTCTTGCTTCAGCTTTTGTAGTGGTTTCTTGTGAAAGAAAACGCCAAATATAATAATCTTTTTCTACACTTTTTGGCATGTTATGTACGGCCCAGTAGTCAAAGGTTTTGGCTAGTAAAGCTGATGGAAGAAAAAGAAGAGAAAATATCACGGTGAGGCGTAAATAAAATTTCATACTTTCTTATCCAAATAGTACGTTTCGAATAATAATATCGATAAATTGTAAACCAAAAATAATGACTAATGGAGATAGGTCAATCCCTGATATCACTACAAAAGGTAGTTTTTTACGTATAAAAGAAAATACGGGTTCTGTTAAGCGGTGTAAAACTTGTACCACAGGGTTATGTGGATCAGGACGTACAAAACTCAAAAATGAGGCAATGATAATTATCCAAATATAAAGTGTTGCAATTGATCTTATGAGTCCATAAAGTTCAGGTATCATGAGGCGACCTCCAAAAGGTATGATTTGATTAGTGGGTAGACATCTGAAAGTTCCGGCCCATGCTGTGCTCCCGTGAGGAGAATACGAAGCGGTGTAAGAAAGTTCTTTTCTTTGAGTCCGGACTCTTTCATAATGTATGCTTTAAATTCATCAAAAGTGTCTATCATAGGTGCATCTTGGATGATTTTTTCCATAATACGCATTTGTGTACCCCATTCACTTTCAAAATTTTTAGGGGCAAAGATAGGTTCTATCTTTGCTTTGAGTTCTTTCGTGGTACTGGCTTCTTCTAAATAGACCTTTGCCAATTTTCCTATGTCTGTATCTGCAAAACCAAAGAGAGAAGAGAGCTGTTTGTCATCCATACGTTTAAGATGTTCTCTGTTGACAAAACAGAATTTATCGATGTCAAACGTTACAGGAGAGCTGGAGATATTCTTTATGTTGAACCATTCTATGGCTTCAGGAAGCGTAAAGATCTCTTCATCTGCTTTAGGGTTTCCTAGCAGTAAAAGGTAGTTAATGATGGCATCAGGAATGAACCCTTCTTCAAACATCCATTTGACAGTAGAAGCATCATCACGTTTACTCATTTTTTGACCCTCTGTATTGAGGATGATAGGTAGGTGAGCATAGGTGGTTTCCTGCTCATACCCTAAAAGTATTTTGATATGTTTTTGTCTTGGAGTATTGGATAGGTGGTCCTCTCCACGAATGATGAAGTTCACACCCGAGAGCATATCATCACAGGCAGAGGCAAAATCATAGGTTGGTGTACTATCTGCACGTAAGATGACGAAAGAGTCAACTTCCTTTGGGGCAGTGTGGATGTCTCCTTTGATGAGGTCATGATTGATAATCTCATCTGTAGGCTTTTTGATACGTATCACAAAAGGAACACCGCTCTCTTTGAGTTTTGAAAGTTCTCCTTTGTTAACATCAAAACATTGATCGCTGTAGCGGTAGGCTACTTTGTTCTGTTTGGCATCTTCTCTATCATGGTCCAATTGCTCAGCTGTACAAGTACAGATAAAAGCTTTTCCCTCTTCAAGTAGTCTGATGGCCAATGTTTGGTGCATATGCAAATGTTCAGTTTGATGAAATACAGATTCATGTGTCAGTGCAAATTTTTCCAGGATCTGCATAATTTCGGTATCTTTACCTTCTATGTTACGTGCTTTGTCAGTATCTTCGATACGTACGATGAAGCTCTCTTTTCGTTGCTGTGCTAAAAGGTAGTTCAGTATGGCAACACGAAGGGTACCTATGTGCATGTCACCAGTAGGTGAAGGTGCAAATCTTAACATATATTGACTCCAAAATTAATAATAGTATTATAGGGTTTTTTACTGAAAATTGAAGTACAAGATAGTATAAAGCTCTTTATTGATATTATCTATAGATAATATTAGATATATTTTATTAGGAAGAAAAATGAACAGAGACGAAATATTGAGTCAATTACGCGCAGCAAAGGCTGCACATGTAAGTTGGGTGCAAAGAGCAAAAATGCTCATAGAGGGTTTTTCTATCAACGAATCGTCTATACCTGTTAATTCAACTGAGTGTGAGTTTGGTAAGTGGTTCTACTCTGAGGGACAACGTTTAAATGATATACGCAATAACCCTATTTCTGCTATGAATGAAATAGAAGACTTACATTTTAAATTACATGATGTTTATATGAATATCTTCAAGATCTATTATGATACGGAAAAAAAAGGTTTTTTCTCTAAAATGTTTGGGAAAAAGAAAAAAGTAAGTGATGAAGATACAGTATTGGCTAAAAAGTTTTTTGATGAGATGGAAGGGGTTTCAAAAGAACTCGTACAAGCTCTCAATACAATGGAAAGACGTATCAATGTTGTAAATGGTGCGGAGATAGACTCTATTTAATCGATAAAACTCCCAATAGATCATTTATTGAGAGTTTTTCACATAAACTTATGCTCCCAAATAAGTATCCAATGTAAACAGCATATCTTCATCAAGATCCATATTGTTTCTCATCCATTTGATGTAGCCTGTATCTTCTGTAGCAATGTCAGCTATCTCTCTGCCTCTATATTTACCAAATCTAAAAGTTTTCATCAGTACAGGTGTTTGGGTAAGTTCTGCCAGTTTTACCATGGGGTTTGACCCTACATATTTTTCTTGTGCAAGTGCTACAAGTTTTGAAAGTAGCAGCTTCATGATGAGTACATCACCTATGGCATCATGGGCTTTTATGGTAATACCCAGTTGATTTGCTTCTGCACCTTCAGTTTTATAGAGTTCTAATGCATATCGTAAATACTGTAATCTGTGATAAGGACTATCTGGCAACAGGTGTTTTGCACAACGTAGGGTGTCTATGAGTGTATAGTTGTTCTGAAACCCTTCTTTTTCTAACATGCCAAGATCAAAAGAGATGTTGTGCGCGATGAGGTAGTTCTCTTTTTGGTTGAGTTCCAGTACTTTTTTTGCAAAATTTGTTTCTGCGTAAGGAGGTTGGTTCTCAATCACATCAGGCGTAATGTTATGTACTTCCATTGCTTCAAGTGCTATGGGTACTTCTGTAGAACAAAGCTCATCGTAGGATTCAATGTTATCTCGTCCATGTACGATCATTGCACCAACTTGTATGATGCGATCTTTTTCCCCTGCACCCGTTGTTTCTGTGTCAAACAGTATGTATTTTGCCATTATAAGTCCTCATTTATTGAATAGAAAAATTATAGCGTTATTTTCTTTGGGGATGTAAAAGAAGGAGAGTAGAGGAAGTGATTTCTCCCTCTCTTTTAATTAAAACTTGTAAGAGAAACCAATATTCCATGATGCAAGTCCTGTTGTACTGAGAAGATTATCACTTTCTCCAAGATCTGTATAATCAACAAAAAGACCAAGACTCTGTGTTACATTGAATTTTGCACCTCCACCCCATGAGAAGAGTGTCTCATCATCTGCACCCAATAGTGTGGATGCTGTGTAGTTATTTGCACTCATACCTAGTAATCCATATACAGTGATGACTCCAAAATTGTATTGTGGTTTGGCATATATGGTCAAACTTTCTGCTTCATATACACCACTGATTGGTGTTTCTCCAAGATAATATTTATAAGCTAAAGAAGAATTATTGATATAATATCTTCCTTCAATACCAAAGTATTCATTGAAGTCATAACCGGCTTGTAGTAAAATACTGTCTGTTGAAGAATCAAGTATATTTTGATACTTATCCTCTAGACCTTCAACTGAAAGATCTATATTTGTAGAAGCATAACCTAGACCCAAGTAGAGTCCATGACCATCGGCCTGAAGTGTACTGCTGCCTATGGCTAAAATTGTTAATGTTGAGAGTAAAATTCTTTTCATAACCTTGTCCTTAATATATTTATATTGTTCTATTACTTAACCAAGTATATCAGATTTCATATAAGAAGGTATCTATGATCATGATCAAATAATAGGCATTCCAGACAATTAGTGCAATTCTCAATCACAAATGCTATAATACAAACAATATTTTACCTTACAGGATACATAATGTCAAAACATTTTACTTCTATCATCTCTTCAGGATTTGGAAAATTTGCTTCTAAAGAATTTTCATCATCAATACAAAGTTTCATCAATACAGGTTACGTGAAACTAATGGGGCTTGATATGTCAGAGTTTAAAGAACCTAGTGCTTATCCGACACTCAATAAATTGTTTACAAGAGCTTTTGAAACATCCAGGGCTTTGCCGGAAGATCAAAATGCACTGATCTCAGGGGTTGATGCACTTATTACTGATGCGGGGACCATTACAGATGGTAAAGCATATCAGATAAAAGGTATGAGTTATGAGATAGATGAGCTTTTTGGTGAGAATCATCAAGAAGCAGTAGCAAAGGTTGAAGGAGGAGAGTTTATTAACTTTTATCTCTCCCCAAAAGATTACCATCGCTATCATATGCCTATGGCCCTTAAAGTAAATTCTCTTACGCATATACCGGGGAAACACTATCCTGTGAATTTCCCACTGCTTCGTAACAAACATGATCTGTTTATAGAAAACGAAAGAGTTGTTATAGAGTGTGAAGATACAAAGGGTAGAACACAGATACTTGTACTTGTAGCTGCACTCAATGTAGGCCAAATGGTTGTTACGTTTGAAGAAAAAGTAAGAACCAATTCAGAGATAAGGGAACCGGTTCATTATAAGTATGAAGATCTATGGGTGGAAAGAGGAGAATTTTATGGCTGGTTTGAGATGGGGTCTACGATTTTGACCTTTTCTGAAAAAGGGAGTATACTCCCGGAAGTAGCCATCAATCAAAAAGTACAATTTACAGATGTTTTAGGTAAAGTAATATAAAAGTTCATTATAAAAAAAAGGGATAATATATGCAAATAAAAGAGATACAAGAGTATGCTGAAGTACGTGCAAAAGCCAGAGCTTACCTCTGTTATATCATAGGTAGACATATTTCTCAAACTATAATAAATGGTGATGTGAGTTCTGTGCTTTCAAAACTAGAAACTCTTGATGAAAATATAACAAAAGCAGAAGCTATCTACGCACTTGACGGTAATGGCATGCAAATTATAGACAATATCTCTAAAAATAAGAAGATAAAAGGGATGGGTAAAGGTGATAATAGAAGTGACAGAGCTTACTTTTATAAAACAATAAGAGAACATCGTTGTACCCTTACTGAACCATACCCATCTTATGTGAGTAATAAGATGGTTGTTACCGCAGGATTCCCTATTTATGATGAAAAAGATAATTTGATAAGTATTATTTGTGTAGATATTACTTTGGACAATATTTTACGTATGGTGCACCCAAGTTCTATAGATTCATTTTCTGGAACACTGAGTAAAATTGCTTATACCTCTTTTTCTCTTGCACTTGCAGGTGTGTCTCTTTTGCTGTTTGTCAAAGGTATTAGCGCATTTTTACATTTTGGTGTTGATTTTACCGCTCTAGATATTAATGAGATGTTTAAAGCAACGATTCTTTTGACCCTTTCATTAGCTATTTTTGACTTAGTCAAAGCGATATTTGAAGAAGAGGTACTGGGTAAAGAGAAAAAAGAAGGTGCAGGAGATGGGCATCAAACTATGATACGATTTTTAGGTTCTATCATCATTGCACTTTCTATTGAAGCATTGATGCTGGTCTTTAAATTTGCACTGACAGATCCAGCGCAGCTTGAGTATGCTGTTTATCTCATTACGGCTGTATCTTTACTTTTAGTGAGTCTTTCCATTTATGTAAAATTCAACAAGTCAGCTACTAAAAATACAGAGATTAAGTAACTAAGTGGATAAAAAACTTATCATATTTGACATGGATGGCACGCTGGTAAACAGTTCTATCACTATAGCCAATGCTATTAATTATGTACGTCAAAACCTGGGTTTTGATGTTATGGATGAAAGAGACATTTTACGTCTTGTAAATGACCATACTATTAACCCTGCACAAACTTTTTATCATGCTAAATCTTTTGATGCTGATCATGAAAAATGGTTTTCTGAGTACTATACGAAAAATCATGAAAGTGAGCTAGTACTTTATGATGGTGTCAAAGAGTTACTGATAACACTCAAAGATAAAGGGCATGCACTTGCTGTTGCTACCAATGCCTATAGAGGCTCTACCTTAGAATCTCTTACCCATTTGGATGTAGACCATCTTTTTGATGCCATTGCCTGCTATGATGATGTGGCACAAGGAAAACCACACCCTGACATGCTTTATAAAATACTCGATGAATTGGAACATCAAAATCATGAAGCACTTTTTATAGGTGACGGGCCTCGTGATGAAATGGCCAGTAAAAGGGCTGAGATAGAGTATATCATGGTTGACTGGGGTTTTACTGATCACTCTAATGCTGTAAGATCTGTTGAGGACCTGCATCAAATATTACTAGATACCAATAGATCATAAAAAGCGTTTCAATGTTTCTTTATCAACCAACATCAGGCTATTGTTACAACAGTGATTCTATCTTCTTGTATGATTTTATCTCTACGTTCAAACCTAAAGGGAAACTGCTTGATGTGGGTTGTGGAGTAGGTATAATATCTTTGTTGTTAAGCCGTGACTTTAACATTGAGACAAGCATTATAGATAAACAGGAGAAGATGTTTAATTATGCTGTACATAATTATGCAATGAATGATTTAAAAGTGAAAAGTTATTTAGGTGATTTTACGCAAATGAAAAGTGATGATAGATATGACTATATCATCTCAAATCCTCCTTTTTATGATGCCGCAGTACAGCAGAGTGATGATGCACATCTTAACATCGCTAGATATGCACATCATCTGCCCATAGATGATTTTGTAAGAAGGGTCAAGACCTTCTTAAAGCCCAAAGGATGGTTTATTTTCTGTTATGATGCCAAGCAGATAGATCTGCTGTTACATCATTTGAAAATATATGGTATTAACCCTGAAAAGATACAATTCGTACACTCAAAAATAGACAGAGAATCAAAGCTGGTGATGATCGCAGCACGTAATAACTCAAAGTCCATGACTCAGATCTTGCCACCATTTGTTGTTTTTGATGATAGAAACTTTTATAGACCTCATGCACAAAAAGCATTTGATAAAGCAAATACAAACAGTATAAAAGGTGATTTTTAACCATGGAACTCATGACACATGAACAATACAAATTTAAATTTGATCCTTCAGCTTGTGAGGCTTGTGGTGGGCACTGTTGTACTGGTGAGAGTGGATACATCTGGGCCAAATATGATGAGATAGAGAAAATGGCAGTGTTCGTTAACCTTAGCGTAGAAGATTTCGCTACAATGTACTTAAGAAAAGTTAAACATCGCTATTCTCTCATTGAAAAAAAGCTTGCACCTGATAATTTTGCCTGTATATTTTTCGATGAATCGATGAAACGCTGTTCCATTTATCCTGTACGCCCTTTACAGTGTCGTACTTTTCCTTTTTGGGAACAGTTTAAAAATAATGAAGAAGAGGTGTGCAAAGAGTGTCCTGGAATCGTATAGTTTTACCTTTATTAGTCTTATTTACACTTAGTACAAGTGCCGTGCAGGCTAAAAATCTGATGCAAATAAGTGAAGATGAACTGATCATCAGAGGACTTTTGTATGATGAATATAAGGCTTATGAAAACAGTTATCAGGTCTACAAAAAGCTTTTTGATGACACTGGTGAAGAGGTATATCTTTTTAGAGAAGCCACTGCTGCTTTAATGAGTCGTAATCATGTCTCCGAAAGTATCACACGTTTGAAATTATGGGATGACAAATACCCAGGTAAGATTGAAGTGAGACGCTTACTCATACCACTTTATTTAACCATTAGACAAGTGGCAAATGCAAAAAAAGAAGCTGATTTCTTATTGGAACAATCTACAGAACTTGTAGACCTGGACCTTGCTTCCAACTCTTATCTGTATGCTGGAAACTTTAAAAGAGCACTTGAACTTTTAACACGTATTTATGAAGTAAGACCCGTAGAGTCAGTACTCCTTCGTATGACTGAGATCATGGATCAGTTTACCAATGAACGTCTAAAAGCCATCCAAATACTTGAAACCCACCGACGTATGAATATTACTTCAAATGATGTATACTTGAAACTTTTGGAATTGTATCAAAAAGAGAGAGATGTTGACGGTATCTTGGAAACCTATAAAGCATTGTATACACAGGATGACAATGAATTGTATCTCAAAAAGATCATAGATGTTTATATCTATAAGCGAGATATAGATGCTGCTATTACATTTCTTGAAGAGACAAAAGCTAAAGATGACTTGCTTTATGAACTTTACAAGACCAAAAGATATTTTGTGAAAGCACTAGCACTTGCAGATAAACTTTATAATGAAGATAATAATGCAAAATGGATCGCAGAGAAAGGTGTACTTCTCTTTGAAAAATCTGAAGATAAAAATGATAAAGAAATGATAGCTTCTGTTATAGAACAGTTTGAAAAAGCTGTAAAGTTGGGGAATGATGACAGTCTCTATCTCAATTACTATGGTTATACCTTGATCGATAAAGAAGTAGATGTTAAAAAGGGTATGAAAATCATAGAAGATGCATTAGTACAGCAACCAGACAATACTTACTACCTTGATTCTCTAGCATGGGGACATTATAAAAATCGTGATTGTGCTAAGGCCTATAAACTCATGAAAAGAGTGGTAGATGAAGAAGGTTTGGAACAAAGTGAGATCTCTGAGCACTGGCAAGCAATCAAGAAGTGTAATAAATAGTAGTATAGCGTTCAGCATTCAGTGTTTTTCGTTTTGGTATAATGCGACAAAAATTTTAAGAAGTAGAGTAGTATGGCACAGATCCTAGATGATATCATTAAAAAAACAAAAGCAGATTTAGAGAAGAGAAGAGTTGAATATCCTGAAGAGTGGCTAGGTCGTTCTTTGGCATTTAACCCATTTTCGCCTAAAGATGTAAAGTCTGCACTTCGCTCGACTGAAGAGAACCCATATCGCATTATTGCAGAGGTAAAAAAAGCGAGTCCAAGTAAAGGTGTCATTCGCGAAGATTTTGACCCTGTACTTATCGCGCAACAATATGAAAAAGGTGGGGCAGATTCACTTTCTATCTTGACTGAACCACATTTTTTCCAAGGTGATAAAGAGTATCTTGGCATGGTCCGTCGTTATGTCAGTATCCCACTTTTAAGAAAAGATTTTATTGTTGATAAGTATCAGATACTTGAAGCGCTTGCTTTTGGTGCAGATTATATTTTACTTATCGCTATGGCACTTTCCCGTAAAGAACTCAAAGAGTTACATGATTATGCTTTACACTTAGGCTTAGACGTGCTTGTTGAAGTGCATAATAAAACAGATCTGGTTAAAGCTATTTTTGCAGGTGCTGATATTATCGGTATTAACCACCGTAACCTTGAGACCTTTGAGATGGATATGTCTTTGAGTGAGAAACTAATACCGTTAATTCCAAATGGTAAAATTATTGTTGCAGAATCTGGTATCAATGATCATGAGACGGTGGTTGAACTGAATAAGATTGGAGCGGATGCTTTTTTAGTAGGTGAACACTTTATGCGTCAAGATGACATTACTGCGGCCATCAAAGCTGTGAAGTATGGAATTAATTAGATTAAATATATACGAGTCACTTCACTTTCTAATGCGACTAGTCGCATAAGCCAACTGCTGAAGTTGTCTTAGCGACAGCGTAGTTTTTTGGACTTTGTTCAAAAAGCGTTTTATTAACTAAGTAGTTTTTTTACCATCTGGTTAATTCTTCCACCATCTGCACGACTTCCTATAGCACTTTTAGCAGCACCCATCACTTTACCCATATCTTTCATACTTTGGGCACCTACAGAGTCTATAATCTCTTTTAGTACAGATTCCAATTCTTCATCATCCATAGGTTCAGGTAAGTAAACTTTGACTATGGCTATCTCGGTATCTTCTTTTTCTACAAGATCATTACGACCTGCATCAGAAAATTGTATTTTTGCATCTTCTCTTTGTTTGAGATATCTCATCAAGATAGTCTCTATATCTGTATCTGTTACATCTCTTCTTTCATCTACTTCTATTTGTTTAATGGCTGCCTGTATATTTCTTAGGGTATCTCTTTTAATGATCTCTTTGGCTCTCATGGCATCTTTGATATCAGATTTGATCTGGTCTTTTAAACTCATAGTTATTCCTTAGGATTATTTACCAAGATTGTACTATAATTAGCCTATGATAATTACAATAGAAGATAAACAATTTGATACAAAATATATTACCCAGCTTTACCCTGCAGCAGTGGTTAAAACAGGTCATGAAGATGAGACAACACAAATGAGTCTAGAGTGGATAGATCTAGAATCTAAAGGCAAAGTAGAGATAGTAGGATATGGTGTTTTTCTGAACTTAGGTGAAGATGAAAAGTATTCTTTCGTATTTGATACAAGAGAAGAGATGGATGCTGCAGTGGGACGTATTGCTGCACAGTTAAAAAAATAAATTGATTTCTTTGGATTTAAGTTAGATTATCTTATCATTCGTTATCTATATTCGGAGAAACTATGACAACATTTCAACTTTTACTTCTCATTATTGCTGGAGGTGTGTTTTACCTCTTTTTCAAACAACTGTTCTCAGGAAATCATCCTAAAAGGGGTGTGGACTTTGAAGCTAAGGTCGCAGATGATCAGATAGGTGGTGTAAACCGTCCGGATAAAACATTTTCTACGCCGACTGTAGAGCCTACTCGTATGGAACAGCTTCTTCAAATGGCAGATGAAGCCGTACAAAAAGACGATATGGATGAAGCAGCAAAGGCATTGCAGAGTGCAAGGATCGTAGATGAAAATAACATAGACGTATTACAGCGTAGTGGTTATGTTGCAATGCAAAGCTCCCAGTATAGTGAAGCGAAAGAGTATTATGAAAAAATCATTTCGTTAGATGCCCAGGATGATATGGCGCATGTTTCCCTTGCCAATGCCTTCCATAAACTTGGTGATGAATCTGGTGCTGAGAAACATCATGAAGAGGCTATTAGATTGGATCCAGAGTATGCACCACACCACTTTAATTATGCGAATACACTGTATGACCTGGACCGTAGACAAGAAGCACTTGTTGGTTATAAAAAAGCATTTGAACTAGACAATACTTTGGATGAAGCAAAAAACATGATAGATAAGTTGGAAACTGACAATGGCTAGTACATGTTTTGTAACTGAATTGGCAACAAAAGAAATACTTTTAAGAGTGACCAATGTATGTGCTGAATGTTATGATGATATTTCAGAGGGAGACACTATTCACTATGATATGCAGAATTATCGTTATTTATGTAAATGTTGTCAAGAGATACTTTGTGCCCAAATGAATGAAAATTGTGAAATTGTGGAAGATGAAAGTCCAGGCCTTTTTTGTTAGCTCCGCTTTGGTTTAATTTTTTTATCTACAACTTTTTGTAGTTCTGTCGTATCTGTTATATTTAATTTTGCATTTTTTAAGATGTTAATACTTTCAATGCCAATCACTTCACCTTCAATAATACCATCAACGATAAGGTGTTTGACATGAACTAGTTCTGACAGTTTTCCTGTTTTCAATATCTCAAGTGTATCACACTGTAGACTACCTTGAAGTTCTCCGTTTATAATGGCATTTTTTGCGATAACATTACCTATAACAACGCCATTCTTACCTATAACAAGGGTGTTTTCGACACTTATATCACCAACAACCTTACCATCAATATGTATGGTGTCTGTACCTTTGAGATTACCTGTGATTTCCATACAAGAAGTAATGATAGTTGCTGAACTTATTTTATTTTGTTTAAGCTTCTTTCTTCTATCAACAAAAAATCCCATTTTATTCCTTCGTAGCAAGTGTTATAAACTTTTCAGTTTGCTGTAAAATACTTTGCCAATTTACTTTAGAGATTTTAACATCTATGTTGTTAACGTCGTCTAAATCTAAGGAGATAAATGATTTTGGATTGAGCCATTTATCAAGATATCGTACTTCATAGTGGAGATGTGCACCTGTACTTCTCCCTGTGTTACCAACATACGCTATTAGATCACCTTTAGAGACATAATCTCCACTTTTAACAGCATATCGACTTAAATGGGCATAGGCTGTTTTGAAACCAAAAGAGTGTGCTAAAAGAATAAATTTTCCATAATCACCTTTTCTTTTAGCATAGACAACCACACCACTGGCAGGAGCATAGACAGGGGTACCATGTTTAGCAGGAAGATCAACTGCCGGATGAAAAGATGTGGTTTTTTTCGTTGGATGTATACGATATCCGTATCCACTTGAAATACGTTTGTACTCTACAGGTTTCCCATTTGGAATAGTATTAAGAAGCAAGGTCTTTTGTATCGTTGAGAGATGTTCTTCTTTAATCTCTTCTTTAATCTCTTCTTTTAGTTCTGCTGCTGCTTTTGTACGTTCTACTTCCAGTCTTGTATGAAAACTCGCATTGAGATCAGGACCAAAACCTATCATTTCTTCAACTTCAAGTAACTGTTCATTGACAGAGTAGAGTTTTTCTCTGGTACCTTGTATCATTACAACTAATTCTCTTTGTTGTAAGGTTAATTCAGCATTTTTATTTCTGTAGGAATTGCTTATTTTTTCTAATAGGACCAGTTCTTTTTTATATTCGTCTGTGTGTAGTTTTAATCCCGAAAGTCGGTTATTGAGTAGTTCGATATACATATAGGTTCCTATCCCAATAAGTATCAAGACCAATATAGAAAATAAGATCACCATTTTAATGATCTGATGTACGGAATATTGTTTGGAACCGTGAATATCGGAGATAGTGATTATAAGTCTATTTTTCATAAGTTTTCTTTTATATAATGTATGGCATTGATGTAGCTCAAAGCATTTAATGTGGTCTGGGTATAAGCAATGTCAAATGCTGTGCCATGGTCTACAGAGGTACGCAGTATAGGTAAGTTTAACGATACGTTGATACCCTCATCAAAATACAATGCTTTTAAGGGTGCCAGACCCTGGTCATGGTACATGGCAATATAGTGACTGTAATTGGCTCTCACTCGTGAGGTAAAAGCGACATCAGGTACAAGAGGTATGGAGAAGATATTTTGATCTATCTCTGTATGTGCATTATCTATGGCCTCCTGTATGATCTTCTCTTCATTACCTAAAACACCGTCATCTCCTGCATGAGGGTTTAACCCCAGTACGGCAACTTGTTTTTTGGGTTTTACAGTTTTGTAGAAGTCTAGTAAAAATCGGGTCAGATCTTTTTCATTGATACTCTCAGCAACTTCTTTAAGAGGGATATGTTCTGTAAAAAGTGCCACATACATCTTTTCACATCCAAGCATCATAATGGCTTCTGCATCAAAAAAATCGCGAAGTGCATCTGTGTGACCTTTATACTTTACTCCGGCAAGTTCCCATGCTTTTTTGTGTATAGGTAGTGTACAGACAGCATCTACTTTTTGTTCTTTTGCAAGGTCAACTGCTTTTACAAAAGAAGCGTAGGCATAGGCACCACTTTCCTTACTGACAACACCGGCATCTATATCAAAATAGGGTGCTATCTCTTCTATAGTATGAAAGTCTTCAGGAATATCAAGTGCAAGCTTCTTTGCAGCCTGTTCTAGCATCTCTTTATCTATACAGTAGCGTGGGTCAATCTGTTGAGAAATAATATGATGGTTCTCAAGTATAAGCTGGATGCCAATACCGTTAAGGTCACCTACTGAGATAGCTACTGTATGCATTAGCGTATCAATTTAGCTTTTATATCTAAAATAGCTTGTTCTAAACCAGTGTAAACAGAACGTGCTATGATACTTTGACCAATGTTCAGTTCTTCTATATCTTCGATATTTACTATATCCGTAACATTTTGCATATTAAGCCCATGCCCCGCTGCCACACGCAGACCCATTTTTTTTGCATCTAAAGAGAGTTGACGAAGTGTTGATAGTTCTTCATCTAGCATTTGCTTGAGTTCTGTACGTGAAAGGTCAAGTTCTGGTATGCTGTGATGTGTTTTAGAAAGGTTTGTATAGAGCATGGCATAGACATTGGCATATTTTCCTGTGTGGAACTCTATCCACTCGACACCAAGATCTACAGAATCTTGAAGTGCTTCATGTGTAGGGTCTATGAAAAGTGAGACTTCTATCTCTTCTTTTTGCAGTCTGCTTATAGCTTCTTGTAATGTGGGCTGTACACCAGTTACAGCAAGACCACCCTCCGTAGTCACCTCTTCACGTTTTTCAGGTACAAGAGTGACGCGGTGAGGTCTTAAGTTGCAAGCGATCTCTATCATTTCAGGTGAAATAGCACACTCAAGATTGACCGGTAAAGAAGAGAGTTCTATGATATTTTTGGCATCCATATCCTGCATATGACGTCTGTCTTCACGCAAGTGTATGGTTATCTGGTCTGCTCCGGCACGCTTACAAATGCCAAGGGCATCAAGAGGATCAGGATCAGCTACTTTTCTAGCTTCTCTCAGTACTGCAATATGGTCAATGTTGACACCTAATAACATAGTATATATATCTCCTTTTCCTAAGGCAAAGCCTCAGCAAAATTCCTTTCACTAAAGCTATGCCTTTGGCAAGAGCTAAATGTTTAAGAATTAATAGGGTAGATTATATCCAATAATTGATTAGGAGAGATAAATGCCAAATAAGAATACATTACCTATAGTAGCGTATAGTGATATTAAAGATAAATTAGGTAACGGTAAACCTATGATACTCTCTTTTGGTATGTCTCATTGTTATAGCTGTATTGCTATGTCTAAAACTTTTTCTGAAGTTTTACAAGAGCATCCGGAGTTTCAGATCTATTCTGTAGATGGACAAAAAGAACGATTGGTCAGTCGTGATATCTATAAATTAAAAGAGATGCCAACGCAAATTTTTTTTGATAGTGCAGGGGAGGAAGTCTTTCGGCATACAGGTGCATATAAAAAACCTGTATTGGAGATTATTTTGAAGAAGTATGGATTTCGATAAAATTATTTGATTGCATCCTCAGCAACAGGTTCACCAAAGAAGTAACCTTGAAAATAATCAACATCCAACGCTTTTAATGTCTCATATACTTCTTTTGAATGAACAAATTCTGTGATGGTCTCTATATTTAAACGTTTTGAGAAATTGACTATAGCTTCTGTAATGGCATATGCATTTTCATCTTTATGAATATTCTCTATCAATGAACCATCGATCTTAATAATATCTGGTTTGAGTTCGAGAAGATAAGAAAAATTTGAATAGCCTGTCCCAAAATCATCGATGGCAATTTTGGCACCTATCTCTTTCGCCGTCGTTACAAAATAATTGAATTGTTCTTTATCTTCAAGTCCCTCATCTTCAAGGATCTCAAATATAATGCGTGTTCCGAGATCTTTCTCTATAAGGTTTGTCATGAGATATTCGACTATCTCATTATCAGTGATATCAATATGAGAGAGATTGATACTAAAATCATATTGTGGAAATCTTTGCATAATGTCAAAAATATTATGTAACATGATCATAGTAAGGTTTTTGTATGTTTTATTTTTCTTTGCAGTTTCTAAAAAGAAGATAGGTGAATAATATTTCCCCTCTTCACGTAAACGCATCAAACATTCATATTTAACGATATTTTTGTTTTTATCCACTATGGGTTGAAAAAAAGGAATGATATTATTGGTTTTGATGGCTATATCCACACGGTGGATCCATTGGATATCATTTTCATACACTTTCTTATAGCTATGTTCGTAAGTATAAATTAGATAATGCTGTTTTGTTTCTTTGGCTTTTCTTAGGCCCATATCTGCTGTTTCTAATACATTTTTTTCTTCAAATGAGATACCGATCGTCATATTAAGATTGATCTTAATATCATGTGAATGTTCATAAATATAATATGTTTTTAACTTGTCTAAAAGTGTTTGAATAGCTTGTTCAAAATATTTAGTGTTGGCATGTTCATGCATGACAAAGGTAAATTCATCTGAACCGATCCGATAAAGATCCCAACTTTCTTTTTTGTGTAAAGTGAGAAACTGGGCAAATTCTTTTAAAACAAAGTTTCCTATTTCTGTTCCATAGAGATCATTAATGACTTTAAATTCATCAATATCCATAATCATCAGACCGGTGTGTACGTTTTTCTCTAATGCTAGATCTAAGGCTGCTCTATTGCTTAAATCGGTTAATTTATCAGTATAGGCCTGTTTAAGTAGTGCCTTTTGTTGTGCAAAAGGTAAAAGCGCTTTTTGAATGGTTTGGAGGAGATGCATCATATCTACAGGCTTTTCAGTATAGGCATCAATACCTACATTAATAGACTCATAAAGATATTTTGCATCTGAAAAAGCAGTAGTGATAATGATAGGTATGTCTAACGTTTCTGCTTTGATCTTTCTTGACATTTCAATACCGGAAAGTTTAGGCATTTGAATATCTGAAATAATCACATTGATATATTCTTGCTTTTCTAAAAAAAGTTTATATCCCTCTTCCCCATTACTTGCAGTAAAAACACCCTTACACACATCCTGGAGCATATCAGCAATGTTATCACGTAATATATCTTCATCTTCTACATATAAAACCGTAATCTCTCTTAAGTCATCAAAATTCATTATGTACCTTTTATATAGTATTAGAATACAATTTATTTTTAAAATTCATATTAAATAAAGTAATATTATTAGAGAATATATTGAAATATTATCAATGAGGAAAAATATAGTATGTTACAAAAAGAGATTCCAACGTTAATTTCGGTTTCATCGCTGTTATCATCAAGAAAAAAAGATATTGTTGAGCATTGGACAACTTTTCCTATGGTGCTAGAAGTGCTTGATAAACATCATATTGATCTTCATTTATTCAAGTCAGAATATGCCATGAAGATATTGGATTATTATTTTGGTGTAGTTGAACAGACAAAAATGATAGGAGACTGTCCCGTCATGGCAGATTTTTTGCTATATCTTAAAGAACATGATGTTTCTGCAGATGAACTTTTTATTATATGTACGCATGCTAGAAAAGCGATGATCAATTTAACATTTGATCTGGATATCATCAGTAAAGCACTATTTGAAGAGATATCTTATGTCTTTGATCTTAACTTTAAGGGTGTACTTACCCAATATGCCAATACTATCTATAGACTGGAAAAACAAATTCAGGAAGAGATGGAAGAGAATCGTAAAAAAGATGCCGTGATGTTTCAACATGCAAGACTCGCTCAAATGGGGGAGATGATCAATAATATTGCACATCAATGGCGACAACCTCTTTCAATGGTCTCCGCTATTGCTCAAAATATTCATTTTAAGTACCAGTTTGGAAAACTGGATGATAATTTTATGAATGATAATATTGATGAAATCAAAAAAATACTTCATCAAATGAGTCAAACAATTACAGATTTTCAAAACTTTTTTCATCCTAACAAAGAAAAAGAAGAATTTTTTATTGAGAATAGTATTGATCATACAATTGATCTTCTTAATCACAGTATGGAAAAGCAAGATATAGAGTTTATACGCTTAGAACGAAATGACCTGATGCATATCATGGGGTATCCAAATGAGTTTTCGCAAACTTTTCTGAATCTCTTTTCTAATGCAAAAGATGCATTACTTGCAAATGATCTGTATGAGAAGCGTTGTATTTATATTAAAACAGCATCATTAGATGAGACATTTCAAGTCTCAATTTGTGATAATGCAGGAGGAATACCTGAAGAGATCTTAGACAAGGTATTTAACCCTTATTTTACAACAAAAGAACAGGGGAAGGGAACAGGGATAGGTTTATATATGTGTAAACAGATCATTGAAAAAAATATGGCCGGAAGTATTACTGTACAAAATAAAACTTTGGAAAATGGTGAAAAAGGCGCTGAGTTTCTTATAGAACTTCCAAAATCAGAGTGTAGTTGAACCTTTAATCTTCAGCTTTTTTTGCAGTGGGTTGTCTTTTTTTATACGTTCTCTTTTTCACGGGTTTGTTTACAACCTCTTGTTCACTGATCAATGTTTTTGTCTTTTTTAAAGAGAAGTTGTAGAACCATATAATCCCTAAAATGAGTAGTGCTCCTATCATAAAATGGTAGATAACGATCCCGGCACCCATCCCATAGATAAAATTGAGAAGATGTTGTTTTTCGACCTTCTCTTCAATGGTCATAGTAGATTCATCTTTTTTAAAAATACTTATAGCATTGGAAAGAAATCCGCCGGCACTTTCGAGTAAACTTGTGCCTTTTTCTTTGATATTTTGCAGTGTAAATTCATTTTTATCTGTTGTGTTCATGGATACTCTCTTTTTAATATTTCTAATTATATCATAGATGGATAATGATTTGACTAGGGCTTAACCAACATTATGATAAAATCGCGATTATATTATTTTAAAGGCTATAGCAATGTCAAAAAGAAAGATTAAAAAAGCGGTATTGGCTTATTCTGGTGGGCTTGATACGAGTATTATACTTAAGTGGCTTCAAGATGAGTACAATTGTGAAGTAGTGACATTCACAGCGGATCTTGGTCAGGGTGAAGAAGTAGAACCCGCACGTCAAAAAGCACTTGATATGGGTATCAAACCTGAAAATATTTTTATTGAAGATCTTAGAGAAGAGTTTGTACAGGATTTTGTTTTTCCTATGTTCAGAGCAAATGCCATTTATGAGGGTGAGTACTTACTTGGTACCTCTATTGCAAGACCGCTTATCTCTAAAGTACAGATAGAGGTAGCACACAAGACAGGTGCAGACGCAGTAAGTCACGGTGCAACAGGAAAAGGGAATGACCAGGTACGTTTTGAACTTGGTTATCTGGCACTTGACCCGGATATCGCAGTGATCGCTCCATGGAGAGAGTGGGACTTGAACTCTCGTACCAAATTGCTTAAATATGCTAAAAAACACGGTATAGATATTGATGGAAAAGGAAAGGCAAAGCCATACTCTATGGATGCAAACCTACTACATATCTCTTATGAGGGTGAACATCTTGAAAACCCTTATAATGAACCTGAAGAAGATATGTGGTTGTGGTCTGTTAGTCCTGAAAAGGCACCAAACAAACCGGAGTACCTTACTATTTCATATCGTCAAGGTGACCCCGTAGCGATCAACGGTGAAGAACTTTCTCCTGCAACATTACTAAAAAAGTTAAATGATTTTGGTAATAGACACGGTATAGGGCGTATAGACATTGTTGAAAACCGTTATGTAGGGATGAAAGCACGTGGATGTTATGAGACACCGGGCGGAACTATTATGCTTAAGGCACACAGAGCTATAGAGTCTATTACTCTAGATAGAGAAGAGGCGCATCTTAAAGATGAGATGATGCCAAAGTATGCTAAAGCGATCTATAACGGTTTTTGGTGGTCTGCAGAGCGTAAAATGATGCAAGCAGCCATTGATGCGACACAAGAACATGTGAATGGTGATGTCAAACTCAAGCTTTACAAAGGTAATGTAACCGTTGTGGGAAGAAGATCTGAAGATTCTCTTTACTCTGAAGAGCATTCTACATTTGAAGAAGATGAAGTATATAACCAAAAAGATGCAGAAGGATTTATTAGATTGAATGCGCTTCGTTTCATTATTGAAGGTAAAAAACAACCAGAACGTATCGCTTCTATGATTGCAAGTAGTGCAGATGAAGTTGAAGTATGTAAGATTGAGACAGGTTCATTTACTATCTGTCAACGTATTAAACGTTTCTTCGGTTTTGGTAATACCAGTACACCAAAAGAAGAATATATTAAAAGAAAATAATTCTTTACTCCAATAACTCTTCCATCTCCTTCAATACTCTTGAAGGAGAAAAGTCTATCACAGATTCTCTACTCAAAACATTTGGAATGATCTCAAGTAAGAGATAAATAAAACCTATCATCGGATAGAATGCGTAATATTCTGCTTTAAATTCTTTAAACTTGTATCGGGTCAAAAACCACTCTTTCGCAGATGTGGCACCTGCATCAAAGAGTAATACTTCCATAGCAAACATAGAGCCCCAAGAGATGTATGTAATAAGTACAACTATAAGCGCACCCACTACACCAAACATCACTATTATAATCGCTATAACGATACTCATATAGAGTGAAAAGGTATGAAAACCTAAAGAGGCAAAGATGGTTACTATAGAAAAGATAAACAGTAGAGCACCAAAGGACATAAAAAGTCCCAGATAGGTTTGTTGCTCTGTAAAGGTGGGACTTAAATAGGCAGCAGTCAAGGTAACCAGGAAGATGGCAAGTATAGTAAGGACTAGAGAACGGTACTCTTGCATAGGAATCCTTAAAGTAGGTACGCTAGGAGTAACATACCATTAATCTATCTCATAAAGCTTGATAAGACTCTTGACATCCGCTTTACGACCAAGCCAATCTTGGTAAAGTTCTGACATCTCTTTTGCTCCACCATTGGCGAGTATAACCTCTTTATACCCTTTTGCACTCTCTTTGTCAAAGCCTGACTGCTCGTCAAGACATGAGAAAAAGGCATCAGCAGAGAGTACCTCAGCCCATTTATATGAGTAGTAGCCTGCTGCATAGCCACCTGCAAAAATGTGTGCAAAACCATGTTGGAACTTGTTGTAGTCAGGGGATTTGAGTAGAGAGGTCTTTTCTCTGATACCGTCTAACAAAGTTTGTACTTCTTCACCTTGATAGAGGTTTTGATGAAGTTGGAAGTCAAAGAGAGAGAATTCAACTTGACGTAGGATACCAAGGGCTGCCTGATAGTTTTTTGTCTCTTTTATCTTTGCCATAAGTTCATTAGAGATAGGCTCATCACTTTCATAGTGAAAACCAAAACGTTTTAAAATAGCAGCTTCATAGGCAAAGTTCTCTAAGAACTGTGAAGGAAATTCCACCACATCCCATGCTACACCGTTAATACCTGAAACGGAGCGCTCTTTACATTTTCCAAAGAGGTGATGAATAGCATGACCCATTTCATGGAAGAGGGTAACAACATCATCGTGTCTAAGGAGTGATGGTGTAGTCTCAGTCGTAGGTGAGAAGTTACATACAATGAATGCAGAGGCTAGGTGGGTGTTGCCAGCATTGTCCTCATAGTGTGTCTCCCAATCATTCATCCACGCTCCACCACGCTTCTCCTTACGGGCTTCAAGATCGAAGTAGATACGTCCAGAGAGGGCACCCTTATCAAAGATGTCAAAAGGTTTGACACATTCATGCCATGTTGGCACATCTGCAGGTTGAAATGTCACACTAAAGAGTTCTGATACGATGTCCAGTAAACCTTTGAGGACTTTATCTTGCTGAAAATAAGGTTTTGTCATTGTATCATCAAAGTCAAATTTTTCTTTTTTGAGTTTTTCTGAATAGTAGCCTAGATCATATCCTGCTAAATCTTTTATGCCATCTATTTTCTCTGCAAAGGCTTTAAGTTCAATCAGTTCATTTTTGGCTTGTGGAAGCGCGGCATCTGCTAAATCATTTAGAAATGTAATGACATCTTCTTCTTTGTTAGCATCTCTGGTCTCAAGTGCATAGTGTGCGTATGAAGTAAAACCGAGAAGTTTGGATTTTTCATTTTTAAGTGCTAAAATTTGGTCTATCACTTCTGCATTTTTTGGTGCTCTTGTGGCATACGCTTTTGAGAGTGCTTTTCTGTATTCTCTGTTTGGTCCGTAAGTCATGTAGGCTAAATAGCTGGGGATCTGAAGGGTAAACTTGTAAATAGTTTTGCCATCCACTTCTTCTTTTGCTGTATCAATATCAGACTGAGGCAAACCTTCTACATCCTTAGCATCTTCTATAATAAGTTCATACGCATTGGTTGCATCTAACAGATTTTGAGAAAAGTTATTAGAGAGTTCAGAGAGTTTAAGACTGATCTCTTCCATGCGTTTTTTCTCTTTTTCAGGTAGGTTTACCCCTGAGAGTACAAAGTCACGAACATCATATTCCACCACTTTCTTAGCTTCACTACCCTGTGCTTTGATCTGTTTTATTTTATGAAATAGGGCTTCATTTTGTGCCATTTCTGAACTGAACTTTGAAAGTAAAGGAATAGACTCTTCATATGCTTTTTGTGTCTCATCAGAATTCATGACAGAGTTTAAGTGAGAAAGAGGGGTAAAGAAAAGCCCCAACTCTTCATCTAAGTCTTGTAGAGGTTTAAGTACTTTTTCATAGCTACTGTCTTCAGATTCTGTAATGTTAGAGATAATAGTACGTTGTTGGTTTAAAAGTGTGTCAAGTTCTTTTGGAAAATTTTCTAGATTATCGATATGGAAGTTTTGAAACATGGTTTTTATTGTCCGGTATTAAATTTTTTTGATTGTATCATCTTTTGTTAATGGTTTTATTAATAATAGTAGTTTTGGCAGTAGTATAAGGTTTGAGATGAGCGCAGCAACCATTACAAGCATAGTGAGTAATCCAAAATAGATAGTGGGTATGAGATTGGAGAGTATCAAGATAGAAAAACCGATGATGACTGTGAGTGAAGTATAGTACATGGCATGTCCTATACTTCGATTTGTTCTCTTGATATCTTTTTTATAGCGGGGGTCTTTGGCAAACTCTACTTTAAAACGGTGGATGTAATGGATGGTGTCATCTACGCCGATACCCATGGCAATGGCAGCAATAGTAATGGTCATAATATCAAGAGGAATCTGTAGCCAGCCCATAAATCCAAAGATAATCCCTATAGGAATGATGTTTACAACTAAAGCAATAAGTGTAAGCTTTAGTGAACGGAAAAGTATTAAGAACATAGAAAATAGTATGGCAAGCACAAGACCTAGTGTTGTAATTTGGGAAGTGAATAGTGACTGTAGCATATTGTTATACATGACCATGAGATTGGAAAGTTTAAAGGTAACGATCTCAGGGTTTAATAGCTTGTGTAGATCATTATTCATTTTTTGTATTAGAGTATTGCGTCGTAAACCTTCATGAGAATCCATAATACGTGTTGAAAACCTTACTTGGTTATATTCGGTATTTACATAAGGAGAGAGTATGATGTCTCTATACTTCTGTGGGAGTTTTTTATAAAGAATAGCTATCTCGACACTGTCCAAAGCTTTGTTTTCATTAAGAATCTTTCCCGTATTTAAGATGGTAGCAAAAGATTGTACATCACCAGTATCCTTTAAGTTCTCAAGATAGTCATGGACTTGGTGTATGATAGCTATTTTTTCATCTGTAAACCAGTATTGTTCTTCATCTTCAATCATATTAAATTCATTTTCAAAAGAGTCTTCTTCTGACTCTTCGTCTGCTTTAAGTATTTCATCTGAAAATGTGAGTATCACATCCAGAGGGGTCGTACCACCTAGCTCCTGATCAATGATCTTCATACCTTGGTAGATACTGGTATCTTTTTTAAAGTAATTGATGAAACTATTTTCAACTATGAGTTGTGACGCTCCTGTAACACTAAAAAGAATAGAGAGTATAGTGATACCAAAAATAGCTTTTTTATCTTTCAGTACGATCTTTACACTGCTTTTTGTTAAAGAAAAATTAGAAGGATTTCTTTTTAAAGGAGGGGTTTTCTTAAGCAGTATCAGTACACTGGGGAAAACAATGAATGAGATGAGAAATGAAAGTGTGATACCTGCAGACATCATCCATCCTAGGTTAATGACAGGATGAATGTGTGAAAAGAGTAAAGAAGAAAAACCTGCGATAGTAGTGAGTATGGCAAAAAATGTAGGTGTGGCTTTTGAAAGCATCGTAGTTAAAATGAGTCTATGGTGTGAAGCTTTAGGATAAAGTCTCAGTAGTTCCTGATAGCGTACGATGAGATGAAGCACGATAGAGATGGTAATAATAAGCTGTAATGCAATGAAGTTAGAAGAGATAACAGTGATCTCCCATCCCCAAAAGCCTAATGCACTCGTAATAGCAATGACAGAAAGGGCACAAATAAGGATAGGAAGTACTATCCATCTGGGTTTTTTAAAAATTATGCCCAAAACGATGATTAGAAGTAGGATCAGGATACTTCCATAAATAATCAGATCACTTTTGACAAAACCGATGATATCGTTGGATATCATCTGAACACCACCTAAGAAAAGTGTGGCATTATGTACATACTTTTTCATGATCATTCGGATATTTTCAATGTTTTGGGCATTTATCAGACGTTGGCTATCTCTATGTCTTTTAAAACTTATTTTTGCTTCTTCATACAGTTTACTTTCTTCTATAGTAAGTACGGAATTTTTTTGCTTTTGAAGAAAAAAGTCTCTTTCATCTAAGAGTTTTGTATAGAGAGGATCTTCTTTAAGATGTATAAGGATGGATGAAACAGTGAAATCCCTGTTGACAAGACTGTTTTTATAGAGTGGGCTAGTTAAAAATTCTCTTTTTGCAAGAGTTAAGTTAATATCAGGGGTTTTAAGTGTTCTGGTTTCATTGAGTAACTCACTCATATCTTGAGGTGGAGAGTAGAGTAAAGGTACTGAAAGTAAAGTATCAACAGAATCTACTTCTGGTAACTCTTCTAAAGCACTTGACAGCTTTTTCAGTGTTTCCAGACTTTCCGGTGAGAGTAGATCTTGCTTGGGTTCATAAGCGATAATAAGTACTTCAGAACTTTTAAACCGTTTCTCTATGGTACGTAAGAACTTTAGATCCTTATCATCATCCAGAAGAAGTGTTTGGGAACTTGCATCTATTTCAAGTTTTGTGATATTGCTACTAAAAAGAAGTATAGCAGTGAGTGTAAAGAGTAGAATAGTTAGAGGATACTTTAGTATAAATTTTCTGTAAAGTATCCCAAGCATTATTTTTTCCTAAAGTTCTATAATGATTCTAAGAGTTGTTGAAAAGATTTGGTCTTTAAAAATGATGCGAACTGTTTTCTATAGGTTTGTATGATACTGACACCTACAAGACGTACATCATAAATATACCATTGATTCTTCTTTTTATCTTTATAAAAAAGATATACTACTTTATAGGTATCTGTCTTACCTATAATTTGGTTTTCTAATGTAATACGCGTAGATTTCACTTTTTTTAAATCTTTTGTGATGACCTTCTGATTGTTATATAGTCTAAGTTTATCCACATAAGAGTGTTTGATCTTTTTTTCAAAAGCCTTTGTGAATTGTTTTTTTTCTGTTGTATTGAGCGATTTCCATTTTTTACCTAAACTGATTTTTGCCATAGTATTATAATCAAATACCGAATCCATGATCTTGATACTTCTTGACTCTTTTTGTATCTGAGAAAGAGTACTGTTTTTTAAAATGTTTAAGACTTGATGTACCTTGGTATCCATTACTTTTTGAATTTGTGACTCTACAATCGCATGAGAGCTAATGCTCATGATGAGTATAGTAAATATAGCTTTTAACATTTTTTTACCCTTGATATTAAATTATTCTTCAATGTCTACAATCCTTTTTTGTTCATAAATCTCACGTAAAAATGGATAGAGCTCTATGGCATCCTTTTTAATACTTTCATATTGATCTGGTTCCAATGAGTTCTTGTTGATAAAATACCATGCCACAATCGCCGTAGACTGAGCAAAGTTATCTGGTATTTTGTAGTTTTCAAGTCCACGTATATTAACAAGTGGTGAAGCATAGGCATCTATAGTAATACCCGCAAGGTCACGTACATTGGATGGACCAAAGAATGGCAGGACGATGTGAAAACCTGGCCCAACACCATAAAAGCCTAAAGTTTGACCAAAATCTTCATTATGTTTTGGAATATGCATATACTCTTTTGCTGGATCCATGAGACCAAGCAATCCAACTGTAGAGTTAACAATAAATCTTTCTGATTCATCTAACACATTTTGGAATTTACCTTGTAAGAGGTTATTAGCAAAACGAATAGGGAACTGTATATTGTGATAAGCATTTGATATTCCTATACGTATAGGTTCAGGTATAACATAAGCGTAGGCTTCTGAAACAGGGTTTAGTGCATACGTGATCATACTGTCATTAAAACTGGTCATAAGTTCATTGTAATCTTTGAGTGGATCTGCGCGTGTTTGCGTTTCATCTTCAAATTCATCTTCAAATTCTGTGGTATCTTGTATTTCATTATCATCTATTGGAGGAGTAAGCGTTTTGGTAGTAGTTTCTTTTTCTTCTTTTAGTGGTGCTGTATCAATTTGTTTTGTGCTACAACCTTGAAAGCCTAACAGTAAAATGAGCAATAAAAAAAATCTAGATCTCATTCCTTCTCTCTCCCCAGCTATTTTTTATAATTATACAATGTCAATCGTGTATTTTGGGTGTAACTATAGTGACTTTTTGAAAACTCTTTAACAAATGCCTAGTATAATTTAGTTAAAATCATACATAACATATCCAAATAAGGACAAAGAATGAAAGTATTATTAATTAAAGATGTAAAAACTTTAGGTAAAGCAGGTGAGATTAAAGAAGTAAAAGATGGTTATGGTCAAAATTTTCTTATAGGTAAAGGTTTAGCAAAACTGGCTACACCTGAAGTTGTTGAGAACTGGAAAGCAGAACAGGAACGAATGGCGCAAGAGCTTAAAGATGAGTTAACCAGACTTGAAGCCGAGAAGATCACACTTGAAGCAACAGAGATCAAGATAGAAAAGACCAAAGCACCAGTAGGTATTAAAGGTTCAGTAGGTAATGCCGATATCGCCGCAGCGATCACAGAGCAATTAAATATTGAAATTGATAAAAAACATATCAATCTTAAAAAAGCATTGAAATCTGAGGGACTACACGAAGTAGATACAAAACTTGGTCATGGAATTCATGCAATGCTTAAAGTTAATGTGGTTGGCGTTTAATGTTTGATGCTACTACGATACTGGGTTACAAAGGTGATGGTAAAGCGGTCATTGGTGGTGATGGACAGGTTACTTTTGGTGATACAGTGCTCAAAGGTAATGCAACCAAGATACGTACACTACATGAAGGTAAGGTTTTAGCCGGGTTTGCAGGAAGTACGGCAGATGCTTTTAATCTTTTTGACATGTTTGAAGGTATCTTAGCTGAGAAAAAAGGGGATCTTTTCAAATCTGTCATAGGCTTTTCCAAAGTATGGAGAAAAGACAAACATTTACGTCAATTAGAAGCTATGATGATCGTACTCAATCAAGAGCATATTTTCATACTCTCCGGTACAGGTGATGTTGTAGAACCTCAAGACGGGAAGATAGCAGCAATAGGAAGTGGCGGAAACTATGCCATTTCAGCTGCACGTGCCTTGGATAAACATGCGAACCTAGAGCCAAAAGAATTGGTCAAAGAATCACTTGAAGTTGCAGGTGAACTGTGTATCTATACAAATACAAATATAAAAATACTGGAACTATAAATTATAATGGACAATTTAACACCTAAAGAAATCGTTTCTTATCTCGATAAATATGTCATAGGACAAAAAGAGGCAAAGAAAACTATTGCTGTAGCACTTCGAAACCGTTACAGACGTTTACAGCTCTCTCCCGAGATGCAGCAAGACGTTACACCCAAAAACATATTGATGATAGGTAGTACGGGGGTAGGAAAAACTGAAATTGCCAGAAGACTGGCAAAAATGATGAACCTACCTTTTATTAAAGTGGAGGCCAGTAAATACACAGAAGTAGGTTTTGTAGGTCGTGATGTAGAGTCTATGATCCGTGATCTTGCAGCGACGGCTATGGTCATTGTGCGTGAAGATGAAAATGATAAGAACAAAGAGAAGATAGAGAACTACATAGAAAATAAGATCATTGAAAAACTTCTGCCTCCTTTACCTGCTGGTGCAAGTGAACAAAAAAAGGCAGAGTATGAAGCTTCTTTTATACGTATGCAAGAGAAACTTGCAAAAGGTGAACTTGATCATCTTAAGATTAAAGTAGAGATGCCAAATGATGTTTCTATGCCTGAAGATGGTTTGCCTCCACAGATGATACAGGTACAGGAGAGTATCGTAAAGGTACTTGGCGGTATGAATAAGAAGGGTCCTGAAAAGGAAGTCTCTGTCAAAGATGCCCAAAAGATACTTGAAGCAGAAGCGAGCAATGAACTACTAGATGAAGAGAACCTTAAAACATTGGCGTTGGAAAAAGTAGAGAAGGGCGGTATCGTCTTTCTTGATGAAGTAGATAAAATAGCTGTCTCTGCTAGCTCACAGAGTAGACAAGACCCAAGTAAAGAGGGTGTGCAAAGAGATTTGCTACCTATAGTGGAAGGTTCAGCTGTCCATACGAAGATTGGTACTGTGAACACAGACCATATTTTATTTATCGCTGCGGGAGCATTTCATGTCTCTAAACCAAGTGATCTTATGCCAGAACTTCAAGGACGTTTTCCTTTACGTGTAGAGTTAGATAGTTTGGATGAAGAAATTTTATATCGCATTTTGACAGAACCTCAAAATTCACTTATTAAACAGAATATTGCATTAATGGAAGTAGAAGGTCTACTTTTGGATTTTAAAGAAGAATCTTTAAGAGCTATCGCACACTATGCTTTTCTTGCCAATGAAAAAACAGAAGATATCGGAGCAAGACGATTGCATACGGTCATGGAAAAGATACTTGAAGAAATAAGTTTTTCAGCTGATGAACATAGTGGTGAAACTTTGACTATAGATGAAGAGCTTGTGAAAGAAAAAATTGGTGAAGTCGTTGAAGATGAAGATACTACAAGGTATATACTATGATGTTTGAGCATGAAAAAGATGATATAGATACAAAAGCAGGTTTTGTTGCTGTTGTAGGGCGACCTAATGCAGGTAAGAGTACACTACTGAATTATATAGTTGGTGAAAAGCTCGCTATGGTTTCTAAAAAAGCGCAAGCAACACGTAAACGTATGAATATCATTGTGATGCATGAAAACCATCATGGAGAAGAGTCGCAGATCATTTTTGTAGATACGCCGGGTATCCATGAAAAGGAGAGATTGCTTAATCAGTTTATGATGGATGAAGCACTCAAGGCAATGGGAGATGCGGATCTTATTATATTTCTTGCACCCATAACCGATAAGTTAACTGAATATGAGAAGTTTTTAAAGATGACTGAGGCTAGAGGAACGAAACATATTGTACTTTTGACAAAGATGGATCATGTAAAGCAGGGTGACATTCTAAAAAAATTGGGTGAATACCAAAAATATCAAGATAGATTTGAAGCGATCATTCCATTTTCTGTAAATAAAAAGGTAGGTAAATCACAACTTCTAGATGAAATATCCAAACATTTACCAACATCACCTTTCCTTTTTGATACAGAAATACTCACTACAGACAATATACGTGATATCTATAAAGAGCTTATTCGTGAATCTATTTTTGAAAACTTGAGTGATGAAATACCATATGAAAGTGATGTAACCATAGAAAAAATTGATGAAACTGATAGTTTAGATACGGTTTATGCAACTATCGTTGTAGAAAAAGATACACAAAAGGGTATGATCGTTGGTGAAAAGGGTCTTGGTATTAAACGTGTAGGAAAATTGGCACGGCAACAAATGGAACTCTTTTCAGGTAAGAAAATTTATTTGGATCTGCATGTTTCAGTTAAGAAAGGCTGGAGTAAAAACAGGGATGGACTAGAAGATATGGGCTATATTTTTTAAATATACATAAAATCAATAGGTTTTATTTTTGTAAATACCCTTGTAAACAGGGCTTAATCTGGGCTATTAGGTAAAAATTGAAGTTGAATGATTAAAAAAAGTTATATTATTTTAAAAGTTTTGTGTTTTGTAAGATTGTTTTAATATTATAACATATATAATTGTCTAACAGACAAGGAAGTTTAACATGTTTTCGAAAAAAAGTTCGTCAAATTCGACCATTAAAAATGTAGTTACTCATAATGCATATGTAGATAAAAGTTACATATACAAAGATGATTCATTTAAGCCTTTAAATAAACTCACTTATAATACTTCAAACTTTATTACATCCTATATCACTAATAAAGACATCATCAGTACTTCAGTACATTTGAGTAGAAGTATACCTGAAGAGGATATTGATGATATTCTTGATATCAAGGCTTATGAAGAGCTGGGGCTTGATCAAGCAAACAGTTATATTATCTCTTCTATAGAGACAGAGAGTACAGGTGATGAGAGAGAATATCATATCTTTGTTGCAGAACCAGAGGTTTTAGACAGTTATTATCTTCCTGTAAAAGAAGAGACTAAGTATCTTGACCTTATTATTCCTGCACCACTTCTTTACAAGTCACTTTATACAAAAGAAATATTAGGTGATAACTCTACGCATTGTTTTGTTTATTTTACACAAAATGACGCATTTGTAACACTCTATAAAAATGGTCAATATCTTTACTCTAAGTCTATAGAATTTTCTTTAGAACAGATATACGATAAATATTGTGAAGCAATAGGTGAAAAAGTTGATGAGAAAGAATTTTACTCTACTTTAGAATCCGAAGGGCTGAAAACCACCAATAATGATTATCAACAAAATTTTATGAAAATTTTTGCTGAAGTATTTATTACTATCAATGATATTATTATTTACGCAAAAAGAGCTTTTAATCTTGAAACTATTGATCAAATGTTCATTGGAAGTGATAAAGGTCCAATTATAGGGTTGGATGACTACAGTCAGAATTATCTAGGCTTGCATTCATCAGACTTTAATTTTAATTATAATATTGAAAATGACGAGTGGTATACAGATCAATTACAGTATTTGATGCTATTGTCATCACTTGATTACCTGGAAGATGAATCAGCACTTGTTAATGTTACAATGTATCCACGTCCACCATCATTTGTTAATCGCGCCAGTGGACAATTTATAATTTCAACTTTTGCAGCAGTCTCATTGAGTTTGGCTTATCCGTTAGCTTACTTAGTAGGGTCATATATAAATGATGCGAAAATTTATGCTTTAAATATTGAAGATACTAAGTTGAAAACAGAGGCAAATAAATATAAACAAATATTGTCAGAGAAGAAAAATATTATTAAAGGTTTAGATACAGAGATCAATAAACTATCAACCATATATAATGGAAAAGCAAAAACACTAAAAGCCATTTATGAGCGTAAAGTAAATTATCGTCTAAAATCAGGTATCTTCCATGCCATAGCTGAAGATCTTCACAAGTATGAAGTACATGTGGATCATATTGAAGGTGATGAAAATACTTTATGGTTATCAATGGTAAGTTCTGATGATCGAAAGTTTACGGAACTCATTAAATATATATCTGATAGACATTATGATGAGATTGTTGAAATTGATATTGAGAGAATCGAAAAAGACCAAGCAAACAACTACTATAAAGGTCTGTTAAAGGTGGAACTAAGATGAAATTTTTAGAAAACAAACTAGAAGCATTAGATACATATTTTGCTCCTAAAAAAGAGAGTGAAAAATGGATAGTGATCTTAGGCATTGCCGGAGTAATCGCATATCTAGGTTATTCTTTACTTTTACCGTATACTGAAGACATGTACAACACCAGTGAAAGAACTAAAAAAAGTGTACAAAAGAGCATAGCAGATAGCAATACATATTTGAGATCTATCACTGTGGGTGGTGATAGAGACTACTATGTAAAAAAGTTTGATCAGGATATTAGTAGAAAAAAGAATAATATTGTTACGCTAAATAATAATATAAAATTTATCAATACTAACCTGGAGAAATTATCTGATATGCTGTTTAATCAGAAATCATGGTCAAGATTTTTGAATTCAATTACTACTAAAGCTGAAATACAAAATGTTGATCTTCAATACATTACTAACAGATATGTAGACAATAATGGTAGCTTTGGACATGTACTTGAAATAGGTGTAGGATGTAAAGG
>JADGDL010000090.1 GCA_016744875.1 Sulfurovum sp.
CTCTCACATATGGTGTAAAGGCTATATCTGGCACAAGTGTTCCAGTAAATAATTCTTCACCGATAAGTGCATTAACAATCTCTATAGCTCTATGTATCTCTTTTTCTTCATCTCCCAAAACACCGTTATCTCCAGCATGTGGATTTAAACCTAAAACTCCAACCTTTTCATGACCGATACTCTTATGAAAATCTACTAAAAATTTTGCAAGTTTTTCTGCTTCTATAGTAGCTGGTACATCTTTTAATGGAATGTGCTCGGTATAAAGTGCTACATACATCTTTTCACATCCAAGCATCATAATTGCATCTTTTTGAAAGTGTTTTCTTAAAAGGTCTGTATGCCCTACAAAATCTAAGCCTGATAACTTCCATGCTTCTTTATGTATAGGCATTGTAACAAGAGCATCCGTTTTTTTATCTTCACATACCTTTATAGCGTTCATAAATGAATCATAGGAGTATTTTCCAGAAGAAGCATCAACTTCACCAACTTTTATGTCAAAAGAACCATCAACATGAGAAGTGGTAAAATCACTTGGTACTTCAATTCCTAAAAGATTAGATGCTTGAAGAATCATTTGCGAGTTTATACAATAGATAGGTTCACACACTTTAGAGACCTCTTCATGGGATTTCAGAGCTATCTCAATACCAATACCATTAAGG
>JADGDL010000091.1 GCA_016744875.1 Sulfurovum sp.
GAGCTAAGGTTGCTCAAAATATCGTTGCATATCGAAATGAGAATGGAGACTTTCAAACAAAGACGCAACTTTTAAAAGTTAAAGGTCTAGGAAAAAAAGCCTACGAACAAGCCGTTGGATTTATTCGTATCAAAAACTCTCAAAATATCTTTGATAACAGTGGTATTCATCCTGAAAGTTATAACGTAGCAAAAAAACTGATAAATCTTGACTTGGAAAAACTAGATATTTCGGAATATGCGAGTTCTTTACAAGTAGGTGAAGAGACACTTAAAGATATTATCAAAGAGTTACAAAAACCCGGTTTTGACCCTAGAGAAGATCTACCAGCTATCCCTTTTAAAGAGGGAGTAACGGATATAAAGATGTTAAAAGAGGGTGGATTTATCTCGGGTGTTGTTCGTAATATTACAGATTTCGGTGCATTTGTAGATATAGGACTAAAAAATGATGGGCTAATTCATATCTCGAAAATGGGTGCTTCAAGAGTTAAACACCCTTTAGAAATTCTATCACTTAACCAATACCTCCCTCGCATCGAAGTGCTTAATATCGAGTACGAAAAATCCAGAGTTGAACTAGGATTAACAAATTTTTGATAAAATGTTAAATATAAACATAAAGACTAATAATAATTATAAGGACATAGTATGCAAAGAAGAGATT
>JADGDL010000092.1:0-376 GCA_016744875.1 Sulfurovum sp.
GTAATCACCTTGATCAATAATTGATAAACCTTTACTTCCTAATATAGAGTTCGCTAAAGACATTAAACCACTTTTTTTAATAGGTGTTTGTGAAACGAAGTTAATTTTACCTTTAATCTCAGTCTCTATCAAAATATTTTTCTTTGTAATTTTTGAAACCATCTCTATAAAGTCTTTTATGTTAAGGTTTCTAAAGTTGACATCTACTGTCTCCTCCGCTGCACTGAGTGCTACTGATGCTACTAGCCACACACTAAAAACGATTTTAATTAATTTCATATTCTAACTCCATTTCTTCTTTTCCTCTCATAATCACTAAATTAAGATTCTCAACATCTTTAATGTTTTTGTAGACCCCAAAAGCAGCATTATAGCT
>JADGDL010000092.1:386-659 GCA_016744875.1 Sulfurovum sp.
ACCATCTTTCATCTCAGTAATACCAATAGTTTTATAGATATCATCCATATTATTTGCATAATGATCAAGCAGTGATCTATCAATGATTCGTACTGAACCTTCATTGGTTACTTCGCCAAGTACTTCTTTTTTTTCTTCCACTGTAGAGGAGGTAGTACTTTTTCTTATACTACTTGTATTATTACCCGCTTTACTTGTTTTAAGAAGCATAACTTTGTAGTTTTTATTTTCTTTGCTAAACATTGCAAAATTATTACCCGCACCTTCTAAGAC
>JADGDL010000093.1 GCA_016744875.1 Sulfurovum sp.
GGTCTAAGAAAAACAGATCTTTATGCAGAAGATGATACATTAGCATCAGAAACAAGATATAGATCTGTAAGTCCAGGTGAAGGTAAAACATTTAAGCGTGCTTTCCAAGATGCACCACCAATGATTCCTCATGATGTAGAGGGGATGCTTCCGATTAAAACAGGAAACAATCAATGTGTAAGTTGTCACATGCCAGAAGCAGCAAAAGCATCTGGCGCAGTTCCACTTCCAAAGTCTCACTTTACAGACTTTAGACCAAAACATAACTACGATGGTAAAATGTTTACTCAAGCAGTGGACAGTCATAAAAATGAAGTAGCGATAAAAGAGTTAGATAAGCTTTCTATGTCGCGATTTAACTGTACACAGTGTCATGCTTCACAAGGTGATTCTCCAGCTCCAAAAAATAATTTCGAAGCTGATTTTACAAGTGCTGATGGAGCAAGTAAATCAAGTTGGAGTGGTTATAAACTTATGGAAGGTATAGATACTTCCAATGGTTTATAAGAACTAATGCAAAGAAGAGAGCTTTTTAGCTTTCTCTCTTCTTCACTTAAGGGTGAAAAAGTTAAAGAGGAAGATGTGATAATAAGGCCACCATATTATAAAAATATAAATGCATTTGACACAGAGTGCCAAAACTGTGATGGTAAGTG
>JADGDL010000094.1 GCA_016744875.1 Sulfurovum sp.
GTTACAAGTCCTGCTAGTTCTTTAAGTGTCTTTGGACGCTCTTTAAGTGCATCCAAAAGAATCTCTTTTTTATCGTGTGAAGTTAGGACTATGTCATAAGCGGTTAGTAACTCTACTAACTCGGCGTTTGAAGTGTTCTTGATATAGTGAGAGTTTAACCAGTCAAGCTTTTCAGTGTTATAGATGGAAGCCGACTTGTTGATGTCTTTTGGATTGAAAAGCTCTATCATCTCTTGCATTGAGAAGATTTCTTGGTCACCATGACTCCACCCTAAACGTACAAGAAAATTAAGAAGTGCAGCAGGAGTATAACCCATCTCTTTATATGCCATAACATCAGTAGCACCATCACGTTTAGAAAGTTTCTTTCCTGCAGAGTTGTGAATCATAGGCACGTGATAAAATGCTGGAAGATCAAAGCCTAGTGCTTCATAAACCACCATCTGTTTAGGCGTATTTGATAGGTGGTCGTCTCCACGGATAACTTCGTTTATACCCATTAAGTGGTCATCGATTGCAACGACAAAGTTGTAAGTTGGAGCGCCATCGGCACGGGCAATAACAAAATCGTCTAAGATGTCTTGGGCTTGAAAAGAGATGTCACCCTTAACGCCATCTTTTACAAGTATTTCACCCGTTAATGG
>JADGDL010000095.1 GCA_016744875.1 Sulfurovum sp.
GTATACATTAATGAGTACAATCAAAGAATATTTAACAGCAGATCATAGTAGATGTGATGAATTTTTTGCATCTATGGAAGAAAAAGCAAGCGGATCTTTAGCAGATGCTAAGAGTGAATATGAAGAATTCGCAAACGCAACAGAGAGACACTTCCAAATGGAAGAAAGAGTAATGTTTGCTGAATTTGAAACAAAGACGGGAATGACTGAAGGTCCTACTGCAATGATGAGGCATGAGCATGCTCAAATGAGAAATCTTGTAAAACAAATGGGAGAAGCGTTAGAATTTGGAAATAAAGATAAGTTTTTTGGACTATCTGAGACTCTTATGATTTTAATGCAACAGCACAATATGAAAGAAGAGCAGATGCTATATACTATGGCTCAGCAACACTTAAGTGCAGAGTCACCGAGAATAGTAGATATGATGGAGTCTATGATTGTTGAGTAAGTTTTTCGGAGTTAACTATGGAGCTTAATGGTTTATCTACAGATCAAGCTCCACCAATATCAGCACCTCTAAGATTTTATTTAACAGCGCCTATATTTGCAATTATTGCTGGTTTTTTGATACTTTTTAGTGATGCTGGTACACTTATGAGTAGATATTCTCTTGACTCTATTGTTATAACTCATGCTT
>JADGDL010000096.1:0-391 GCA_016744875.1 Sulfurovum sp.
GATGTACTCTGGTGCAAAGGTAACAACAAAAGAACCAAAGATAATGAAGAGTGAAAACCTTAGAAAGATAGCAGTAGAAAAGACACTTTTATTTGAAGATGCTACAAAAGAGGGCATAAAGGCTTGTGTGAAAGCCCCCTCTGCAAAGATATTTCTAAATAAATTTGGCAATCTATTGGCCACAAAAAAGAGGTCACTCCAGTAACTAGCACCTAAGGCTGATGCCATGACTACGTCACGTAAAAAACCAACGATACGTGATAAAAGTATGCCAAAGCTGTTGGTAAATATAGATTTTAATTTCATGGATCTCTTTTGTTTAAGTTAGAGTGTATTTTAGCGTATTGTTGATTGATGTAAAATTTAGTTTTAATTGGAGGGCTATATAAAC
>JADGDL010000096.1:401-639 GCA_016744875.1 Sulfurovum sp.
TAAGTGTTACTCAGTACATTAGGCCGTTAAAACTATTATATTGATTGATTTTTAAGCAATACAACAGGGGATAAATATTTTTATATAGCTATACTTTTAACATAAATAGTATGAAAATATTTTCATACTAAAATATTGAAGGATATATGATGGCTAAATTTACAGAGATAAAATTAAATGATGAAATGTACGCTATTGTATTTGGTCTGAGTAAAGTTGTGTTGGTATTAACTAAACC
>JADGDL010000097.1 GCA_016744875.1 Sulfurovum sp.
CCCTATGAATCCATCACTCGCTCTTAATGCGAGTGACTTTTATAATTCAGGTAACATGGATGGTGCAGTGATCTCTGTTTTAGTTGACGGATTGACTGATGATGGTTATTTTGCAGATGCTAAAGTATTCGGTTCATTTGGATGGAGTAAGTCTAACCCGGATTCTGGAAAAGCAATGTTAGGTTCAGCTGAGAGTGAAACAGGTACATCTTACTGGGTGGGTGCTCAATTGCCAGTTGATGAAAAAGGTGTATTTGGTTTAGAATATAACCATGGTTCTGAGTACTGGAGACCATTTACATATGCAGAAGATACTATGATCGGTTCTAAAGTGGCGGCGCGTGGTGATGCGATAGAAGCATACTTCACATACCAATTGACTGATGCATTGTCTGCTCAGATCAGATATACTAAAATTGATTATGATTACACAGGAAGTAACGGATTCTTCGGGAACTACTCTGGAGCATCTAACAAGATCGATGATATCAAAGCTGGTGCAAACGGATTTGCAGCACTTGGTGGAACAACAGCACTCAATGAAGCTGGATATCTTGAAGCTCAAAATACTGGTGTGGTTATGGGTAACTTAATGGCTCAAGGTATTCCTCAGGCACAAGCAGCAGCTATGAC
>JADGDL010000098.1 GCA_016744875.1 Sulfurovum sp.
AAGTCGTTTTGTTCCAAGCGGTCGCTCTGTGTTACAAGGCCACTGAATTCCACCCTCTTTTTCTAAAAGCTCATAAGTGATTCCAGAATAGTCACACAACTGCCCCTTACTCACCTCTTTCATCTCGTTAAAAGCATCAAGAGGTTTGCTCCATCCAGAGTAAAGAAGTTCATGTACTCCATCAAAGTACTTTGCAAAATCTACAACGATATCAAAATCACTTTTTGTTTTTCCCAGTGGCTCTACTGCTTTGTTTGCACGGTTACATCGTCTCTCAGAGTTTGTATAAACACCCTCTTTTTCACCCCATGTAGCTGCTGAGAAAATTACATCTGCGATTTCAGCAGTGTCTGACATAAAGGCATCTTGGACTACAAGTAAATCGAGTTTTGCTAAAGTTGAGCGTAATTTATTTTGATTTACAAAACTTACAAGTGGGTTTGTTGCTACTATCCAAAGTGCTTTTATCTCACCTCGGTCTATCGCGTCAATAATCTCAGCATATTTATATCCACGTTCTGTAGGTACAATATTCTCCGGTACTTTTGCAATTTTTGCATAATCTTTGAGTGCTTGTGTATTTCCAAAACCTCTATAACCAGGAAGTGAAGAGGTAAAACCAAAC
>JADGDL010000099.1:0-286 GCA_016744875.1 Sulfurovum sp.
GTATTTGGTGGAATTTTTAGAAGAGAAGGGTGAGGATATTAACTTTGCTAATCTTATGGAAGAGATACATCGGTTTTATTAATATATTGGAGAAAAAATAGTTTTCAAGCGATTTGTATGTAATTTTAGTACTATGTATAAAATAGCTTAAGGAATATAGATGATGCACTGTTTTGTTTAGTTGATGTTCAAGCTGGTGTTATTCCAACAACCTATGAATCACTTTTATTTGAGTTGACAGTAAATGCAAAGAACCCTCTATTTAAACAGATTTCCTCACTGGTAA
>JADGDL010000099.1:296-614 GCA_016744875.1 Sulfurovum sp.
TAGAGGGGGAGCAGAGATTGTTGGATTGTGAATAGTTCCTATCCTTCACTTCTACTCTCATTGTTCTCTGAAGACTTTACTAAAACTTTCTCTTTAGTAGAGTTCTTCTCTTTTGTTGCTGTTTTCTCTTTTTTCATCCACTCTTTAAAAGGTTGTAAGGAAGAGATGTACTCTGCAACATCTTTAAACTCTTGGTCTTCCAAGGGTAGGGTGGGCATAGCATTGGCACTGTATCCAAAGGTCTCTGCTAGTGCGTAAGGATCCTTGGCGTAGTACTCTATCTCTTCGGTTCGTCTTGTATAGGAGACAATATTAAAG
>JADGDL010000009.1:0-13085 GCA_016744875.1 Sulfurovum sp.
GAGGTACTGCATATTATTTCCCTTTTCTAACTATTTTTTGAGTTTGGCTTGCTCGAGTTCCCAGTATTCCATATCAAAACTGTCGGCAATTGAAATACTCTGATAGCCTCCAAGCTTATCGGCACGTAGTACTGCCATCATCGTGTGTGAGACCACATCATTGATGACATCTGCTTCTTTTTGTGTCTTTCCAAAGCTCACCACTCCAAAATCTTTGATCACTGCGTATTTTGGATTTGAATCTAACATAGTCTCATCTTCTTTGTAGGCATTAAAATACGTTTCATAACCTACTTTAAAATGTTTAAGTGCCTCTTCTACATCACTGTCTTCTACTACCAAAGGCACTCTCTTAGTTCTGATTATATGTTCTGGGGTCAGCACACCGCGTGTCACTGCTGTTCTCAAATTCTCTTGAGAGGCATAGTGTAAGGCTAGAGGTGTTTGGTTGACATGCATAAATTTATCTATCTCTAGCAGGCTTATATCAAAGTCTTTTGCTTCCGCATCCGCGTCATTTAAGTCAAGACTCGCATTCTTTTCTAAAAATTCCTCTGCTAGGGTTACGGCATCTATCATCTTGTCATAAGACTTTTTAGCATCATCATCAAAAGTAAAGATCCCATGATTGTGTAAAATCATCCCTTCGCATTTGGACCAGTCTAAACCTTGGATCATCTCATTTATCTTTGAAGCCAAAATGAACCCCGGCATGATATAAGGGACGATTAAAAAGTTTGGAAAGAGTTTTGCAATATGTTCTTTTCCCTGCTTTGAATTTGATATCGTCACAATGGCATCCGCATGAGTATGATCTACTACTTTAAATGGAATGATCGCATGCAAGATAGCTTCCACGGATGGGTTTGGTGCCGTTGGATCTATCATCGCTGCTTTTTGTCCTGACACCATGTCTGAATCACTAAGCTTTTTCAACTCCGCCATTTCTAAAAGTGTCTTCATTTTTACAGGAGCAAAACCTTCTGCTTTGATGGAAACCAAGTCCCAGCCAGAACCCTTTACAAGTAAAATATCTTCACCGTCTACCGTTGTCTTTACAGAAGTATTACCACCTCCGTGAAGTACAAGTTCATCACTGCGGCCAAGTAGATTTGAGGTGTATACCCTCATTTCCAGGTCAGTCTTGTATGCCTTTGCTTCTTTATCATCCCATAAGTTCTTCAAAATCTAACCCAACACTTCTAATTCATCTGAATATTTCTTTTCACAATAAGGTTCATAGGATGATTTGTAAACAGCATAGTGTGCAGAAGCTTTATGCCCATCCAGTGCTTCTTCATTTTCCCAGCTCTCATAAGCCATGAATTTTCTTGGATTGTTCTCATACTGAAAGATCTCATAAAAAATCACCCCTTTTTCTGCTTTACTTGGTACAACCATCGCAGATAAAAGCTCTTTCATCTTCTCTTCATGGCCTTCTTTTGCTATAAATGTTACTCTTTTTGTTATTGTCATTGTTTGCTCCTAAATTATTATTTTTTTATTTTACTTAACTTTGCTTATTTATTCATTCTTGCAACGCATTTTTTTTCTTCTTCTCATATACAGATAGACCAATCCTCCACCCAAAAACAGTCCGCCCAATACCTGTACCCAAGCTGTAAGAAGAATACTTTTATGCACAATGGTCTTATGCATTTCGTTATCTACAGTAATCCCCGCATATTTGGCAGAATGAACCATGAGTGAGACTGCCAGGTCCTTACTAGGTAACTCTTGGTGACATGCCAGACATGCACCTTGTCTGTCCAGTTTATCTCTTGTTTTTTTATCCAATGCCTGAGAAAGTTTCCAATGATTCCCTACCGTTTGTACCTGTGTACCGTTCTCATCTATCATTACGGAATAATCATGTTTGAGGTTTGGTATAGCAGGTATCTGTTCATCTACCCCTTTAACCAACAGTTTTTTATCTGCACTCATCAGGTCAACAATGGTCGTTTTACTCTGATCAGCAAAATATTTACCGCCATTGATACCTTTCCCTTGTGCTTTCAAGCTAGTATGACAACTTTCACAGGAACGTGACTTTTTACTTACAGTATGCGGTTGGACAGGCGCCATAACGATGGAATTTACTCCTTCCTCTGGAACATCCACCGTACCATTATTTTCAACACCTTTAAGTTTAAAAACATGATTTTGTAACAAAGTGTTGCCTTCTTTACCGATCACTGTCAATGTTACTTGACATCCAGGTATCGTAGGAGAGACACGTCCCTCTCCATTTTGACTAAGCGCCGGGTCTTCCCATCGCAGATAGGACCTTGTCTCTGTCACCTTTCCGTCAACAAGGAAGTCTTTTAAGGTGTCAACTTCTCCTGTCTTACCATTGACATGATGTTTGGAAGCAGCCAAATAGTCAGGATTTTGTTTCCCTCCAGAATAGTCTACTTTTACATGGCACCCATAACACTGTGGTGCCCAGGTTGCATGACAAGTGTAGCACTCAAGTTTATCGGTATGGGCCTGTATCTGGTCCATTGCAACAAGCCCTTCTTTTGAGATCTTATTCTCTTTTTTAAGAAGTTTAAGCGGTTTTAATTCGACATCTTTCCCTGAGGAAAGGTGCATCATTATTTTATCACCTTTCCTTACAGCTTTAGTCAGAGGATTCCCTCTTGCAGAAAGCAAAAACCCATCTCCTTTATCCGCAGGGATTGCACCTTGTTCCAAGTAAGCTGCTAAGGTTTTAGTGGTTCCCCTTGCTTTACCCGTTTTAGGTTTCGTATCAAATTCATCTGAATAGCCCAATGGTAATTCCCACGGATACTTCTGCGTTGTACCATGACAGTCTTGACACTCTATCTCCACTGCTCCCAGGTTTGCTCCTCTAAAGAAACCATCCCCATGCATATCGTTGGAAGTATGGCAATCTTGACAGAGCATCCCTTTAGAGTAGTGTATGTCTTCTGTCAAATGCAAATAACGCTTCGTGTGCAGTTTAGGCTGTCCGTTTCCTTCGTTATCAAAGGTCGCCTGATACTCAGTCTCCATCAAGCCCTGATAAGAAACCCCTATCCGTTTTCCTCTGTTATGACATGTTGTACAAGTCTCCACAGGGATACCGCTATAGTGAACATCATTCACTTCTACCTTGACTTCACGTGAAGACTGTATCGCATGCACTAACATATGTCCATCTTCTTTTTTAGAGATACTTTTATCTGCTCCCTCATAGAGACCTGCATTAGAGTATGGGACATGACAGGAAGCACATCCTATCCCTCTATAATCACCTCTCCTTTTACGCCCCTGCCCACCTGTATGGCAACGTAAACATTCCTGTCTTAAATACGTATACACAGACAGTGTTGGGTCTTTTTCTATCTCTTGGGCCGTTGGTGCCTGTGGCAACTCTTTGGTCTCGTCTAAAAATCCTTGGGGTTCAAGCTTTTTAAGTGCATCCATATAGTTTTGATAACTTTGTGTTCCCAAACGTTTATGAGGGTCAGGTGATTTCCCGCCAAAGTTCGTATAGGTATGTTTATAGCCCTCTTTTGCACCAAATCCCCACAAAGCTCCGTGTATCTTTCCCTGTTCTGTTGCCATGAGATTATTCTCCTGTGCTGCAACCTGATTGGGATGACACATACCACAAGTATTTTCGTTTATCCAAGGGCTTGCAGGGTAAGGGTAAAATGCTTTAGGTCCTTCATTTTTGGTGAAATATTCAAGTGTACCTTTGTGTGCTTCTTCTTTCTTTGTCGCAGCAGGATCTCCTCCATGACAGACCACACAATCATTGCCTTTGACACCTGCTTCATCTGCTTTTTGCAAGATCGCCTGCATCATGCCGGAGTTTTGAGCGCGAATATCTTTGATACCCTCATGGCATGTCACACATTCATTTTTTACCTGCGCAAAAGAGAGTGTGGCAAACAGTACAAGTAAACCTAAACTTTTCAACATTCTTCCCTCGTTTGTTTCATTTAAACCATTATAACCTATAAATAAAATAATTCAACATTTAAACGATTATGATATAATCATCAAAAATATAAATACGGAATTCATATATGAAAAAACTTGTTTTACTTGGATTACTAACGTTCTTAACTTTTTCACAAGCCAAAATGATAGATGCTATCGCGGTCATCGTAGAGGGAGAGCCTGTAACCACTGCTGAGATAAAAGCAGTGCAACAACAAATGAATATTTCTAAAAAAGAAGCAACGGACCTGCTTATCAAAGACAGACTACAAAAATCTGCGATGAATACCATAGAGATCTCTGAAGACTCTATAGACTCAAAGATCGAAGCTATTGCTGCACAGAATAATCTTACGATCCCAAAGATGCAGAAAGTTTTAAAGGAACAAGGAACTACTTGGAAAAAATACCGTTCAACTGTCAAAGAAGCAATGAAAAAAGAGAAGTTCTATCAGGAAAAAGTGGTCAGTACCATCCCTGAGCCAACAGAAGATCAACTCAAACTTTTTTATACCAACAATCAAGATTCTTTTGTCATCCCTTCTTCTATCAACATGGTCGAATACTCAGCATCCACAGAAAGTAAAATGAAGAATTTTCTTCAAACAAGAAACAAAAAAGGTATCAAAAGCAGATCTGTCACAAAAAAGACAAAAGATATTAATCCGGAACTTTTAGGAACTATTTTACAGACACAAGACGGATCATTCACCCGTCCGTTCAATGCAGGAGATAGATTTATAAGCTATGAAGTACTTTCTAGATCGGGACAGGACACTATGCCTTATGAAGCATCAAAAGGTGCTGTCGCTGCAAGATGGAAACAACAACAACAAAGTAAAGCACTCAAAGATTATTTTGAAAAGCTCAAAACAAATGCTGACGTGCAGTATATAAGATAATAAGAGGATAGAAAAATGGGATTAAAATCCGATAAATGGATACGTGAGAAATCTCTGCAAGAAGAGATGATAACACCTTTTTGTGAAGGTTTAGTAGGTGAAGGTGTGGTCTCTTACGGACTTAGTTCATACGGTTATGATATCCGTGTTTCTGATGAGTTTAAGATCTTTACGAACATTAATGCCGAAGTGGTTGACCCAAAAGATTTTAATCACAACAATGTAGTGGACCATAAAGGTGAGGTCTGTATCGTACCACCTAACTCTTTTGCTTTGGCACGGACCATAGAGTACTTTAAAATGCCCTCTGATACTTTGGCTATTTGTTTGGGGAAAAGTACCTATGCACGTTGTGGGATCATCGTAAATGTGACGCCTTTTGAACCGGGTTTTGAAGGACACATTACTATAGAGATATCCAATACAACACCTCTTCCTGCAAAGATCTACGCAAATGAGGGTATCGCACAGGTACTCTTTTTGCAGGGCGATGAACAGTGTGAAACCACTTATTCTGACAGAAAAGGTAAGTATCAAAGTCAAACAGGAATCACTCTGCCCCGAATTTTAAAACAATCTTAGCGTTTTAGTGTGTGGTTTATTCCACCACACTATAAACGCTTCTTTTCTCTGCTCGAATAAACTTATACCTTTTTTCATTCCTTTATGCTACAATGCCAAAAATCCCTTATATAAAGTAAGTATAAATGAAAAATTTAATTATCGTCGAATCACCCGCTAAAGCAAGAACCATTACCAATTTCTTGGGGAAAGAGTACAAAGTTATCGCTTCTAAAGGACATATACGTGACCTTCCTAAAAGTACTTTTGGTATCACTTTAGATGATGAGACTGGAGATCTTGTACCCAAATACTCCATCCCCCGTGATGCGAATCCTACGGTTAAAGAGTTAAAAAAACTTGCTAAAGAAGCCGAAACAGTCTTTATCGCAACCGATGAGGACCGTGAGGGTGAGGCTATCGGGTACCACATCGCAAAAGCCATAGGTAAAGAACCAACAGAACTGCCTCGTATCGTTTTTCATGAGATCACTAAAACAGCTATTCAGCATGCACTTGAAACACCTCGAAAAGTAGATATGGACTCAGTGGATGCACAACAGACAAGAAGACTGCTTGACCGTATCGTTGGGTATAAACTCTCTCCTCTGCTTGCAAGCAAGATCCAAAAAGGGTTGAGTGCAGGAAGAGTACAGAGTTCTACACTCAAGATAGTTGTAGAGAGAGAAAGAGAGATCAAAGCATTTAAACCAGAAGAGTACTGGACGATAGATGCGATGTTCGAGAAAAACATTGATGCCTCCATTTATGATTATAATGGTCTAAAAATAGACAAGCTCACTATCACTACAGAAGCAGATGCTACAGAGATCACCACTGCAGCGAAAAGTGAGTCATTCATTGTTGCTTCTCTTGAAAAGACAAAAAGAAAGACAAAAACACCACCTCCTTTCATGACATCAACCCTTCAGCAGGCTGCTTCCACTCAGCTAGGATTTTCTCCTAAGAAGACGATGATGGTTGCCCAAAAACTCTATGAAGGGGTTAAAACTGATAAAGGGAACATGGGAGTCATCACCTATATGAGAACCGACTCTATGAACCTTGCTAAAGAAGCTGTTGAATCTGCAAGAGAATACATTGGGTCCAACTATGGAGACAAATATCTTCCTAAAAATGCAAAATCCTATGTAACAAAGTCCAAAGGGGCACAAGAAGCACACGAAGCTATCCGTCCTACTATGGTTGACTTTGATGCAAAAATGGCCGCAGATTACCTTTCAGTAGATGAGCTAAAACTGTATAGACTCATCTATAACCGTTTTTTAGCATGTCAAATGACAGAAGCAGAGCTAGAGTCACAGAGCATCTTGTTCAAAGGGGATAAATGTACGTTTAAAGCATCTGGAAGAAAACTTCTTTTTGACGGTTTTTATAAAGTCACAGGACACGGGGACAAGGATAAACTGCTTCCTGAACTTACAAAAGGGCAAGCAGTCAGTCTGGATGACATCAAACAGGAACAGCACTTTACAGAACCACCTGCACGTTACAATGAAGCCAGTCTCATTAAAAAGCTTGAATCTCTTGGTATAGGTCGTCCAAGTACGTATGCACCTACCGTAACTACACTGCAAACACGTAAATACATAGAGCTTGAGAAAAAGCGTATCCATCCTACAGAGGTGGCCTTTACCGTCACTGAAATGCTAGAAGAACACTTCCCTGAAATTGTAGACTCGGGGTTTACTGCAAGTATGGAAGAAGAGCTTGATGAAGTGGCCGAGGGGACAACACATTGGCAAACGATCCTCAAAGCATTTTATACCCCTTTCCTTCAAAAGGTTGAAGAGGGTAAAAAAAGCATCAAAAGCCTTAAAGTTGCCATCCCGACAGGGGAGAACTGTCCAAAGTGTGACTCTGAACTCCTTTTACGGAAAGGACGTTACGGTGAGTTCATCGCATGTTCAAACTTTCCTAAGTGTAAATACACTAAAAATCCTGATGGAACAGAGATCCCTCAGCCAGAAGAAACTGATGAAAAGTGTGAAAAATGTGGTTCTATGATGGTCATTAAAAACTCTAAAAGAGGTAAATTCCTAGCATGTTCAGCCTACCCTAAATGTAAAAATGCCAAGTCACTTGAGCCTGCAAAAGAACTCACCGTACCTTGTCCGGAATGTGGGGGGAAACTTCAGGAGAGAGAAGGAAGAAGAGGAAAGTTCTTTGGTTGTGTTAACTACCCTAAATGTAAATTCATCGCCAACTTTGAACCAGTAGACAAAAAATGTCCGGAGTGTGACTATACCATGGGTAAAAAAACACTGAAGTCCGGTGACGTCTATGAGTGCTTCAAATGTAAAACCAAAGTAGAAGCCAAAGGGGATAACTAATCATGGCAAAAGAAATATTTTTATGTGCTATTAACAACATCCTCTCAGGTACCTGTCTAGAAGATTGTAAATTTTGTACCCAATCTGTGCGCTACCATGCGGATATCGAACGTTATAACTATAAAAAGATAGATCAGATCGTAGAAGAAGCAAAAACTGCCAGAGCACATGGTGCATTGGGATACTGTTTGGTCACAGCAGGTAAAGGTCTTGATGACAAGAAAGTAGACTTTGTCGCACGTGCTGCTCAGGCAGTGAAAGCAGAAGTAGAAGGCCTTAATCTCATCGCCTGTAATGGTACGGCAAATAAAGAGCAACTCACGTATCTTAAAGAACATGGTATAGACAGCTATAATCATAACCTTGAAACCTCAGAACGCTACTATGCGGACATCTGTCAAACGCATGCATGGTCTGAACGTTATGAGACCTGTGAAAATGTTAAGTCTGTAGGTTTAGCACTTTGTTCAGGAGGAATCTTTGGAATGGGCGAGACAGCAGAAGATAGAGAGGCACTTTTAGCTGCCATTGCGTCACTTTCTCCAGAGTCTACTCCACTTAACTTTTATCATCCTAACCCTGCTTTACCTATAAAAACAAGAAATATAGAACTTGATGAAGCAGTGAAGATCATCAAAAAAGCACGTGGACTTTTGGGTGAAGATAGGCTTCTCATGGTGGCAGGAGGTAGAGAACTTCTCTTTACAGGGAAAGAAAACCTCATGTTTGAAGCAGGTGCAAATGCTATGGTCATAGGGAACTATTTAACCACAGAAGGCATCACTGCAAGCTCTGACAAAAAGATGTTAGACAATTTAGGCTACGAAGTAGCTACAAGTTGTGATGCACGATAACATCACCCTTATACTTACCCTCTCTTTACTGATTTGGGGGACTCCATACGTTGCAAAATTTTTGCGCTTACCTACCACACCGGTGGAGATCATACTGGGATCAGTGGTTGCCTATGTGGGTCTCATATCCCATAACGAATACTTTACCCTTATTGCAGAAGTAGGTTTTCTCTATCTTATGTTCTTAGCTGGTATGGAAGTGGATCTCAAACAGATCACCCAAAGCCCTAAGATAGTGATACAAAAGTCTATCTTCTTCTTGGTGTTGCTGGTCATGTTCTCTGTCGTTTTTGGTTTCATATTTGATCTGCATGCCATTGTCATCATTTCTATGCCTCTTATCTCTATAGGCTTACTTGCCTCTTTGTCTAAAACATACGGGAAAGAAGAGTCATGGATACGCCTTGCTTTTATTGCAGGTGTACTAGGAGAGGTTGTGAGTATCGCTGCACTTACCATATTTGATGCTGCTATCACCACAGGTTTTACCATAGATCTGGTTATAAAACTTTCTTACCTTGTATTATTTATCTTGGTCATTTATGCGCTTTATAAGATGTTCCTTTTACTTTTCTGGTGGTTTCCCGAACTCAAAAGTATGCTTGTTCCAAAGATAGACACATCTGCACAAGATATTCGCCTGTCCATGGCACTCTTTTTCATCCTCATTGCTGTCATGCTTGCCTTGGAACTTGAACTTGCACTGGGTGCCTTTATCGCAGGTATAGCGATCTCTGCATTTTTTCATCATGAGAAACAGTTAGAAGAGAAGATGTCGAGTCTTGGATTTGGTTTCCTGGTACCACTCTTTTTCCTCCATGTTGGAGCATCTTTTGATCTTAGAGCACTTCCATTAGAAGGTGTTGTCTCAGGGGCACTGCTTATTACGACATTAATGCTGGTATCAAGATTACTTGCAGCGATTGTCTTAAGAGGGATAAGCGGTTCAAGAGATGCGCTGCTTATCGGACTTTCTCTCTCTATGCCATTAACACTACTTGTTGCTGTCGCAACCATTGGATATGATACGAAGTTACTGGATCTTTTGACCTATTATCAACTTATTTTGGCAAGTATTTTTGAAGTATTGATCTCTATGACCATTATAAAGATCTTACAGTCACGAAGAATGAAAGAAGCTCAAGAGGAGGAGGAAACCTCTAAAGCAAGGGTGAAGAATTAATCTTCTTGGTCCATCTCTCTCACTGCTTCAAGATACGCAGCATCTGCAGCTTTTTTAGCTGCTCTTTTTTCAGCTTTAACATCGATATCACCTTCAGCTAATGCTACTTCTTCAACAGCATTTTCTTCTGGCATCTCAGTTTTTTCCGTGTGCACTTTTGCGACAACTGTTTTTTCTACTGCAGGTTTTGATATCGCGATCTCTTCTGGTGTATCCATCTCTTTGACTGCATTTTCATAGCCTGCATCTGCATTCTCTTTTGCTGCTCTTTTTTCAGCCACTACATCGATCTCAACGATTTTTTCAGTAGGTTTTTCTTGTTCTTCTTTAGCTTTTTCTTTTGCATCCGCTTCAGCTTTTTTCGCAAGTTTTGCAGCTCTTTCTTTCTCATAAGCGGCAACTTCACGTCTTTCTTCTTCACGTGCTTCTTCTGCTAGTTTTACTTTTTTATCTGCTTTACGTGCTTCTATTTCCAGCCTTGCTTTTTCATCTGCTTCTTGCTGTGCTTTTAGCTGTGAAGCCTTTTCTTCAGCTACTTTTTCAAGTTCTGCTGCTTTTAGTTCTTCTTGTTTAGCTTCTTCCATTTTTGCGATATCTGCTACAGCAGGTGCTTTTTCTATTTTGGGTTCAGGTTCTTTTTTCCCATCATCCACTGTAGCAGTTGATAACGCATCTTCATTTTCAGTATCTCCCACAAGCTCATCAATGGCATTGGTTAAATTGTACTGCTCTTCAGAATCTTCCATTTTTTCAGATGCTTCTTCGGATGCTTCTTCTTGAACCTCTGCAACTTCTACCACTTCGTCTATGGCTTCATCTTCTTCTTCCAATTCTGCATCTTCTCTTGCTTCAGCTATTTTACTTAGTTCTGAGAGTAATATTTCCTGATCACTGTCGATCTTTAAAAGATTTTCTTTTAATGCAAAAGGGTTCTCCGATGCATTCGCATTCACAAATAATACCGCCACTGCTGTCCATAAATATCGTTTCATTCTTGCTCCTTTTAGTAATTACTCTTTGGGTTCTAACTGCTTGAGTTCAAAATAGACTTTTTGAAGCCTTTGATTTTCAACTTTTAAAACCTTCTCTTCTTGTATCAAACTTCGTTTTTTTTCTTTTAACTGATTTAGGACAGTGAGTGAATTTTCCCCGTACATCAACACGCCTATATAAATACCAAAAAGCAAGATACCGATTATCGTCACTAAAAATGTTTTTAGTGAAAAATCGGCTATGGCTTCCTCTTTGTCTCTCGTTTCTACCATCTACTCTATACTTACCTTGAAAAAGGCTCCGCACCCAAATACTCAAACTGTCCAAGTTCTGACTGGATATCCAACAATCTGTTGTATTTGGCGATTCTGTCCGATCTTGCTGTTGATCCAGTCTTTATCTGACCTGTATTCAACGCCACTGCAAAATCAGCGATAAATGTATCTTCGCTTTCTCCTGAACGATGAGACATCACACAATTATACCCATTTCTTTGCGCAAGCCTTACTGTCTGCATCGTCTCAGAAACCGTACCGATCTGGTTTGGTTTGATAAGGATAGAGTTAGCAATACTTTTTTCAATACCTTCAGCGAGGATCGCTACATTGGTTACAAAAAGATCATCTCCTACAAGTTGTACTTTATCGCCAAGTACTTCAGTAAGGTGTTTCCACCCATCCCAATCATCTTCATCCAAACCGTCTTCTATAGAAACGATAGGATAGTTTTCACACATATGTGCATAATATGCAGTAAGTTCAGCAGACGTTAATTCTCTGTTCTCAGATTTAAGTGCATACTTTCCTTCATCATTCATAAGCTCAGAGGCTGCAACATCAAGTGCGATAGCGATCTGATCACCTGCTTTGTACCCTGCTGCTTCTATCGCTTTCATAATGATCTGAAGAGGTTCTTCATTGCTTTTAAGGTTTGGAGCAAAACCACCTTCATCACCCACAGCGGTACTCTCACCCATACCATCGATGATCTTTTTAAGGTTGTGATAGACCTCAGCACATGCTCTGAGTCCTTCAGAGAATCTATCAAACCCAACAGGCATGACCATGTACTCTTGAAAGTCTACAGAGTTGTTTGCATGTTCACCACCATTGATGATGTTGAGCATCGGCACTGGCATAACCACGGCATTTGCTCCGCCAAGGTAACGGTAAAGTGGCATACCCATACTTTTTGCAGCTGCACGTGCTACGGCCATAGAGACTCCAAGAACTGCATTTGCACCAAGGTTTCCATAGTTGTCTGTACCATCCGTTTCTTTCATAGTCAAGTCTATCTCAGCCTGATTGAACGGACTAAGTCCTATAAGCGCATCATTGATAGCAGAGTTTACATTCTCAACTGCCTGAAGCACACCCTTACCCATGTAACGATCTCCACCGTCACGTAGTTCCAAGGCTTCACGTTTTCCTGTACTTGCACCACTTGGCACAATAGCACTTTCTACTGTTCCATCACTTAAACTTACTGTTGCTCTAACAGTAGGGTTTCCCCTAGAGTCCATTACTTCTGTTGCTACGATCTCATCGATAAAAATCATCTATTTCCTTTATATTATAATCCAATATTTACGTTTATCTATTATTCTATCGAAAATTACCCTATACTTAAATGAGTATTAGAGAGGAAAAGTAAAGAGAATGATTAAGCGCGTTACTTTATGGTTTTTATGATTGTGTTTTAAGAGAAAGAGTGTTGTCTAAAAAGTCCGATAATGTATGAAATTCAATTCACACATTATCTTTTTTTATACACATTTTTAATAATTCATCTTTGGTTTTACAGGGGGGAATGCTCTAATTGCATTTTTGATATGGTTAGGTGTTTTTTCTGTCTCTTTATATCCTGCTTTCCGTAGATCATAGTAAGCAAATGGCATATAGTGTTCTCTGGTTATAACCACTTTCGTATGATTCTTTTTTGCCCAGTTAAACATACTTTTGGCACCTTTAGCCCCTACATGGATACACCCATGAGACATTGCATCATCATTACCCATGTGAATGGCATGTCCTCTTTGTGTAAACCATAAGGAAAAGTCCATATTGTTTATACCGGAAGCCTCTGGAAATGATTTTGACATATAAAATCGTTCTTTTCTAAAAATATTAAAGATCCCAGATGGGGTCTCATGTCCTTTTGCACCTGAAGAGATAACCGCTGCCCACCAAATAACTCCATCACTGTCTACTGCATACGCAGCACCATCTGCACCTTTTTCTCTAAGAGAAGCAACGATATAATCTTGTCCTGCAAGATCTACAAC
>JADGDL010000009.1:13095-61872 GCA_016744875.1 Sulfurovum sp.
ATCTACAACTGTCTCTTTACCATCATCACCCAATACAGCAAATTTAGATTTACTTAAAGGGAATACCTTACTTTTTGTATCTGCCGCAGACAGAACATTCATAGCAAGTATCATCGCTAACCCTACAAACAAGATCTTTTTCATCACACTCTCCTTAAAATTTAATTGGCTTTATTATAATATAACTACCATTTGGTATACTTTGAAGATATAAAACAAAAGGAAAAAGATGAAAAAGACAATAAAAATAGTATCGATGGCTACTTTAGGACTTCTTCTTACCGCATGTACAAGCTCAGCACCTGTATTACCGGACTCACCAAGCTTTAAACAGGGTAATCAAGATGGTTGTGCTACAGCTAAAGGGGAATATACCAAAAACAGTGAAAGGTTTAGAGGAAGTGCTGATTATCAAGATGGATGGTACTACGGACGTAAACACTGTAACCCTTCACGGGCAAATTAAAACGTACTATGCTTTAACTGTAAATACTCTGACAAAATGTCAGAGTATTTAACACATGTTCTAGAAGTGAAAAACTACCCCTATCTTAGGACCATACAGATCAAAGTCTTCTATAAGTAACGAGTCATCTTGTTCGTAGTGAATATAACGGTAAGTTCCTATAATGTCCCCCCAACTAAGTTTGTACGCGATACTTAGGTTAGCTTGCCAAGTAAGGTCTGTATCGCCCGTACCTATATCAACCTGATAAGGAATATACCAATGATTATCAATCGTATATTTCCCCTGAACACCTATCACAGCATCATAGTTATCCACATCAGCAGAAATGCTACCATTAGCTATGATACCTCCACTACGTGATACATCCAGACCAAGCCCCAAATAACGCATTCCAGCGATCACATCCACACTGTTTTTATCTGTTTTGGATACATTGTATCCTCCGTAAAAACTATACAGTTTTGCAGTTAACTCAAGACCTAAATGTACATTAGGATTGAGTCCCTGTGTATTACCAGACATCTTTAAATAGATCATATCAGCTAAAAAAGACCACTCGTTTTTACGTAAAGAATACGATCCCATAAAAACTGAATCCAAACTGTCTATGGCATTGAAAGATGCACTCTCATCAGGCTCTCCAGGTACTTTAAAAGTCAATGTACCATCAAGTGAAGGTAACCAACCATAGATCGTAAGCTCTTGTTTCATTTCACCTGATTCATTGGCATAAAGTGTACCCATTGAGAGCAACATACTTACCAAAATTCCACGTATTAAATTTTGTTTCATACTATATATCCTTATATTTTATCGCTGAAATTATACCTTTTTTAACTATTAATAGGGTGAAGCAACCACTTTATATACAAGTGTATCTCCCTGATAATAAGGTTGATAGTATGAACTGCCACATTGTCTATAACTGATGCCATTTGTAACGAACGTAGTACATGTAGTAGGCATCGTGGATGAAGCAATTACTGAACCTATCACCATCCCTGTAGTAAATGCAAGGATAGGACGTCCACCATAGTACCCGTAACCACGCCCATGCCCACCATAATAACGATGATTTACATTAACATTACGGTTTACATTGACATTCCGGTTTACGTTCCTATTACTATTGACATTTCGATTTGTATTTCTGTTTACATTTCTATTACCACTTCTTGCAGGTCTTGATCTTGCACCGCCACCACGATGTGCACCCCCACCACCTCTTCTCGCTTCAGCTGTATGGAAAAGAGAAACACTTATATGTGCAGGGAGTATACTAAATGCACTACGGCTCGACTGTACCTCTGTTTGCAAGTTTACAGAAGGAGAGAACAGCCCTATCATGGCTGCAACTATTGTGAATTTTACTAAAAATTTATTTTTATTTTTCATCCTATCATCCTTTCTTAGTTTGCAGAGCTTACAGAGATCTTTGTTGCATCTTTTGGTGCTTTAAAGATAAAATCACTTTTAGAGAGTTTTGGGTCAGTATCCCAAACAAGTGTTGCATTGATCCTTGTATCACCATTGATGATACTGTATGTTTTTACCAATGGAGTTTCACCTTTTGTGATCCAAACATGTATCTCTTTAACACCATTACTGAATGCGACATAGTCACACGAGACACCAGCGACATCTACCGTACCAAAGTATTTATTCTTCTTAAAATTGATTCTTTTTCCCATGTCACTGTACATCAATGTAGACAAAGGTGTTCTGATACCAAACTTATCAAAGAGATAATCAAGTGTTGCATCGATAGTTTCAGGGGTGCTAAGCTGAGTGTAATACCCAAACCTGTGATCTATCATAGTGAACTCTCCATTATGTATATAGGTACTTCTATCTTTAATATCTCCTTTGGTATCTGCACGTAAATTACCAGGTCTGTCTATTTTGACTGAGACATTTTTTATGTAGGTTGTTGTTTGACCATCTATAGTTTCATTATCGCTGATAATTGCATTAAAAGCATATTGATCCATACTGCCTATTTGGGCATATGCTTTACGCACTATTTCTTTAGCATTCATCTGCTCTGCAAAAAGTTGTGTTCCAGAAAGTAAGAGTCCCGCTCCTACAATACAAAGCGTTCTTTTGTATAGTTTCATATTTTTCTCCTTTTATCTATGGGTATAGGATAAATTATACTCAATAAAACTGATAACCATATTTTATATAGCGTGTATCTACTTTGAAATTCTGAGCAAAAAAGTGTTATGATATAGGTAAAGGATTCTTATGTCTCTATTTAAAAAACTTATGATTATTCTATTTTTGTCCCTCGTATCTACTTCGATACTTTCTGCAAACCAAAATCCATGGACAGGAAAATGGCATGTCTATTGGAAACATGGTGCCATCGTTTTAACTATGGAACAACATGGTAATGATGTTAATGGAAGTTATGAACCTAACCATGGAGTGATCAAAGGCACCATTAAAGATAATGGGCTACATGTACTTATTACAGATAATGATCAGTTTGAACATAAATTTCTCTTCAACCTGGGGAAAACAACAAATTCACTCTTTGGTAATAGTAGTTATGGTGACTGGGTCACAGGTATAAAAGTAGATGAAGACAAAGAATATAATAGCCTCTTGGTAGACAATTCATCTCCTATGCGTACATTTTACTCCTTTTTAAGATTTGCTAATCAAGCCAGAAGCGGACATTATGAAGCATTGGAAAAAGCACTGTCTCTTTTAGATTTCAAAAATACAAAAGAAAACCCTCCCTACGGTAAACAATTACTTCTTGCTCAAAAATTTTTCCAAATCTTAAATGCCTGTACTGTCAAAAAATTTGATTTCAAATTAAAAACTACAGGTGACCATCAGCATGTTACATTACATCAAGCCGGTACTGCCAACACGGTTGAAGTTAAATTTATCAAAATCAATGATACACAGGGTTGGAAAATACAGCTTCCTAAGGAAGAAGAATTAGTAACAACACTGCACACTCTGATGCAGGCACGCGGGATGATCGAGATTGACAACAATGCAAATCTTAAACTTACAAATCCACGTGATACCATGCGCACATTCATAGAGCAATATAAAAAGTGGAACGAAAATGGGAAACAGCATATTATTTCTACAATGAACCTGTCAAACCTTGATCCAGCTATCTGGGATTGGCAGGCACCACTGCTTGCCTATTATCTTTTGGGGACGATAGACCGTATCTCAGATCATATATACCAAGAGATCCCAAATGATCCAAACAGTAAAAAACCTTTTGTCTATTTCCATCACCCTGTAGGAGATATCGTTATTGCTCCATATGAAGTTGAGGGTAAAATAAGATGGCAATTTACTCCAGATACCCTTAAAACGATAGAAGCACTTTTTGAAGAGATGGAAGATATACCGGTTAAAGTACCTACAAAAATGATCGCCGATAATGACATTTATTTCAAACTCAAGAACATTGCCCAATCGATCTCTCCCTTACTGATAAAAAAGTTCTATGATACAGCATTTTGGCAAATCGCTATGCTGGGGCTTGTTGTTTTTCTAGCAGGGTGGATCAGCTATTTTACAAAAGTAATCACACAGATCTTGGTTAAAAAGTTCTATCTGACAAAACGATGGACAGATAAACTTGTCACTCTACGCTTTGTGCACCCTGTACAGATATTGACTTTTGGTGTAATACTTCTCTATGGTGCACACCAGCTTGGTTTGTCAGACTTTATTTTTTCTCTCATCAAAACTTTTTCACACTTGATGATAGTCATAAGTGTTGCATGGGTCATTTTTGGTTTGATCGACGTCATCATCTCTCTGTTTAAGATACGAGCAAAAAAACATGCTTCTCAAGTAGATGACATCCTTTTTTCTCTCACTAGAAGCATTTTGCGTATCACCGTGGTCATTTCAGCTATCTTTACCGTAGCAGAGATATTTGGTATACCATACAAAACGATCATCGCAGGGCTTGGAATAGGTGGTTTGGCCTTTGCCATAGCAGCCAAAGACACCATTGCCAATTTCTTTGGATCAGCCATCATTATCGCAGACAGACCTTTTAAAGCAGGGGATAAGATCAAGATCGGATCAAATGTAGGTGTGATCACCAATGTAGGGATGCGTTCAACCCTCATAAGAACCATTTCTGATACCATCTTGACCGTCCCCAACAATCTTATCACCAGTGAAATGATAGACAACTATACAGCACGTGAAGCGATGCGCGTAGACACATCCTTTTTCTTTGCGCTTGATACTTCAAAAGAGACACTTGACGGACTCGACAAAGATATAGCAACATATTTGAATGGGCATAAAGATGTTGATACAAACAAGATCATCCTCATCGGTGTCAACGACTATACAAAAAGAGGTATCTCTTTTGGTCTAAGTTTCTTTGTTAAAGCTGCTACAGATATGGAGTACAGTGATATACGACACAGGGTTATCACTGAGATCGCAGAGATCATCAAAGAGAGTGGCATCGAACTTGTGATGATACGGCAAGATACTATCGCTGACTAACGTACTGAAAAGTTTTGCAACGATTTTGCTTTCTTTTCATACGCTGCACTTTTTTCTGCATTACCCGTCAATTTATAATAATATGCCAATGCAGAAATGATGTTTATGTCTCCTTGATGCATTGTATATGCATTTTCAAGTATCTTTATAGCTTTTTCTGGACTTTTTTCACCTACAGACACAGCATACACATACGCAAAACGTCCATTGTTTTTATTTAGATCTGCTGCCTTTTTAAGTAATTGTTCTGCGGCTTGAGGTGTCTTTGCCCTTACATACCATAGTCCCAAAGTATGATGAAGTATCGCCATTTCTGGTAAAACCTTAATACCTTGTTCTAAGATCTCTCTTGCTTCTAGCTCTTTACCTTGATTTTGAAGGAAGTGGCTGTAGTTGATGTACGCAGGTACAAATTGAGGTTGTAAACGTAAAGCTTCCTCATACGCTTTTTGTGCTTCCCCTACCTTCCCTTCAATTTCATAAAATCGTGCTATAGAAAGCTGTGTCTCGGGACGTTCAGCTGTAAAAACAAGTGTATTTTTGTACTCTAAGAGTACTTTTTCATACACTTTCTTACGTGTCTCATCCAAGTCACCCATAGGTATGGACATGAGTTGTCTTGCGGCTTCTGTCCGTACTACTTTCACAGGATCTTCCAACATTTCAAAAGTCTGTTTTGCACGCATTTTCAAAGGAAAGGATTCCAAGGCAAAGAGTGCAGAGCGTCTTACCATCGGATCAGAGTTTCGTAACATTTGCAGTGTTGTAACATAGGTCTGCTTTGAAGGATAATTACCCAGATACTCTGTGACTGTTGCTTTTGCTAAAGTGGGTGCATCTGAGGTAAGCACAGCGTAAAGTGACTTAGGCGCATCAGGTGCATTGTTTCGTAAAGATTTAAGTGCATGAGAAAAGTTTTGATGTCCTACAGGTACTTTTCCATACCACTTTTTCATGGCATCTACTGACCATGAAGCATCTTTATCCGTATGGCACAGGTTACAGGCATTAGGTATCTCTTTGGACTCTACTGAGATGTCTGGTCTTGGTACCCTGAAACTATGATCATTACGGCTGTCAACACCCATGTAAGTACGTGCAGGCATATGACAAGAGATACAAGAGCTACCTGCACTTCCCTCTTGATGTTTATGATGAGAAGTTGCGGTGTAGGTGTCACTCTGGTGACAAGAGAAACAGACCTTGTCTCCCACACCTTTACGCTCAAGTGAATGTGCGTCATGACAGTCAGTACAAGTTACACCTTCTGCATACATTTTACTTTGTAAAAACGAGTTATAGACATAGACCTCGTCATCTATCTTCCCATCAGAGAAGTATAACCCATTGTCCAGCTTTACAGGTAAATAGTGGTCATGAAAATCATTCCCTGGCACATAATCATCATCCAACTGTGAACGTCGTGAATGACATTTGGCACATGCATTCAATTCTTTTTTCTGTATAAATGATTTTAAAGTAGGACTTTTCTCCCTCCATGCTTTTTTAGACGATTTAAAAGAGACAGGGAAACCTTTATGTGTTACATTTAGTTCTTGGTTTTTAGTCCAGGCGATATGTTTGGAAGCAGGTCCATGACAAGCTTCGCAAGAGACATTGATTACATCATACGTTGTATGATAGGCCTTGGTTTCTGCATCATAGTTTTTTTTCAAGTTTGTAGAGTGACAGTCAGCACACATATAGTTCCAGTTCATGTTGGGACCTGTCCAGTGTAGTGGATCACCTGCCGTGACATTGTCATCTGGATGAATGTGGAACCAGCGTTGTCCACCATCGTCTTTGCTTCTGCTGTCCCAGGTAGGGTCAAGCACCTGCACTTTTCCGTCAGGGAACTTGATCATATACTGCTGCAGAGGGTAAATACCAAAGGTATAGGTGATCTCATAATCATGTAGTTTCCCATCAGGACCATCAGTCTGTACCATGAACTTACCATCCTTTTTGTAAAAGGTAGAGATAATGCCATTGTAATTGAAGGTACTGTTGTTAAAGTCAGCTTTGACTGAGTTTTCATCTGCAAGCATCATCGCCATATCATGGTGGGAGCCTTTCCATGCATGCATCTCATTGGCATGACACTGGACACATGATTGTTCCCCTACATAAGTAGCTTGAGAATCGGCCAACAGTGCAGAGAGTAACGTTAGAAATAAAAATATTTTTTTTGTCATAAGATTTCTTTTATCTGAATTTGCAATATATTTTATCATATACTCATGCTATTAAAAGAGAGGTTATAGCGAAAATGGATATACTTTATCTATGAAAACTAAAGGCTCCCTCATGAAAAAGATACTTTTTTTACTCTTGTCTCTTAATGTATTTGTGCTTTCAAACGATACCTTCGATGATTTTATCAACAAACAGATTAAAATCGAAGGTCAACTCCTTGACCAAAACCTCTCACTTGAAAAAAAAATGGATATTACTAAATCCCAAAAAAAACAATACAAAGCATTTTTCATACTCTATACTACAGAGCAAGAAAAACATATGCAAAATAGTAATCCATATCGAGACACTATGAGTAAACTCAAACTTCGTTTAAACAGTAATAAGCATAGAGGATATGCGAAAGCTGTTATGCGTGATGAAGTATTACTAAGAGGTTATAAGATACGTTCAGGGATCCAAACAGCATTTCACCATATACTACAACAAACAAACAGTAAATCCGAAGATTTTTTTAGAGACAAGATCAGTGAAACACTGGTAGAAAATTTTGCAAAACTTACCCCTCTGGATACCAAAAAATATACTGTTGCAAACCAAGATAAATCAAGTACTATTAGCCAATCTTTACAGTCAGCAGTTCAAGAGGTTAAAGGTTTAGAAAATATTGCGTATACTTTTGCTGCTGCCATAGTAGAAAATAGTTCAACTATTTATAATACAGCGCGATTTTCAAAGTCTAAGATCTTTGCACTGATGAACACACTTGACAACTCTAACTTCGTACAAAAAGCAAATACATATCTTTCTGCTATCCATTTGGATGCGGCAAAGATCATTCTACTTTTTATGGTTATCGTACTCATCTTGATCTTTCAGTCTATTATACGATTTATTATCAATGTTTTTTTAAAATATTATAAATTTAAAGAAGATGACATAAGCTATATACATACCCATATTACAAAAATATTTAATTACATCACTTCATTGCTCATTATCCATTTAATACTCATATCCTATGCAGGTTTTTCAAGTTCAAGTATCAATATTACCAAATTATTTACAATCATGTATATTATTCTCACTACTCTTCTTTTTTACCGTATCACCAATACTATTGCCTACATGAAAATGGAAAGTATAAGGAAGAGTAAAATACTTAAAAATGAAGTGGTAAACCTTGCCATAAAAGTTCTCAATGTACTCATCGTTCTTCTTGCAATCATTAGTATTCTTAAAATTCTCGGAGTGGATCTTACTGCTATACTTTCAGGTTTGGGTATTGCAGGTGCAGCTATAGCATTTGCAGCAAAAGACAGTATCGCCAATATTTTCGCTTCTGTCTCCATTTTGATCGGAGATATTTTTGAACAGGGAGAATGGATCGAAACAAAAGATGTGAATGGTACAGTGGTTGAAATAGGTCTAAGAGCCTCGACCATTCGTACTTTTGACAATGCTCTCATCTCTATTCCAAACTCTGAACTGGCAAATACAGGTGTCAAGAACTGGAGTAGAAGAAGCATAGGACGTCGTATTAAAATGAATATCGGTGTGACGTACCAATCAAGTTTTGATGATATTCGTCAAGCCATCACAGAAATAAAAGAGATGCTCAAAGAGCATCCCGGTATTGCAAATGAACGCACATCATACGAAAACACATATCGTCAGGCGAAACTGGTATCTACTGAAGACTTTAAAGGTGTCAAACGTACCACTTTGGTTTATATGGATGAGTTTTCTGATTCAAGTATCAATATCCTTGTATATTGCTTTAGTCGTACTGTTGACTGGAGTACATGGTTGGAGGTAAAAGAAGATGTCATGTATAAAATTGCAGATATTATTGAAAAAAATAATCTTGATTTTGCCTACAAAACATTAACACTTCATCAGGCAGAAGAAGAACCTTTCCATGAATTAAACTCATCACTATGACATTTACACAGGAGGTATCCCCAACATACATCGCTTTAGACTCATGAGGAAAACCCAAAAACAAACTTAAAACTATAATTTTATTAATCATTTATATACTTTTCTTTAAGATGTTCTATTTTATATAAAGCTTAATATAATTAAAGTGAATAAGAGTATACTAATCTATTAACTAAAAGGATACCCATGAAACATCGTCATCTTTTACTTTCAACACTCTGTTCAAGTTTACTTATTGCGGGGGGAGATATAGCACCTGCTCCCGTTGAACCTATCATACAAACTGCACAAGAAGAAGTGAGTGCATGGTCTTATGAACTAGAGCCTTACTTGTTTGTCAGCTCAATGACAGGCCCTGCTAAAATAGGTCGTACACCAACACTCGAAATCGATATGGACTTCGGTTCTATTTTAGAAAACCTTGATATGGGTGCAATGGTACACTTTGAAGCACATAATACAAATGGCTGGGGTTATTGGCTAGACTATGGCTTTATGGACCTTTCTAGTGATATCACAGGCCCTGTTGGTGGTGTAACTAACGCTAGGGTACGTCAAGGTATTTTAGAAGCCTTTGCATTATATAGACAACCATTAGCAAACGGTCACTTTGACTATCTTGCAGGTATAAGATGGTGGGATAATGATTTTGATGTAAAACACAATACATTACCAGTTGATGTAAAAATCGATGAAAGTTGGGTAGACCCAGTTATTGGTGGTAGATGGACAACAAATATCAATGAGAGTTGGATATTTAGCCTACATGGAAGCATTGGTGGATTTGGTGTATCATCTGAGCTCACTGCTAGTGGTGCAGTAGCTCTAAGATATGTTATCAACGATTTAGTTGATCTTGACCTACAATACAAAGCACTTTGGGCAGACTACGAAAGTGGTACGCGTGGGACACAAGACTATTTCTCATATGATGTAACAACACATGGTCCAGTTGTAGGTGTGATTTTTAAATTTTAACCTTTATTGAGGGTTTATCCATTGCGGTAAACCTTTTTTATCTTCATACTCTTTAGTTAAAAGCTTTGTTCTTAATCTTTCTAAACCTTCTCTAAACGCTTCTCTCTCAAAAGTTTGTTCATCCTTAACCATAGCAGTATTTAACTGATTTAGACTTTCTGATAAAGTAGGTTCAAGCGCTACAACTCCATGCATACCACCTCTTGAAAGTTCCGGGGAGATACTTAATAACCATTGAGTATACTCTTTGTCTATATCTCGTAGGTCCCCTACTTGAATTGTTTTTTGTAAATGCTCAAATATACCTTCTTCACTATTTTCATGTGCCATTTTTCTTTCTAACCTGCATGCTTTAATTTTAGAGGCAAATAAAATATAGGACAGCACTAGTAAAACAAGTATCACTCCTAAGTAAAGTAATAGTTGTTTCTGTTTAGCATGCTTTGCATCAATAGCCACCTGCGGGTCAGGTAGTATTTCAAAGGTCATTTCTGGCACTTTTTCAATATGTAATTTCTCTGTGACACTGTTATACCATACACGCTCTTGAGAAGGGAGTGTCACATTCCCTTCAACACTTGCTACAAATGTAAAACTATCGGTTCTTGAAACATCATATTTACCCTTCATTCCACTTTGAAGTTCTGGCTCTTTTGGGTAAACACGCATGAAGCTATTTGCACTATATACCACTGGAGAAAATAATATATCTGGTATGCCATTGGCACGTTGTGTGATACTTAGCTCAACGGCATCTCCTACAATTATCTGCTTTTTTTGCGGCTGGACTTTACTCTCTAAGACAAAATTATCGGTAACAAGTACAAACTGATTATCTTTTACACCTTTAGGTGATTTGACTTCAAATGAAAAACCATCACTTTTGAGTGCAAACTCCTTTTTGGGCTGTCCATACCCCATAGACGCAGTGAAACTTATCAGAACGGAAGGTATCTTTATTATTCCTGCTTGAAGTGCATAAAGTTCATAGTCATAATGGACCATCTGCCAATCTTCACTATCAACCTCTTCTTTTCCTAAGTAAGATGCACTTTGAGGTGCTTGTATGATGTACTTATTTGATGCGGGGAATGTTATCTTCGCATCTGTGATACTAAATGCATTGGAGAGTATCTCTACCGCTACAGTGCGCTTCTGAGAGGTAAATATAGTTTCATTTTTAGGCACAAATACACGTACTTTAGCATCTACTGCCCATAGAGGTAAAACAGTCACAAGATATAAAAGTAAAGACTGAAGTATTCTACTTAACATCTCCAGCCTCCTGTGTCTGGTACTGATACCTAAACTTGTTTTTTAAAAAATCTTTTGGACCAGTTTGTAGTCTATCTAACCAGTTAGGGTTTCCTTTTGCAGTATCTTTATCTGCACTTCTGGTATCATCTTCACCCTTACCTTCAGTATTGTCATAAACAACTTCATCTGGCTGCATATCATACATATCACCAATACCTTGCTTTCCATCATTTTCTGGCTCTTTGAGAATCTTTCTAGCTTTTGCAATGACAAGATTATCTTGTGCCTTTTTAAAGTTGGGGTCTATTTTTAGCACGCGTTCATAGGTTTTAATAGCGTTATCATAATCCCCGAGCATTACAAAAGCATTTCCAAGATTATAGGTATCCTCTTTTGTACTTAGGTTTTGATACACAGATTTTGACTTTTTAAAGGCACCATCTCTATAGTATGATGCCCCTTTAAAAGAGAGACTTTCAAAACTCTCAGCCGCTTTAACATAGTTTCTCTTCTCATACTGCTGATATCCCAATTGATCAGAAGTTATCAAAAGCCGATTGAATCCACTATCATATACAATCACTAGCCATAGAAGTGAGAGCAGCAACACAGTCCAAAATGGCACAAGAGAAAGATTATTTTTCATGTACATTTTCATGAGCGTCTCCATAGTTCAGCGATAAACCCTTGTCTAGCCCAAAAAAGTAGTAATAAAAAAATAAGTGGTATCAGAGTATATCCACCATCTTCATATTTACTTTTATCTCCTTGGTCTGCGGTTTTAAAGTTTTTATCTATTAAAGAAGATACTTGTCTTACATCACTTCCATCTCTAGCATATTTGACATAATGTGCATTCAAAAGCGCACTCGCACTCTTAAAGTCAGTTTCACTAGAGAGTTCTTTTGAAGCTATCTGCCAGAAAATAACATTAAAGCTGTCATCAAAACCTTTTTGCATTGCTAGTTTCGCTGACGATGGAGAAAGAGTATCTGTTAGTACAATAATTGTTGAACCTTTTACCTTCAACTCTTTTTTTGCTAACATCAGCGCCTCTTGTATGTTATCACCAACTAAAGGCATGATATCGGGACTTAATGCCTGTGCAAAAGTCTGGATAACACTATGATCTTTTGTTAGTGGTAACACCAAGTGAGCAGTACCACTGTAAGCTATGAGTGCCGACTGAGTATCTGACCTCTGCGCTAAAAGATCTGTTATTTTAATACTTGCTCGCTCCAACCTGTTTGGCTGAATGTCAGTGGTAAGCATACTCTCTTTCACAGATACTAAAAGGGCTATTTTAGTGTCATCTTTTGTAAAAGGAGACTCTTTTAACTTCCAACTGGGACCAGATACTGCCACTACAAGTAAAGATAACACAATACCAAGATGCCAAGGTGTAGCCAGTCGAGAGGCATTTTGTTCCGGTTGCACCAGAAGGTATTTCAATAATTTTGGAGCAATGACACTTTTCCATTTTTTCTCATCATTCTGCTGTTTTAAAAACCACCATACAAGTACCCATACAGGCAGTAAAAGAAGTAAGTATTCTGGTCTTAGAAAGTGAAAAGCACTCATTTACTCTCCCTTAAACTCTGTATAAACAGCAGTAACCCATATCCAAGTAAAAGAAAAATGGTCCCTAGTAATGGGTAAAGAAAGAGATCAAACTTAGGTCTGTGTGTAATCTCTTTTACCTCTTTAGGTTTTAGCTTATCTATCTGTGTGTATATGTCTGAGAGCTCTTCACTGTTCCAAGCATAATAGAACTTTCCACCTGTAGTCTTTGCTATCTCTTTAAGTGTCTCTGTGTCTATAGGGTGTTCTCCCGCATTTTTAGGATCACCAACAGCGATAGGGAAAATGCTCACTCCATTTTTTTGGGCAAGTTTCGCTGCAGTGAGTGGTGGTACTTTGGAACCTGTGTCATCTCCATCACTCATCACTATAAGCATACGGTCTGTCACGTTGCTGTCCTGAAACATTTTGACCGCCAATCCTATAGAGTCTCCCATAGCCGTTTGCGGTCCTGCCATACCTATATTTAATTCAGAGAGTAAATGATCAAGTGCTGAAAGATCTTGTGTAAACGGTGCCTGTACAAAAGCGGCATTACCAAAAAGGATCAAGCCTATTTTTTCTCCTTTACGCTCTGTAAAGAAGTCTCCCAACACCATTTTAACTGCTTCAAGCCTATCTATGGCAGTGCCGTTCTTATCCTTAAAGTCTTTTGTTGCCATAGACCCAGAAAGGTCAATAGCTACTAGTACTTCACGTTGTGATATCTCTTTGGTAAGAGGCTCCCCAATGTATTGAGGTTTAGCCATAGCCATAACAACCAAGATATATACTAAAACTAATAGTACTTTCTGCAAAAGAGAAGCTCTAGATACCCTATTTGTACTACTAGTTTGGTGGTTTACTGCATCTATATCTTCTTTAAAACTAATACGAAGTGCTGAACGCTTAGATATGTAGTACCAAGGAGTCCTACTGATAAATACTGGTAAAAGCAGTAGTATAAAAGCCCAAGGGTAAGAAAATTCAAACATCTTCTGATACCTTATGTGTTTTTATCCAAAGTGAAACAAACTCTTTTATCATAGTATGATCTGAACTGTTAAAAACGCAGGATTTATCATAAAGTAAAGTAGCTATCTGAATTCTAAGGTCTTTACTCACTTTTATTTTTGAATGTTGCTCCATAAAATCCCACCAACTATCTCCAGAAAGTTTCGCTATTTGTTCACGTCCATACGCGGCTATGGCTACTCTTTTGGCAAGTGTAAGTAGATGTAATATCTCCTCTTTACTCTGCTCATTGTATCTACCTAACTCCGCTAAAGCTTCTCTTCTATAAAGAGCTTTTTTATACCGTTTATAGTAACGCATACCAAAATGAAAAAGAAGTGCTAAAAATAAAAGCCCTACGACATACCATCCTGGTGCAGGAGGTAAGTATCCTATTGCATTAGGCACGATGATGTCATGCAGATTATCCAGTGATGCGTCAGCAATGGTTTTGTTCATATCTACAGGCATTAGTTTCGCCCTCGGTTTAGACTCAATTGTTCATAAAGTTGATCAAGTACAGGAAACTCTGTAGATATGGAAAGTACCGGTAACGCATTTTTACGTGAGAGTTGACCAAAAGTCTCTTTTCTTCCAGTAAGACGTTCTGCATACCTCCGTATAAACTGTTTATCAGAACTATTCACATCCACTGTATCTACACCATCAGTGAAAAATAAAGAACTTGACTTCACTATCTCTTCTTCCATAGGGTCAAAGACCAGGGCAGCTATCACATCATTATGTACATTAATTCTTGTGATATGTTTTGCAGTATCTTTATCTAATGCTCGACCATCACCGATGATGACTACAAGATCATCATGTTTAGCCAGTGTAGAGAGAATTTTCAGTGATTTACTAAGAGTACCTTTATGATTACTGGCATTTTGAGCACCAAGAAGATGGTTCTGTCTCTCTATCTCTGTCATAATTTGAACAACATTGTTCTTACTTGAGGTGGCTTTGAAAAATTTAACATCCTCATTATTATAAATAACTGCACCCACTCTGTCACCCATTTCTAGTGCTTTAAATGCCATGAGTGCTGCTGTATGCGCAGCGGAGACTGACTTCATGCGTTCTTTACTACCAAAGAACATAGTGTTCATTTGAGAAACAACTAACCAAACATTACGGTCACGTTCTTCATTATAAACACGTATATAGGGTTTACCCGTTCTTCTTGTGGCTTTCCAGTCCATGTTACGGGTATCATCACCTTGTACGTACTGTTTCATCTCTGAAAAATCCATACCACGACCACGCATACCTGACTGATGTCGTCCACTAAGTTTAGTGAGAACTGCAGCATTAGGTCTTATGTTGAAGTTTTTTGGCATGTACCCAAATTTGAGCAATTCACTCAATGTTACATAGACACCTTCATCCTGTGTTTTCATCATTTATGCCGGTAGTGCAACCAAACCAAGGATAATATCTATGATATCATCATTACTTATACGCTCGGACTGTGCTTCATAACTGGGGGTGATACGGTGTCTAAACACATCATTTAACACTGCTCGTACATCTTCAGGCGTTGTATGATCTCGTCCTTGTAACCATGCATACACTCTAGAACACTGGTCAAGTCCCAGTGATGCTCTAGGACTTACCCCAATATCGATATATGAGGCCAGTTTCTCATCATATTTTTCGGGATAACGTGTCGCAAAAACTAAGTCTACTATGTACTGCTCTACTATTTCTGTACTTTTAACCTGTGCTATTTCATCACGCGCAGCAAATATCATATCTTGAGTGATCAACCCATCATTATCTTCTTCTATAGTACCACTTCTTTCTCCACGTACAAGACGAATCACTTCTATCTCTGCATCCTTGGTAGGATACGTAATATTGACATGCATTAAAAAACGGTCTTTTTGTGCTTCAGGAAGCGGGTACGTTCCCTCCTGTTCCACGGGGTTTTGTGTTGCCATCACAATGAACAGTTTAGGCATTTTATGTGTTTTTCCAGCTACAGTCACTTGTCGCTCCTCCATCGCCTCAAGCATCGCAGCTTGAACTTTAGCAGGGGCTCTATTTATCTCATCTGCCAAGATGATATTCCCAAAGATAGGCCCTTCTTCAAAACGAAACTTATACTCACCATTCTCTTCATACATATTTTCCGAGCCTGTAACATCTGAAGGTAAAAGGTCTGGAGTGAACTGTATACGTGAAAAAGTAGACTCTATAGCGTCAGCCATACCACGAACAGCTCTTGTCTTTGCTAGTCCGGGAAGTCCTTCTACAAGCAAATTTCCATTAGCCAATAGCCCAATGATAAGTCGTTCGACTATGTTCTCTTGACCGATGATAGAGGCATTCATTCTCTTTTTAAGTAGTTGTATCGATTCGTAGGGTGTCATTGTTCTTCCTTATATATGATAGTCAGTTTTTTACTTTAATAATGCCATTGTACATAAACACTATTATAATTGCTTCCGCCTTTGATGCGGCCAAAACGTGATGAAGACTCAAAAATAGCAGAACGGTGATGAATACTGTATCCAAGCCACATATCATCTAGTTTTTCTCCAAAGACATCCCCCAGATGAAGGTCTAAAGAAAAATCCAGATAATTTAACAATTGACTGGATCTGTATCCTTTCTCATCCATTTCAGTTTGTTCTATATACGTCACTTCATCAACATAAGAGATCCCCTCTGCCACTCCGAAACGTACTTTCCAAGGAAAAGGAATCGTATAATATGCTTTAATGGCAAGTACATACTCTTGTGTTGTATCTTGCACATCAGAACTGTGATGAAAAACAAAACCAGGTGTTAAATAGAAATCTAATGGAAACCCAAATATCTCATCTGCAAGAGGATACCCATAAAATATAGATGTGAATTGATTATTGTATGGATCTTTTTCAGTATTCCCCGTGATAATATCATTGAGATTAGATGGTGTTGCCCAACCATGTGCCAAGCGCCAATACGGAGAAATATCAAGGTTTTCTTTCTCTGGTTTATTCTTGTCATTAAAGAAACCTATCCCCAAATGGAGTTCAGCGTCAATATCATCTTCAATATATTGGCTGTCACGTGCTTCTTGTCCAAGAAATCTAGCTTGTGCTTTAGCCAACAAATATAAGTTTGACCATACATGATATCTGGCTTCCACTCCGATAACAGCATCTATACCTGAGTCAATATTTTCTTGGTTTAACCCATAATAATAGCTATTGTATTTTGAAGTATTCCATTGTAACTGTGCATAAGGTTTGTACTCTAAAGAAGCATTTTCAAAATGTGCACTGTATCTTAAATTAGAAAATAATCTGCCATGCAGGTCATTCATCCCTTCAAGATCAATGAATTGATTGTGTTTCATTTTATACTGCAGCTGAAAACCAACATCATTGGTATCTGCTTGCAGTATGTTCTGATACTCCTCCGGTATATCAACAAAATGCATTCGGGTGATGGCACTCACTCGCCAATCATCTGACTCATAAAGTTTTATACCAGACTCTAACCCATGTAAAAAAATGTAATCATTTTCAAAGAAGAGCATGGGAACCAAACTACTGACGGTACTATCTTCTGTCACATAAGGTATAGAACCTGTTCTATACACTGCTCCTATTCCCCAATTTTGTTCCTTATAGGTCTTTTCATCATCTGATGGGTCTGCTAAAAGTAATTGACTTCCTAATAACGCTACAAGTGTAACTAACTTTAAAGTTTTCATTTCTTTCTCTTTTGTCCAATATATGCTTATTTTTAACTAACAAACGCTATACAATATTCACTTTCTCTATATAGTTTTTTGTTTTGTATAATATCGCATATATTTGTAATATTGGCTATCATAATTACGACAATTATTTTATATAGAATGATTTAAATACCTAACTATTTAAAGCTTATATATGTTTCTTTGGTCTTTCTATTTACCGACGTCTCATTCCACCAGACGGTCTACTTGCTGGTCTCGAAGGTCGACCCATAGATGGTCTTGTTGTTGGTCTAGACGGCTTAGTTGTTGGTCTATCCGGTCGATGGATAGGTTGCTCAGGTCTTGGTCTATCTGGTCTATTTGGAGGTCTATAGTGCGGTGGCCTATACCCTGGACGACCATAATACCCACCTCCTCCATAATAACCATATGAAGGGTATCCATACCCTCCATAGACTCCATATCCAACAGATACCGAAGTAGTACCTGTTGTACATCCAGTAAAAAGAGTAGCAAAACTAGCAATAAAAATAGTCTTCTTCCAATTGATGATATTTCCCATCACTCAGTCCCTCCTTTTTCCCAATGTTGGATGATCACTAAAGCACCTGTATTATCAGAAATGAGTGCAACATTTCCATCTACCAATTCCTTATCAGGGGAAACCAATACTTTTCCACCCAAGGCACTTACTTTACGCATAGTCTCTTCTAGATCTGAAACTCTGATGGTTGGAACCCAACGTGATTTAAGATCATCTTTGGAAACATCTCTTATCCCTGCACGCCATTTCCCTTTATGGCGCAGAAGACCATAACCATTTTTGATCTCAGAAGAATCATATCCACCCAGTTTACGATAGAAGCTATAACTTTCTTTAGGTGTATTTGTCCAAAGTTCATTCCAAAGCCAATCACCGGTCTGTGGTGTTACATCTTTTGGATCTCCATCTTTAGTATGTAAAAGCACTAACTGAGCACCTTGGGAATCACTTACCAAGACTCCTCTACCACGTTCATTCATATCTAAAGGACCTTGAAGTACTTTACCTTTTTTAGATTTTAGGTAACGTATAGACTGATCTACATCAGAAACGGACAGAGAAGGCAACCACACTGCTTCTGCTTTACTATCAACTGCCGGTCGTACATGCATCATACCCCCGATAATGTTACCTTGATTTAAGATCTGTACATAAGAACCTTTGGTTTTAAATGTCCATCCAAACACTCCCGCATAAAATTTACGTGACGATACCACATCATCGGTAAGGAGATCATGCCATATAAACTTACCTGGATGTCTTTCCCCTGTCACTGTCGATGTGACAGAAGGCAAGAGTAATGGTTCACTTTTTTGTGATAGTAAAGGCATACTTGTACAACCGGTAAACCAAAGTGATGCTAACCCTATCAATAAAGCTTGCGTAAAGTATTTTCTTTGCATTTTTTTCCTTTTATTTCTCAAGTTCAAATGGATAAATAATTTTCCATTCATTTTTCATATCAACCACAGTCCATCCATTTGCATTTGCATAGTCTAGACCCTTATCTAGTTTTCCTATGTGGGACTTTCTATCATACGCTACTTCTCTTTTATCATCTGTATGGTGTACATAAAGTTGAAATGTTTTTGCATGCTTGTTTGCTTCGGTATATTTCATCATAGCAAAGTCACCATCTGAGTTTCCAAAAGCAGCAACAGGACGTTTACCTATATGTCTATAGATAGCAAGTGGTTTAGTCTCTTTATCATCAATGAAATAGATATCATCATTTTTCATGATCTTTCCGTCTTTATAATGCACTTTTCCACTTGATCCAATAATATGCTCTTCCGGGATACCATACATTTCAGGTACAAAAGAACGCATAAAATCTATACCTCCACCAGAAACGATATAGACTTTAAAATCATTGGCTTCAAGGTATTGGATGAGTTCCATCATCGGCTGATAGATCAAATCTGTATAAGGACGATTTAAAGTAGGATGTTTTGCTGTTTTAAGCCACTCTTTTACTTCTGATTTGAATGTCTCTACATCCATACCTGAATGTGTCGCATTCACAATTTGAAGCAGTCCCTTTACCCCACTTTTCATCACACCATGCATATCATCAGCAAGCGCAGACTTAAAAGGCTCATTTGTTTTCCATTCTGGATGGTCTGATACCATTTCTTTCACTCTATCCATTGCAAAAAAGAGTTGGAAGTACACAGGTTGTTCTCCCCACAGTGTTCCATCATTATCAAACGTAGCAATACGGTCTTTCACAGGGATAAAATCAGCGCTATTTTCTTTAGTAACTGATTTCACATAGTTCATAATATTTGTTTTAGAGGTCCCCTCATTCCAGGAAGGAAGTGCATCATTGGCAAAAAGTGTAGAAAATACAAGCGCAGATAACAGAAGTAATTTGTTCATATGGAGTCCTTAATAACAGTGAGATATCTATTTGTCTCTTCACAAAGAGACAAATAGATATCTCGGGAGAATTTCTCCCAAGATGCACTTTTAGTTGATATGTGCTTTATCCATCAATCTTTTTAATCCACCTTTGGCTTTTTGCATTTCAAGCGTATGATAACCAATATTTGCAGCACTCAATGAGCTACCTGCTTGGAATGGATACCCTGGGATAGTGTCAAAGAACTTTTTAACAAACCCTTGTGCCGGTACCATGAGCCACATATTATCTGCATACCATCTAAGGTACATACCTGAACCGTCATACGCATGTTCAAATGGATCTGCACGTAAGTTAGTGATTACAGGCCATGCCGGTGTTCTACGGTTTGCTTCGTTGATAGCACCCTCTTCAACTGCAAATGCTACTTTCCAGTCATCTACACGAATCGCATTGAGCATACCAGAAGCTGCAAAATACATGATCTCTCTACGAGGACCTTTCTCAGCTTCACCTTTAAAGTATGGAGCGAAGTTGTATCCGTCCAAGTGTACTCTAAAGTCTTTACCATTCGCTTTATAACCTTCTTTAGATGCTAGTTTCTCTTTAACATCATTTACTCCTGCAGCACCTAGAAGTGTTGGCATCCAGTCTTCTTGAGACATGATGTCATTATAAACAGTACCTGGTTTGATAGTCCCTGGCCATTTAACCATTTGTGGAACTCTCAGACCACCTTCCCATGTTGTACCTTTTTCTCCACGGTATGGTGTAGCACCACCATCAGGCCATGTAAATTTCTCTGCACCATTATCTGTAGAGAATACAACGATAGTATTATCTTCAATACCAAGTTTCTTAATATGGTCAAGGAAACCTCCTACCATATCATCAAGCTCTTTTATCCCATCAGCATATATACTAATTCCAGTAATACCCCGATACTCTTTTTTCAGGCGTGTCCAAACGTGTGTTCTTGTAAAGTTCATCCATACAAAGAAAGGTTTATCTGCTTTTACAGAACGCTCCATGAAGTCTTTCGCTGCTGCACCGAACTCACCATCAACAGTTTCCATTCTCTTACGAGTAAGTGGTCCTGTATCTTCAATTTTACCATCTGCAAGAGAGTGAATTACACCTCGAGGCCCATATTTTTTATGAAATTCAGGATCTTTTGGATAGTAATATGTCTCTGGCTCTTCTTCTGCATTGAGGTGGTAAAGATTTCCAAAGAATTCATCAAAACCGTGATTTGTAGGTAAATGCTGATCTTGGTCACCTAAGTGGTTTTTACCAAACTGACCTGTCATATACCCTTGTTCTTTAAGAAGGTCACCAATTGTTGGTGTCCATTCAGGAATACCATGGTCAGACCCAGGCATACCAATTGTTAATAGTCCCGTTCTAAATGGTTGTTGTCCTAGTATGAATGAGGCACGTCCAGCTGTACATGACTGCTGTGCATACATATCCGTAAACAATGCACCATCGTTTGCTATAGAATCAATATTAGGCGTTTTGTACCCCATGCTTCCACGGTTATAGGCACTTGTATTCCAAACACCAATATCATCACCCCACATTACTAAAATATTTGGTTTTTTAGCCATAAGCTGTGTTGGTACTACTGCTGCAGCAACACCTAAGCTCAATGCCAATAACAATTTTGAAGTTGTTTTTTTCATCTTTTTTCCTTTTAAAAAATATTAAACTAGAGTATACTACAAAATATTGGCACAATACTGTCATTAGTAAAATTAGTGAAAACAATCTTTTATTTGGATATAACCTTGTAACCTTCACCATAGATATTTTCTATCAACTCTTCAGGAAGTTTTTTTCTAAGTCTTTTTAAAAGATGACTGAGAGAACTGTAAGCAACGGCATACGTTTCATCTTCCCATATCAAATTTGTTATGTTATCACAAGGTATTACAGTATTGCACTGCTGTATCATAAAGTCAAGAAGAATGCTCTCACGTTTTGTTAAAGATATAACCATTTTATGATGATAAAGTATTTTCTCTTCTTTTTTCCAAGAATAACCATTCTTTAGTACGATTAGACCCTCTTCATTTGCTCTTGCTTTAAACGTTACTGCTAATTCTTCAAAAATGGAGATAAGCTTTTTTTGCGGTATAGGCTTTATCAAATAATCAGATAAACCCAATTTAATAGCTTTCAGTAATTTAGTTTGATCTGAATATGCACTCAGAACAACAATAGGTGTATGATTATCATGTTTCCTAATCAGTTCTACCACTTCGAGACCATCTACTTTTGGAATATTAATATCTACTAACATCATATCTGGAGAATGAATTTTATACTTTTCAAGTGCGTCTAATCCATCTACAGCTTCATATATATGTTTAAATCTTGGCCTTAGTATACGTACAAACTGTTCACGTAAATTGTTATCATCTTCTATGTATAATAACGTTAATTCAGATAAATTATCCACCATTTTCCTTATCTAGTGTAATCAATATTACACTACAAGCATCTTTGTTAGAGAGGGAAAGTGTACCCTTCATATTGTTTTCAATAATCATCTTGGATATATAAAGACCTAATCCTGTACCACCATTTTGTTCTTTGGTGGTAAAATAAGGTTCAAACACCTTATCTATAATTCTATCATCTATCCCGCCTGCATTATCTGAAATTTGTATGTAGCCTTTTTGGGCATCAGCAGAAAGCTTAATCTGTATAATTGGCTTTTTAATATTATTCTCTAAAAGTGCATCTTTGGCATTACTTAGGAGACTTACAATTACTTGTTGAAATTCACTAGGGTAACCAAGAACGTTAAAACTCTCTCCTTCTTTTGTTATCTGGATGCCATTTTCCTCTAGTTGATTGAGTTTAAGATCAGAAACTGCTTTAATTTTTTCCATAACATCGAAAAGTCTTTTCTCTTTATCAATCTTATAAAAATTTTGAAAATCATCAATAGTATGGGACATATATAGAATAATTTCACTGTTCTTTTTTATAAACTTCTCTAAAAACTCATGATCGATCTTATTCTCTTTATAATCCTCTTCAAGCATCTCAACATTGATGTGCAAAGTACTGAGAGGTCGTCGCCACTGGTGGGCAATGGAACCTATCATCTCACCCATAGCAGCAAGTTTTGTTTTTTCCAAAAGCATAGCATCTTTATAGTGTATCTCCTCCACTTTAGATGAGATTTCTTTTTCCAGGTTTTCATTAAATTTCTTTAGTTTATCTTCTACTCTTGTACGTTTCTTTACTTCTTGTAGTAATCGCCTAATCCAATAAAGGCTCACAAGCACAATCACTAAAAGAAAAGAAGAAACCTGTGCTAACAGCGTATAGTCAAACCCTTTTTCTACACGTACGGCAATCCAATTATGAACAATATCCCTAATCATCTGTTCATCAACACTCTCTATAGACTTATTGATAATGCTTAAAAGGTGAGGTTCATCTTTAAGAACACCTACACTACCACTAATAGGAGTTTTATTAATTTTTTCCATCACCTTGAGCTCATTACTGTACAGGTTAAGAATATAATATGCTAATGTATAGGTCTCATCTACATAGCCATAAACTTTTCCTTTTGCAACCAATTCTAGCCCATCTTGAACAGAATCTACCATAATTACTGTGAGCTCAGGTATTAAGTGTTGTACATATTTGTTAATACTTTTCTGTCCTTTTAAAAATGCTATCTTTTGATTTTTAAGTTCAGTCATATCATTAAAAAGTGGTTCGTTTATTTTCGTTGCTATTCCTATATATGCACTTATGACTTTTTTACTAGGTATCAAATGCGTATGTTCATTAGGTGAAGTAACAATTATTCCTGAGATATCTACTTCTTTTTTTCTACTTAATTCAACACATGTTTCCCAATTTGGGACAGGTATATATCTAATTGGAATCGGTATATTCTTCTCAAGTAAATGCATGATCTCTGCTAAGATACCAATGTTTTCTCCATCTTTATAACCAAACAGAGGTAACCCTTTAGGACTGAAACAGAGCGTTATTTCTTTTTTTTCTTTCAAGTAGTTTTGTTCATTTTGGGTAAGGGTTATTCTATCGTGTGAATAAGAGAAAAGCGTAAAGAGGAAGAAGAAAAATAGTTGTTTGAAAATCATGGTTTTATTGTATCAGAATACATTTTAAGTAAACACTTTTATGCAGAGTCTTAAAGTTAGTAGCGTGTATAGATGTAAAAAATATTTTTACATCTATACATTAAAACTACATTACTGCCTTGATTGCAGTTTTAGCAGTCTCTTTTGTCATAGTTTCTTTTCCGACAGCTTTTTCTGCTTGTTCTGCAGCTATATCTGTAGCCTGCTCTTTCGCTTGACTCATCGCCTCATCTTTAAGTTGATCCGTCATTGATGATTTAGCCTTTTCTTTTACCTCAGATGATACTGCCTTGCTTGCCATGTCTGTCATTGCATCTGCAAAAAGTCCTGTTACTGAGATTGCTACGATTAAGATAATTTTCTTCATTCTTTGCCTTTGATATAATATGCATAATATATGCAAAAGTATTGTACTAAAAGATATTGTCTCAAAATTGTCATTATATATTACAATGTGTAAGTATTGATGGTTTTAGAATAAGTTAAACTATTTAAAATTAACCACTATGTGATGTTGAGCTTACAAGTGCCTCTATAGTATAAAATATTTTTATTAAATCAAACAGCTATTTTAAAAATATAGTACTACAATTAAAGTACATAATTCTATTGTATGAAAAATTAAAGGAAATATAATGTATTGGATATACTTGATACTCGCAGGTCTTTTTGAAATAGGTTGGCCTGTTGGGCTTAAAATGGCACAGCAGGAAAACACACGTATAACCGGTATTCTTATTGCCATAGCCTTCATGGCTGTAAGCGGCTTTCTTTTATGGATGGCCCAAAAACAGATTCCCCTTGGTACGTCTTATGCTGTATGGACAGGTATTGGTGCAGCAGGTACTTTCATAGTGGGGGTGATCTTTTATGGAGACCCTAGCAGTTTAGGTAGATATCTGGGAATTGTTTTGATTATTTCTGGTGTTATTGTATTAAAATTATCTCACTGACAGTGAGTATATTTTTTAGTTTCATTATTTTTGCGAGATCTCTAATGAAAGTCTCCAAAATGAAAATCAAAAAATACTCTCAATGTATAATTGGCTTCATAATCATGGTCTTTATGAAAACTTACTCCTGGACGGACTTCATAGAAGAACCATTTGCGCCATATATTCTGTCTTAAAGAAAAAGAACTGATATAATCATATATACCGCCATAAGTCTTTGTTTGTAGAGGTTCTATGGCAGGGTCTACGATATATGGATATTTTGTATTACCTATAAAAGATTGAGAGACCCTGAGACCCATATCTGCTATAGGACTCCAGTAGTACTGAAAGGTAAAATCATAATCCATACCTTTCCTCTTTTCCTGCGTTCCTCTATGCATAACGAATCTAAAAAGAGAGAGGTCTTCAAAGTGTCTGTCAAAATAGATACTGGTCTCTTCTTCAAATTTATCATCTACTGAATATTTGAACATTTGTGAAGGTTCTATATACCATGCATCTGTTTCAAATGTCATAAAATACCTGGCACGGACAAAAGGGTCAATACCCCTTAGTCCTAAAGAGTATTTTGACTCTACACCATATTTTTCAGGAGTAAAATAGTGAAATCCAAGCTCAGGAGAACTACTTGCATCCTCTGCTGTAACATCACGTATATTGTCCGAATCTACATTGTCAACAAAAAATTTAAACCTTTTTTTGCTTTTACCCAATGCGATCTGTCCACCAAGTTTTGCTCTAAAGTCATCTGATTCCAATGAATTAAACTCACTGTCAAGTCTAAGTGTCATATAGCTCTCTTCAGCTTCATCTAGGTACTTTTTGTTCTGGAAAAATGAGTCTACAGACTTTACTCTTTTTTGGGGAGGGCGTATAGCTTGTTTTCTTTGGGCCTTTGTAGTGGCATTACTATCATCATCTCCAAACCAGCCACTGATCCTTGTGTCAATTGCATCTGACCACGTTATAACTTTATCTGAAACCGTTTTATGTGTTTCATCAATGTAGCTTAATTCAGTTTGTGAGGTGCTGTTACTATCAGCATAAGAGAAAGAGAATAATGCGGCAAAAAGGATAAGTGTTTTAAGTAGGTTCATGATAATTCAACTCCCAAAAGAAAATTATCTTAATGATACAAAAATATCACTTACACCATTCATAAGATGATCGGTCTGCTTCACTTCATGAAATACACACCTACAAGATAGGTGCGTAAAATTAATCTTTGTTCATTTCACTTTCATCTACACTAAGAGAGTCACCAAAACCAAGTGCCTCTTTTACTTTTGTTTCTATCTCTGCTTGAAGTTCAGGGTTTTCTTTGATAGTCACTTTTGCATTCTCTTTACCTTGACCAAGTTTTGTTGCTCCATAAGAGAACCAGGCACCGGACTTATCTACGATATCCATCTTGATACCATAGTCTATCAGTTCACCGATATATGAGATACCCTCTCCAAACATAATGTCAAACTCAGCTTGTCTGAATGGAGGTGCAACTTTATTTTTCACCACTTTAGCCTTGACACGGTTACCGATGCTTGACTCTCCTTGCTTAAGTGTTGCAATACGTCTCACATCTATACGCACAGAACAGTAAAACTTCAATGCATTACCACCTGTGGTTGTCTCAGGACTTCCATACCCCATCGTACCGATCTTCATACGGATCTGATTGATAAAGATCACGGTTGTGTTTGTCTTATGTAAAATAGCTGTAAGTTTACGAAGTGCCTGAGACATCAATCTTGCCTGAAGACCTACGTGCGTGTCACCCATGTCGCCTTCTATCTCTGTTTTAGGTGTCAATGCAGCCACAGAATCGACAACGATCAAGTCAACTGCCCCGGAACGCGCCAAAGTCTCTAGTACATCCAAAGCCTGCTCACCAAAATCAGGCTGAGAGACAAGAAGATTGTCAGTGTCAACACCAAGGTTTTTAGCATAGACAACATCAAGAGCATGTTCTGCATCTATAAACGCACATACCATCTCTTTCTTCTGACCAGAAGCGATGGTCTGCAAAGCTAGTGTTGTCTTCCCTGACGACTCAGGTCCATAGACTTCTATGATACGCCCTTGAGGAATACCACCGATCCCCAATGCCATATCTAATCCCAAGGACCCTGTAGAAATAGACTCAATCGGCTCAAATTCTTTATCACCCAGTCTCATAAGCGTACCTTTACCAAACGATTTATCTATCTGTTTGATCGCCATATCCAGTGCTTTTTGTTTGTTTGCGTCCATTGCCATTGTCATCCTTCATCCTTTTAATCTATTGAATTTTATCTAAATAATCAGATATTATTTAGTCATGTTGCTAGTTTATTACAAATTTGAAAAAAAAGGCAAAAATATGTCAAATTGACATATTTTTCGTATATAACACGAAACATCCTTATAAAAACCAAAAGAAATCCAAACCATGCTAAAATACATTTACTATAAAAAATGAAAGTTTATGCCCATGAATCCTATACAATTAGCCCACTCTCCTGATGCCGATGATATTTTTATGTATTTTGCCATTAAATTTGGATGGGTAGATACCAAAGGGTATACATTTGATAATATCGGATTAGACATAGAAACATTGAATGTCGAAGCACTTAAAGGCACATATGATGTCTCTGCAATCTCTTTTGGTATGTACCCTCTCATTAAAGATGAATACGCTCTGCTTCGTACTGCTGTGAGTTTTGGAGAGGGGTATGGACCAAAGCTCATTAAACGTAAAGACAAAACACTCAAACGTAACTTTAAAGTAGCCCTCTCAGGAAAGTACACTACCAATGCTATGCTTTTTCGTATCTACTATCCTGATGCTAGACCTGTCTATATGGATTTCCTTGAGATAGAAGATGCCGTGATAAATGGAGAGGTAGATGCTGGTGTACTTATCCATGAGTCTATCTTGAATTTTGATGAGAGCCTGGAAGTGGCAAAAGAAATCTGGGACATTTGGGTAGAATTGGCAGGGAAAGACCTGCCTCTTCCTCTTGGTGGTATGGCACTACGTAGAAGTCTTCCTCTTAACCGTGCTATAGACATAGAAAATATTCTGATTGATGGTGTGAAAGTAGCCAATGATAAAAAAGAGGAACTCTGCGCTAAACTTGAAGAGGACAATCTTGTACGTATCTCTGATAAGATGTTAACCAAATACCTCGATATGTATGCATCTGATGAATCCATAGAACTCTCAGAACTACAACTAAAAGCATTGGATACACTCTATGAGATCGGATTTAAACACGGATTATGGGAGTCACCTATTAAAACAGAAGGGTATCTCATTCCTAAAGAGTATGAAGATTTACGGAACAGTTAATGTTTTTTAAGACCATTGATTTTTCCAAGTATTCAAGTATCAAAGTAGGACAACCCACAGAAATACTGATGATAGAAAAAGGGGATAAAATACCTCCTGATAGATATCTCATTGGAGGTGCTAACAATCTCCTTGTCTCCCCTAATCCACCTCCACTTATGATGCTCTCTAAAGACTTTGCAACGATTACGACAGAAGATAACATGCTTATTATTGGCTCAGCCATGCCAACAGGGCGCATTGTCTCTTATGCCAAAAAGAATGACATTGCAGGATTTGAATTTTGTTCCAAACTTCCTGGTAGTCTTGGTGGGATGCTCGCAATGAATGCCGGTGTAAAAGAGTATGAAATTTTTAATATTTTACATTCCATAAAAATAGACGACAATTGGATAACAGTAGATCAAATTGAGCATGGATATCGCTTTGCACGATTAAACGGCATAGCTACACATGCAAAGTTTAAGATCAAAAAAGGATTTGATGCATTATTATTAAAAAGTCTACTCAACTTACGTTCCAACCAACCTCACGAACCCAGTGCAGGATCAGCATTTAAAAATCCCAAAGGAGATCATGCCGGTCGACTTATAGAAGAGGTTGAATTAAAGGGTATAAAAAAAGGTGGTATGCAGTGGAGTGATATCCATGCCAATTTTTTAGTAAATTTGGGGGGAGGGACATTTGAGGAAGCAAAGTTCCTCATAGAACTAGCCAAGGAAAAGGTCTTGGCTAAATTTAACATATCTCTTCAAGAAGAGATTAAAATACTTTAACGTTCTCTATTTAAACAACGTACACATCTGATGTAATTAGAACTATTTGGTTTTCTCATATACGGATACGCATCTGCAGGGAAAACAACTTCATATTTGTTTTCTACTGTAGCAGTAGAGCTCCAGAAAGGCGTTCCTCTATGGTTCACAAACGCTTTTCCTTGTTGTCTATGTACGGCCATTAATTCATTAGAAGTGGGCATTCTCCAATCAGAAAATCCATCATAATTGAGTCTGGCACAATAATTCATTGCATGAGCATATGATCCTACTTTACCTACAGAACGCTCACGCTTATAGGCACCATCTTCTCCATCTGTATATCTGGCATCTTGCCACATCAGGTTAGCGATCTTATCCACATAGACTGTATCTGTGTCACAAAGACTCTTTTCGATACCTGCTACAGGTGCTAAATTAGTACTTGCATTTCCCCCTGCCATCACTACTACTGTAGACAACAAAGTCGCCATCAAAATAAATAATTTTCTCACTTCTTCTCCTTTAATATCCAATATTATTCAATATGATAATATAAGCAACATCAAATACAGCTAAAATTTGAATATTATTTTAAATTATGCATGAATATCTATTTTTACACCATTGGCAACTGCGTGCCAAAGTGTATCCATGTCAGCATTTGGTACAGCCACACATCCCTCTGTCCAATCACGTGAGAGCGTAAAATTGTCACCTCTTCCATCTGCATTCCACTTGGGTTGCCCGTGGATAGTAATATACCCACCAGGATTCACACCTCTTTTTCTTGCACGTGCTTTATCTTCTGCATTTGGGTAAGAGATCATGAGAGATTTATAAAGCCTGTTATCGCACTTTTTACGTACAACCGTATAGGAACCTTCCGGTGTACGATAGTCCCCTGCTTTAACTTTGTCCCCTCCATTAGCTCCACCTTTATCTCCTAAAGAGATACGAAACTCATTGATCTGCTTACCATTGGCATAGGTATAGAGTCTTCTTTTTTTCTTATAGACGACAATTTTATCGATCTGTGGGCCTTGAAGTTCTGCTCCACGTGAAAGTTCATTAATACATTCTTTAGTGGCATAAGGGCTTTTATCTACCTTACCATAAGCTACGGGTTCCTCTACACAAGCACTTAAGAACAATGCTGCTATTGCTCCTAATATTATTAATTGTATTTTCATTTTTTTCCTTTTCATTTTTTTAACCCCAATCTTCATTATGATGTTTGGACTTATGTTTATCTTTTTTATAACTGCTGCCATTCTTTAATTTTTGTAAACGATTGAGGTTACTCATCTCTGCCTCTCTAATATCTTCAAGTGATTCATCAGCAAAAGTCTCTTCTTTACAAGTCTGATCATAGAGTCTCTCTATATAAGATTTTAGCTGCTTATGATACTCAGAATCCAACTGCGTTGCTACCCTTGCATCAAAGCCTTTTTTAAGTACTTCAAACTTGGAGGTAAAGCTCTGGGCATCTACACCCTCGTCACGCAGCATACGAAAAAGATTTTTAGAGATCTTCTCAAGTTCCGTAATGTATTTTTGTCGATTAAATTTATCGATCTGCTTTTGCGTGTATCTTGCGATAATACATCCTTTACTTTATCGTCACAGGGACACCTTCTCTTACAGCATACCATAATTTGCTCATAGCATCATTGGTCACGGCTACACAACCCTGTGTCCAGTTTCGAGAGAGTGTATAGTCATCAGATTTACCATCTGCATTCCATTTAGGTTGTGCATGTATCGTGATCGCACCTCCTGGGTTCACCCCTTTTGCTGCTGCATTGGAAATATCTTCAGGTCTTGGATAAGAGATACACAAGGAACGAAAGTATTGTGGGGAACAAAGTTTTCGGTGTATAAAAAATTCGCCTTCAGGTGTTCTGTTATCGCCTTGCTGTTGTTTATGTCCCACAGGATTTTTCCCTAAAGAAACAGGGATCTCATCTTCTATCTTACCCTCTTTATACAGATACATCTTACGGTCTTTTTTTACAACAACAATTTTATCTATCCCTGCATCCTGTGCATAATCTGTAGCATCAAGTAATTCTTCTTTACATTCATCAAGATTATAGTGTGTTTTTTGCACTTCTGGTTCCTCAACACATGATACAAACAGTAGAGGAGAGAAGAGTAGTATTAAAATATGTAAAATATATTTCATTCGTAGATACCTTCATTTAGTTATATTATTTTAGCACAAACAATATAAGTGTAGGAGTAAAAAAGAGAGTATAAAGGGGAAAAGAAAGAGATACACACTCTTTAAAGAGTGTGTATCAAGGTAGTTTGTTAAAAATTAACAAGCTGCTTTAGCTGCTGCAAGTGCTTCTTCATAGTTAGGCTCTTCTGTGATTTCTGGAACAGTTTGCTTATAAGAAACTTTTCCGTCTTTACCGATCACGAAGATCACTCTAGCTGTAACACCCGCTAAAGGACCGTCAGCCAAAAGTACACCATAAGCGTTAGCAAAATCTTTGTTTCTGAAGTCTGAACATACTTTGATATTTTCAACGCCTGCTGCTCCACACCATCTTGCTGCTGCAAAAGGAAGGTCCATAGAAACTGTGATCACTTCTACACCATCAAGAGACGCTGCCTCTGTGTTAAATCTTCTAGTCTCAGCATCACAAACGCCTGTATCTAGTGAAGGTACCGCAATAACAAGTTGTACGTTACCTTCTCCCCCGATTTGCTCATCTTGAAGCATTGGGTTACAGTTTACTACTGTAGTTACTGGTGCTGTGTCACCTACGTTTATTTCTGTACCGCCTAGGTTACATACGATGTCATTTTTAAATGTTACTGTTGCCATTTAATATCCTTTAAGTTTTTTAGTTTGAGCATTATGGCTTAAATAAGATAAAATCACTCTTAATTAAATTAAAAATTTTACATTCCTGGAATTCGAGGTATATTACCCAACTTTGTGTTGCGGCTGTACCATCCCCATGCCCTCTTCATCCAATGACCTACAAGAGGCATAGGTATCATCTTCCCACCTGTGTCACTGCGATGCACAAATGCTGCCCCATTGCCGGTATCCATCACACACAAAATATTCAAGTGTCCCTCATAACTCTTCTTTGAATCTATATTTTGCATATGATTAAAAATGTTATAAGCGACATTTTTTGCCATGACTTCAGCGACATGCCCCTGTTTTGCTCTCCATTCAGGTCCCATAAGTGCAGCAGAGTCACCTATGGCATAGATACCTTCAAAACCTTCTATCTCATTATATTCATTTGTCACCACAAAACCTGCATCACTTAAAGGCAATCCTGACTCTGTAATGATACTATGTCCTGTACCTGCCGAAATGAACATTGTCAGATCAGATTCGATCTTTGTATCATCTTCAAAGACAATACCATCCTCTTCAAAAGCTGTGATCTTGGAACCTACTTTTTTATGTATATCCATCATCTTGAACATTTTATCCATCATCACTAAAGCTTTTTCACCCATCTTCATACCAGGTTTTGCCATAGGGGCAAAAAAAGTCAGTTCAAAGTTTTTGCGCACCTTTGTTTTCTTTAAGTAGTTATGCACATTAAACAGTACTTCAAAGGCCGGTCCACCACGTACTGCAGAGGTGTCTTTAGGATTACCACCAAAGCCCATAGCAATTTTCCCTTCACCCTTAGAGATGAGTTGATCCAAACGCTCATAAAGTGCCGTAGCTTCTTCAGGTTTTCCACAAATGGAAAGTGTGTGACTCTGCCCCTTTTGCTTCATCTTATCTTGTCCTAATGCAACAACTATATAATCAAACCCTTTCAGTACACGACCACTTTGAAGTGTGACCGTCTTTTCTTTGGCTGCCAGTTTTGTTACAGGATCAACGATAAGCTGAAAACCATGTTTCATCGCAAGTTTATCCAGAGGCACAGAAATGTCTTCTCTGGTTACTTTCCCCGTAGGGATCCAGATAGATGTCGGATAGATATAAAAGTAATCCCTGTCACTTACCAACGTGACATCTATCTCCTGTTTACGTAGATAGATCGCAGCATCTACACCAGCAAAACCCCCACCTAAAACCAATACTCTCTTCATACCTTGTCTCCTAATACTTGATGATACCTGTTTGCTCTTTACTTGCCAAATTATCAGATACTGAAGTGTTTGCACTTACTATACCGTATATTGCAGCTACCAGTAAGCCTGAAAGGATCACGATCCATACAGTTAATCGTTTTTCCTTACTGCCTTTGGTATTATAATCTTCAATGTCATGAAGTGTTGGTTCATTATTCTGCATCTTTTCTCCCTATTTCTTTATCAGGTCAGCTTTTGGGTACATAAATACTGCCTGTCTGTCTATAATGATCTTTTCTTTTTCATCTATCGCATAAGCCCTGATAATTACAGGTACTGGCACATCTTTATGTGTTGTGTCCACTAAAGGTTCACTTGCCTCAAGAATGACAACTTTTTTCTTTTTCTTTCCTGCACCGATCTTAAATTCATCTTTAGGTCTTACGATTTTGATCTTATCATTTCCTACTACTTCAAAGTAATAAGTGTGTGCTTTAGAATCTGTATTTGCAAACATAAAGATATAGTCATTTTGCACCACACCTTTCTCAAGTATTTTATAAAGTCTTGGAGACTTATTGATATCGAGTAACATATGCTCTTTTTTGGAACCCATCACAAAAAGTGTGATGAGTACGATAGTAAGTACAGTAAAGTAAGCGATTACCTTCCCTCTAAAGTAGTTTGTTTTACCTTCATGTCTTAGTGTCTCTTTTTCAGATGACCACTGTACCAATGATGGTTTACCTAATGCACCCATCACGGAAGTACACGCATCCACACACTCAAGACAGTTGATACACTCAAGCTGTAATCCTTTTCTAATATCAATATGCGTAGGACATACTGTTACACATGATTCACAAGTGTTACATTCTGCACTCGCATCTACTTTAAGTAACTCTTTTTGTTTTGTAAACTTCTTTTCTCTATCATATCCATGTCCTTCATAGATCTCTCCACCACGAATAGGGTCATAGACTGCCATGATCGTGTCATCATCATAAAGTACAGATTGCACACGGCTATATGGACAAACATACACACAGAAGTTCTCTTTAATGAACACAACATCCAAGATAAGGAACAATGCAACACCCACAAACATACCTATCATCACCATATGCTCTGTTGGGTTTACCAAATACGCTAAGAAATCTTCAGGAGGCACGAAAAACCATAAAAAGTTAGCTGATGCTATAAATGCAAGTACTGACCAAAGTAAAATAGCGATCAAAGATTTCAATTGATTTTCCATTTTTGACATATCTGGGTCTTTTTGTTTATTCTTTATTCTTTTACGTAGACCCAACAGTTTTGTTTCTATTCCATCTCTGTAGATCACACGAAAAATAGTCTGTGGACATGCCCAACCACACCATGCTCTACCACCAATAGCGGTCACTGAAAAAATACCCAAAAAGAGTAACATTAACACAAATGGCATCAAATAAAGCTCTTGCATATCGAATGCAATACCTGCCAGGTGAAGTTTTTTCTGATCAAAAGAGAGTAGGAACAAATGATTCCCGTTGATTGTGATCCAAGGTATCGCCAATGCAACCACAGTTGCTACTACATAGGCCCAATATCTTCTGATACGGTAAGGAACCCAGCCTTTTAAATACTCTTTACCTTTATTTTTTTTCTTTCCCTTTTCAGGGAGACACTCTTCCTGTTCTATTGTTGCTTCCATTTATATTGCCTTCTTATATTGTTCATTTGCTTCTTTTTCAAAGGGACAGATAAGTAATACATTGTCCATTTGACTTATATTAGCTGCTTCACGTACCTGTTTTCCCGCACCTTCAACCAACTCTTTTATACCCCTTGACTCTATATAGTCTTTTAAAGAACTTCTGCTTACTTCAAGCTCTCGTGCTATGGCACTTACACTATAACCCTCACTTAAAAGTGTGACGACTTCACTGTGATACACATCAAATTTTGAAGAGGATTTACTACCTTTAGGGCGTCCTATTTGTTGGGTCTTCTCTTTTTTATCTGTTCTTAACTCATCCACTAAAGGGAAGATATCCACCATATGGCTTTCACGATTAAAAAGCATATTGACATCCACGATCCACAGGTTTACATTATGACTTAACATACAGTTGATGACCTTTACCAATTCATCTGTTCTTGTCGTCAGGATAGAAAGAGATGCTACGATGACAGTATTATTGTCCTTCATCGTTTGCAAAAATGCCTCAAATTCTTCTCTATCATCGATCAGAAGATTTTTTGTAGCATATTCAACAACCTCATGGTCTATCCTTAAACCTTTTTGCGTAGCAAATGTCATAATATTTTGCTGCTGTGCAGCCAAAGTTGGAAAATCTGGTGCTTGTCTTACATAGGTATAAACCATTTACTCTCCTTTTATTTTCAATTTTCATCATAATCTTACCTTATTTGATGATTAAAGTCAAGTTATACTACAATTAAACCGTCACTTTTTTATTTTAAGTACTTTTTATGTTAAAATGATGAAAAATTATTAGGTATACAATTGAACTTAACACATTTAGATGAACAAAACAAACCCAAAATGGTGGATGTGGGAGACAAGGCAGCAACCACACGTATCGCAACTGCTTCGGGTATTATAGAAGTAGGCCAAGAGGCTTTTGACGCCGTTATCGCAAATACAGCCAAAAAAGGTCCTGTACTGCAAACTGCCGTCATCGCAGCTATACAGGGAGCCAAACAAACTTCCAACCTCATCCCTATGTGCCATCCTCTTATGCTGACTTCCGTGAAAACAGATATAGAAGAACTCCCGGAACTTCCTGGCTTCAAACTTACTGTTACCGCCAAGCTTAACGGACAGACAGGTGTTGAGATGGAGGCACTTACTGGTGTAAGTACAGGTTTACTTACGATTTACGATATGCTCAAAGCCATCGATAAAGGTATGGTCATTAAGAATGTACAACTAGAACACAAGAGTGGTGGAAACTCTGGTGATTTCAACAGATAGGAATTCAAATGAAAATTTTAGACGATCAAATGCCAGAAAGACCAGAAATCAACTACCCTACAAACTGGGGATTTAAACTCATAGGACGAGACAAAGAGGCACTACTTAAATGCATCAAAGAGATCATGAAAGAAGTGGGGGGGAAAGAACACCTCTGTTCACTCGGTAATGCTTCAAAAACAGGAAAGTTCCACAGCTACAATGCTTCATGTACCGTCGATACAGAAGAAGAGAGAAATAAGATCTTCAAATATTTTGAAGATCATGATGATGTGGATATGGTGATCTAACGTACCTCATCCTTTGATTTATGTAACATCTTGTCCGCAGACAAGCTTACCAACATAGAGACGATCACATAGGCTAAAAAGAAGTAGAGTCCCACTTCCACTTCTGCACGGCTGATCTCGCCTTTGTTGGATGTAAGATAAACAAGAAATACCGCCACCACAAAAACATCAACCATTGACCATTTTCCTATCATCTTGAAAAACTTGATGATACCATGTGCAAAATTGCTCTGCAGGAATAAAGAGACAATGAGTAAAGAGAGTACTTTCAGTACAGGGATAAGTACAGAGAACAAAAAGATCACCAATGCAACCACAATGTCTCCGCTTTCAAAAAGTTTCTGTATAGACCCCACTACCCCTTTGGATTCAAAGGACAATACGATATCCCCAATATACTCTACCTCTTTATGGATCGTCACCATCAAAATAGGGGTAATAAGTCCCAATACCAAGGTCAATAACGCTGCCAAAGAGCCAAACAAAGTAAAGGCTCTTAATGATGTAAAGAAATACCCTAACAGCAAGATGACTAGTAAGATCATAAAATAGATCGTATACTCTTTTGCTTTCATCATCGCAGCTTCCTGCTTTTCACGTATAGCATCAAGGGTAGCAGCTCTTTCATCATGATAAAAACCACCCAGTATACTTTTTGCAAACTTTCCCAACTGAGATTTTGCCTGTTCTTCCGCACCTTGATGACTAACCAGTTCTACTGTTAGCTCTTCATATAATGATGCTTCTCTATAAGATTTTTCACCATAAAAAAGCATCATCCCCAGCACTGCGACCAGCACTGTATAAATGACAAGGTCCTTCATCAAAATAAATCCTCTTTTCACTCTTTCACCTCGAAATAGACCAACAATGTTTGTTGAAAAAAGTTGTCATTGTCATCAGATATCATGACATAACGGTTCTGTCCCACTCTTGCCAATCCTTCAAAGTTGTCCAGAAGCCAACCCTCTGAACTGTTAAGCTTTGCCAATACTTTGGTTTTGCACATCTTTTTTTTACAATCTTTCAAATACACTTTTTTTAACGTAATAACAAAAGGGTTGGACAAGCCCGTATAAGACCGTTCCATGACAAGTAAATTCCCATCATCCATCACTTCCATTGCAGCCAAACCAGATCTGCCCTCCGGTTCTGCTTTAAAGTGCCACTTTTTACCACTTATGGCATAAATCGTCTGTTTCTTTTTATCATACTTTTTTAAAGGCCATTCTGTTGCAGTGAGTATTCCGTATTTAGGGTGCCAGGCCACAGATTCAAGTGATTTGTTTTTGCTACGATAATTTTTTGTAGATCTAAGTGATTTTGGCAATTTATATTTACGTATCATCGCACCATAATCTTCACCGTTTTTATGAAAAGAAGCTATCTTCGCTTCACCTTCAAAAGAGACGTACAAACTACCCTTATCATCAAGTGCTACACCCTCGCTGTCTCTTTTCCACTTTCTGAGACCTTTGCCTTTTTTATTTTTCAGGGTCACTGCATCTAATGCTTCCAAGCTTTCTATCTTCTCAGAGAAAGAGGCATAAAAGGAGAAAAGAGCGCCCTTATCCCCTACAAGATATAATGTCTTTGTCTTCTCTTCATAGGTCAGGTCAGAAAGCTCTGTAAACTTCACCCCGTTTACTTCTGTAAAAAGAAGCTGTTTCTCATCCAGTATCTTTATATTCATAAAACGCTTTTTATATTGATCAGGTGTGACCTTTACCTCACATACTCTAGCATCAAGTATGATGAAAGAAAAAAAGAAAAAAAGAAAAAATTTCATAAAGTTATTGGGATCCCTCTTCAGGTTTTTTATCAAAAAAGTATACCATGATCAGTATCCATACCACCGCGATATCTATAGCTACATCCGCGAAATTAAAGACTGCAAAATTAAATCCGCAATGCCAAGCCACATAGTCTACTACACCTCCATGTATAAAACGGTCATAGACATTACCCAAGGCCCCACCTATGAGTAACCCCGCAGGAAAAGCATACCGCTTAATATATCCTTCGGCAAAAACTACATAAAGTATCACTAAAATAAGTACTGCCTGTATCCATTTCAGATAAGGTCCTAAAAAGGCCAACATAGAAAATGCAACACCCTTGTTGTAGTGCAACTCTAGATCTATACACTCTCCTGCACGATAAAACCCGTCCACAAAAAGAGATTTGATATTTTGATCGATAATAAAGGTTCCGAGGATCACCATACTAAATATAGCAAATGCCCTCATTAAGCTAGCGCCCCTTTAAAAAAGGTTTTACACTCATCCATCATCTCTTCAAGAGCATCTTCATTTTTTCCCTCAAGTAAAAGGCGTATCTTATTTTCCGTACCCGAGTATCTAAAGAGATGTCTCATACCTAAACTTTCTACTTTTACTTTGAGATCTTCCAGCCCATTGATCGTTTCAAATGGCCTTTTCTCATCCACGAGAAGATTGACCAAAAGTTGAGGGTAAGAGACATAAGGGTTAAATGCTTCACTAGCTTTTCTACCTGTTTCTACCAGGTACGCCAAAGCTTGCAGTGCAGAAGATAAGCCATCACCTGTCTTTGCATAATCAGAGAAGATCACATGACCACTCTGTTCTCCACCGAAATTGATGCCATTGGATTGCATCATCTCTACTACATTTTTATCGCCTACTGCAGAACGGTGTAAAGTCAGTCCATTTTGGGTCATATACTCATCAAGTCCCTGGTTACTCATAACTGTAGCAACCATCCCTTGTCCTTTCAATGCCCCTTGATTTTTAAGATGTACAGCCAATACACCCATAAGTTTATCGCCATCAACCACTTCACCGTTCTCATCAACCATGACCAGTCTATCTGCATCACCATCAAGTGCGATACCCACATCTGCACGTGATTCTCTGACCACCTTTGCCAAGTTTTCCGGGTGCATTGCACCACAGCCCTCATTGATATTAAATCCATTAGGCTTATTTCCAATAATCACCACATCAGCACCAAGTTCACTTAAGATAGTAGGACCAACGATATAGCCCGCACCATTGGCACAATCTATCACCACTCGTTTACCTGCTAAAGTCAAGGGTTTGGGAAAAGAGTTCTTTATGTGTACGATATATCTACCTATAACATCATCGATCCGTTTAGATTTCCCTATCTCTTTATCAGTAGCCTGAGCGTGGTTGATACGTTCATCATCCACAAATATTTCTTCTATTTTCTCTTCTTTATCACGGTTTAATTTGTTTCCATTACAGTCAAAAAATTTGATTCCATTGTCATAATAAGGATTGTGGCTAGCCGATATCATGATCCCTGCATCACAACGCATGTTCTCTGTTAAAAAAGCGATAGCTGGAGTTGGCATTGGCCCGATTTGTATGACATCAAAGCCTACTGCTGTCAATCCAGAGACAATAGCATTTTCTATCATATAGCCACTGCGTCTTGTATCTTTCCCGACTAAAATCTTCTTCGTTTTTGCAAATTGTTTAAAATAAATCCCTGTCGCCATTGCCAATCGCATAGCACTCACAGCAGATACTTTTTTTCCTGCTTTACCACGTACACCATCTGTTCCAAAAAGTTCCAAAATAGTTCCTAATATAGTTATTTAAGGAATATTTTAACGCAAATTTGATTAACATATCAGTTATGATACGACGAACACTTCTTATCCTTGCCCTATTATCTCTATTCTCCTGTGCAAATGACACAAGAGCCGTCATGCTATGGAAGATAGAACATAGTAACCTTGTCAAACCGTCCTACCTCTTTGGTACGTACCACAGCAGAGACAAAGAGATCAATGCCCTTCCTGTGAAAGTAACACAAGTCCTTGCAAGTACACAAACCGTCTATACAGAAACGACTATAGACAAAAAGAGTCATGCCATTATTCAAGGTTTTATGCAAGCCTCAGGCTTACTCCCCTTAAAAAAACGTCTCTCCTCTTCTACCTATAAACGCCTACAACAACATATAAAACGTTTAAATATACCTCTTTCAGAACATACACTTTCTGTATTTAAAACATGGGCTATTGCACTACTGCTTACAAACTACGCTGATTCAAAAATAAACCCGCAAGAACTTTTTATGGATGAACGCCTCATAAAAACTGCAAAAGCTCTCTCTACCCCTTCTTTAGGTCTGGAAACACCCAAAGAGCAACTTATCTACTTTGACGTTCTCACCTCTTGGGAACAGGAACTCCTCCTTATAGATAGTATGAACCAAACAGAAAATGAACAATACGCACAAGCCCTCAAAAAGTGGTACATTAAAGGTGATCTTAATGGATTTAAAGAAATACAGAACACATTTAAGGATAAAGATCCCCATATACATGCACTTGATAATAAGCTGTTTAGATTACTACTGACAGAAAGAAATACCCGTTTTCTTCAACGCATACATCTCATCTTACAAAACTATCCTCAGGATAGTTATTTTTTTGCTGTTGGTGCTGGACATTTGGCAGAAGAAAATGGTTTAATTGCTCTGCTAAGAAAAAAAGGATACCACATCAATAAGGTAGATTAATCCATAGGTTTAATAATGCTTTAATCTTCTTTTAGGTATTATTCGCGCACTAATTTCACTCCAAAGCCTACAGGGCTAGTAGAGTAATACACATTAAGGAAACGACTATGGCAAACAACAAATCAGCAAAAAAACGTATTTTGCAAACAGCTGTAAAAACTGAAAGAAACAGATATTACAGAACTAGAATCAAAAACATCGTTAAAGCAGTTCACGAAGCAGTAGAAGCTTCAGACAAAGCAGCAGCATCTACTGCATTTGCAACAGCAAATAAGCAGATCCACTCACTTGTAAGCAAAGGGTTCATCAAAAAATCAACTGCAGCAAGAAAAGTAAGCCGTCTTCATAAAATGGTAAACGCTGTAGCATAAGCAGCCTTCTTGTCTCTGTGACATCTGTCACTGAGACACACTTCTCACAATCCAACATAAAGAACACCCATGTTCAAAGAAAAACTCCAACCTTTTATAGACAGACACAATGAGATCACTGAACTTTTAAGTTCTCCAGACATTGCTAGTGATATCGGGCGTATGACAGATCTCTCCAGAGAGCAATCTGGGCTCAATGATCTTGTAGAGAAAGCAAAGCTCTACATAGAGACAGCAGAAGCAATAGATGAGAATAAAGAACTTTTAGGAGATGCAGAACTTGGTGATCTTGCAAAAGAAGAACTCTCTGAACTGGAACCTATGTTACCCGCATTAGAGAGCGAAATCAAAATCCTCATGCTCCCTAAAGACAAGAATGATGATAAAAACATTTTACTTGAGCTTAGGGCTGGAGCAGGTGGCGATGAAGCTGCATTGTTTGTAGCAGATGTTTTTCGTATGTACTCACGTTATGCCGAACAGGCAGGATGGAAAATAGAAATTATGAGTAGCAATGATGGTACAGCTGGTGGGTACAAAGAACTTATCGCCCAAATTTCAGGTGAAAATGTCTACGCTCTTCTCAAATACGAAGGTGGTATCCACCGTGTGCAACGTGTTCCAGATACAGAAACCCAAGGACGGGTACATACGTCGGCTATCACGGTAGCTGTCATCCCTGAAGTAGATGATGTAGAAGTTGACCTCAAACCAAATGAGATCAAGATGGACACTTACCGTTCAAGTGGTTGTGGGGGACAGTCAGTCAACACCACAGACTCTGCGGTACGTCTTACACATATCCCTACAGGAATAGTCGCTGCCATCCAAGATGAAAAATCACAACATAAGAACAAAGCCAAAGCGATGAAAGTCCTTAAGGCAAGAGTCTATGAAGCTGCCCTGCAAAAAAGTTTAGACGAATCCTCCAGTCAGAGAAAACTCCAAGTAGGTTCAGGTTCACGTTCTGAAAAGATACGTACATACAATTACCCACAAAATAGACTAACCGACCACCGTATAGGGCTTACACTCTACGCACTGGATGATATCATGAGCAATGGTACGCTTAAACTTGTCTTTGAACCCCTCATGGCACATGCAAGAACTGAAGCCATTAAAGAAGCTGGACTATAATTCCCGCTTCACTCCATTATACATAGATTCACACATTTTCTTTCTTTTCATATCTATCTGTGTATAATAGAAAAAAATAAGAGAAGAGACTATGCCAACTTTCCAACAACTTCAAAGCGATAACGACCTCAAAGAGATCATCAAAACAGCCTTCGATATGAATCTTGATATATCCGGTGACTGGGGATACACAGAAGCTTCTGCCACCCTGATCCATAGCACAACTACCCCTATAGTACAACTTGAGCATATTTTCGCGTCTATGCGTGCTTATACTGAGATGAGTATGACTTTAGAAAAGGAAGCTCGCTATGGAAGTATCAATGTCAATGAAAAAGATAGAGAAGAACATTCCCAAGGCTCTCTTTTATACCACAAAGTAGTCTATGAAGTTACCGCAATGAAAGAGGAAGTGTATACCGATTTTATTAAAGAGTATAAAGAGAAAAGTGAAGAAGCAGGATTTGATATGGCTGATCATTTCCAAAGAAGAAAAGAAGCCACCGTTACAAGAGAGGTAACACACTGGTTTAATGTATCAGATCTAACATAAACAAGTACTTCTAAAAGTATTTGTTTATATCAATCTATCACGACCCAAAGGTCGCGTATAGAGAAAGTTATTATTTAACTTTTTTACTCTCAGTAACAGTTTTACCAGAAAGGTCTGTCCATGTAACGTCTATCATATCACCTTTTTTAATTCCATTTGCTTTTGCAGAAAATTTGTAAATAGGGTCTTTAGATATAAATTGACTTGTAGATACATCATATACTACTCTGTCACCTACTTTTGCACTTACATGTGTGATGAAGTTAACATCAACACCTTTTTTCTTTGCCGCATTATATGTAATGTTAATATGCTTAGCCTGTACTTTTACTTTAAGTACATCATTTTTTACTTTTGCTTTGATCTTCATGTTAGCCATGCTAATTCCTTTTTATAAATAATTCGTTTTATAGAGTGTCGTGACAGGGATTAACCTTCACAACCACCAAGTGCAACTTCTAATTTCTTGCTAACTGAAAATAGGTTACCTGCTTTATCTTGAACGACAACTGTGATCGATCCAGAAGCTTGCATTTTGATCTTAGTACTGTACTCAGGAATAGATCCTTCAACAACGTTAAATACAGCTACAGCACTTTCTGGGTTTGCATCTTGGAAAAGTGCAACAGTTTTTGCATCAATTGTTGTTTTGATATTTACTGGGATCGCACCACCATTACTTGCAACTTTAGGTATCTTAAGTGAAATATCACCACTTTCCGTAATCTTAGCATCACCGTATAGTGCTTTAATTGCATCTTGTACTTTATGTGCTGTCCATGTATCTGGTTTCTCTGCTCTAAAATCAAGAGCGCTTAAAGTTACTGGTGCTAGTGCTACTGCAGCTAGACCTAAACCTAAAAATTTTCTTCTTTCCATCATATTGAAATCCTTCCATAACGGGTAATAATTTTTGAGTACTTAAACTCTATTTATAAATACACAGAAGAGTATAAACTCTTATTGTGTATTAGTTGTGTAACTAATAATTATTATAACAATTATTTACTTGCTTCTAGCATATAATCAACCATTTGATTGAATTGTTCCTCAGTAAGTGACATAGCACCACCTTTTGGAGGCATAGCACCAACACCGTTTAGACCATTAGCATACACAGCGTCTTTTCCTTTTTCCAATGCTTTTGCCCATTCACCAGCATTACCTGTAATAGGAGCGCCGGCTGCACCAGAGTCGTGACACATTGCACATGCCTTGTCATACCCTGCTTTACCTGGGTGTTCAGCTTTTGCATCTGCAGAAGGTGCCGGTAAGTTTTTCTCTGAACTTAATGCCGGAGAAAAGTCTGAAAGTGCTTGAGCGATTCTTTGTAATTCAGGTTCACCCTCAAAACAGTCTTTCATACATCTCACACCATTTCCGTAGTTCAATGGTTCATTATAGTATGCACGTGCATTATCCTGTCCTTGTGGACCATTGATCTTAGGTTCAAAACCATCAACGTTTGGCATAACTATTTTCAAGAATTTTTCTCTATCAAGAACATACTCATCATCTACCAACACACCATCAATTTCCATTTCATTGATATAAAGGATATATGCAGACAATGCATACACTTCTTCAGTTGTCAAAGACATAGGTGCTTGGTGAGGCATACCGGTTTTAATGTACCACCATAGAGTACTTGCATATGGCCAGTTAGAACCGAAGGTACGTTGTGGGCCTTCTTCTTGGTCACCTACACGTTGATTGATCAGTGTTTTTTGTGCTTCATACGCATTCCCTGCTGTTAACTTAGGGTAAAATCCAGCACCTGCACCAAAGTCACCGTGACAAGATAGACATTTTTCTTCATAAACTTCGTCACCAAACTCAACAGAACCTGAACCTTCAGGTAAACCTGTACCATCTGGCATTACATCGATATCCCATGCTTTAATCTCATTGGCAGTTGCTGTTTTACCTTTGTTAAAAGGTGTCTTGTGTGCTTCTTCATTTGCATGATAAGAACCGGTCTTCCCATTAACAATCGGATAAATAACCCCACCGTCAACAGCAAGTTTGCCATTGTGCTCATATGTTTTCTTTACTGTGTCAGAAACTGCCGCTTTTGCTGGACCAACCGCAGAAGTGACTCTTTCCGAGAAACCTGCTGATGTTGTAGCCGCAGCTATTTTAGCTGCAGGCTTAGCCACAGCTGTTTTACTCTCTTCGTTTGATGCATTACATGCTGTTGCAAAAAGAACAGCAGAAGTAATTACAGCAGTTGAAATAATTTTTTTATGATAAGACTTGTACATTTGTAACCTCTCCTTTAGCATCTACTTCCCATGTATGAACAGCATTTCTGTGGTATACACCTTCGATACCTACAGCTGCTCTCTCATTTTTAACACTTGGCTGAATATGTCCAGCATCATCAACGGCACGGCTTGAAAGAAGCATTGGTTTACCTGTATACTTATGCATGATAGAGAATCTCGTCCATGCTTTTTCAACAACCAAACCTTTTAGTGGTGCTTCCACCCAGTTTTTACCGCCATCAAATGATACATCAACAGCTGTGATTGTACCCATACCTGACCAAGCTAGTCCTTCTATTTCTATCATCTCATCTTTTTTAAGATCTGTCCATGGTCTTTCAGGACATGGGTAAGTGATCACAGAGTTTACTTCATTTGCATAAAAGTGCTGTATCGCTTTTCCAGTATGCTTAAGTGCAGTATATTTAGATGTCTCTTCTTTAGCATAGAATGGCTCAGAGGCAAACTCAAGTCTACCTAACCATTTTACACATAAGTTCGCTTCCCAACCTGGAACAACGATTCTTATCGGGTAGCCTTGTTCAGGACGTAATGCTTCACCATTCTGTCCCCAAACGATCATTGCATCATCAAGTACTTTATCTATAGGAATCGTTCTACCCATGTGAGAGTTATCAATACCTTCAGCTAACATCCATTGTGCTTCTGGCTTAAGACCAAGATCTTTAAGGATATCTTTGATGTACACACCTGTCCATTCTGCACAAGACATAAATCCTTTAGCAAACTGAATAGAGTTGAACTGAGGTCCTCTCCATTCTGGTCCACCATTTGCAGGACACTCTAGGAAGTGAATTCTAGATACGTTAGGATATTTTTTCAATTGATCCATTGTTAGAACAATTGGCTTTTCAACTAAACCATGAATCATAAGTCTATGTTCATTAGGATTAATCGTCGGAGTACCACCATGATGTCTGTTAAAGAAAAGCCCATTTGGCGTGATAATCCCACTAAGATCCTGGATAGGCGTCACAGCGATAGATGCACGCATATTACCTGATGATAATATTGGAGTTGTTCTTCTTGTAACATTATGTTCATAAGGAGATGGTTGACCATACAGGTTCACTGTTACAGGGTCACCAAACTCAAGACTCCATTGTTTTTCATGGATAATATGTGGATCATCCTCTGGGTTTGCTTTAATGTGCTCACTTGCGTTTACTTCAACTGGCTTTAAAACTGATGTAGCGGCAACTGCACTTACTGAAAGTACAGCAGCTTTTCTAAAGAAGTCTCTTCTAGTCGTCTGCTCTGTTTTAACAGTTGCAGTATCTAGATCTTCTTCAGATAGATTAATTATCTTATTCATAATTCCTCCTTGTTTAAATTTAGGATGACATTGTCATGTACAAAATTATAGTTAAAATAAGTTAAACAAGTAGTAAATTGATTCTTTAGAAGGGATTTGCTTTCAAAATATGACCTAAATGTAACCTATTTACACCATTATTATTAATCTAATATATCTTTTATATAAGTAAAATATATAATACTCTCGTATAATTTAACCAAAATTATGTTAAAATTCATCTATAAAACACACCTTAAGGATATCTCTGTGAAAAAGCAAATGGTCGGTACAGTAATTACACTTTTTGTCTCTGTAGACGGGTCATCCGTACATTTAGAAAAAGAGCATGTAGTATTGGATGAAAAAGGTATCAAGGGAGACAAATACTACGATACAAATATCCAACGCTCTGTACTTATCACTTCTTTAGCGAGCTACACACTTGTAAATGATCATAACATAGAAATGCCTTATGGTTCTTTGGGAGAAAACCTTCTCATAGACTTCAACCCATACCATTTAACTGCCGGAGATAAACTTCAGATAGGTGGTGTTATTTTACAGATAAGTCAAAACTGTACGATGTGTGACCATCTCTCAAAAATAGATGAACAATTACCTATACTGCTTAAAGATGACCGAGGTATCTTTGCTAAAGTTATTCAGGGTGGAGAGATTAAAAAAGAAGATGAAATATTTTTACTGTGAGTCTAAACTATAACATTCTAAAATAAATATAGAATGTTATAGTATTGTTAATTATTTGCTTGAATACTTAGCTGTAAGCTCCGTAAGTATTTTTTCCAAATTTGTCTGTGCTGTCATAAGTTCCTTAACAGATTCTTTATCTTCTATCGCCAATGATGCTATCCAGTTATATACTGCAGGGAATGCCATCTCTATAGTATTTGTATCTTTTTTATTATATAGATAAAGTGAACAAGGTGCGAATGCTCCTGCTTCTGGATGCTTGATCGCAACTGTATAGATCACAGATATATTACAAACTGAGTAAACATCATAAAAGTTAAATGCTTCATATTCTGCTTCTTCAAAATCATAGTTCAAGTCATTAAATCCTGCCATGACAAATGTATATGGGGCAAGTGAGCCTTCAAATTCCATTTCAAAGTCATCTTTTGTATCTTCCCAATCTCCATCAAAAGTTAATGTTGTACCCCAAACCAGATCACCTTCTGGTTTTTTCATATCATAAGATACTTTTTCAACTTTTGCATTAGGTAAAGCAGCTCTCAATGTATCCTGTACCAACTTTCCATAAGCAACAAGATCCGCATCATCAGCTGGGATACCCATGATCTTTGCCATAGCAGCTGCACTTAAAGAAGAAACAGAAATTGTGTTAGAGCCATTCTCTGAATAAATAGACATACTCATAGGTGAGAAAAGACCAATATTCGGATACTTTTTTACTAACTTAAGTACCACATCTTTTTTGAATACAGTAAAAAGATTATATGTTTGATACTGTAGTCTTTTACAGTGATTCTTGAATGGTACATTCATATCTCTGTTATCATTGATGAAAAAACCTGCTTTTTCAAATGCAGCTTCAATGGTTTGAGGTGTGATCTTTTTCTTAGTATTATCAGCTGTTAATATCTGTACATCATGCATTGCGTGTATGGTAGTTGTAAGACCTATCGTTAGAAGAAAGGCTAGTAGTATTTTTTTTAGTTTCATTGTGTTCCTTTGTGTGTTAGTTAAACAAATATATTATCATTGAATTCATTCAAAACAATAGTAAATGTATTCTAGGGAAAAAAGATGTATTAAGTGTGAACGAAGTATAAATATTAGTTAACAAAGGGAAAAGTTCCCTTTGTTAAAAAGTCTCTTAGAATCTATATCTAAGGTAAACTCTTAAGTCATCTGCTGATTCAACAACACCAGGTGCAAATAATGCTGCTCCTGCCATTTCTCCAGCCATTTGCTGTGCTTGTGCTTGAGGAACACCTTGAGCCATTAAGTTTCCAGTTACAACACCAATATTGTGTGCGCCATTTTGATC